>CAIOOA010000275.1 GCA_903859815.1 uncultured Methylococcaceae bacterium | reverse complement strand
GCAAAGCGTTGATATATTACCCGTCATTCCTGCCGGGAAGCAGGAATCCAGTCACAGGGACGTGAAACTAGGATTTGCCAGTCATGTTTAATCAGACACTTATGCACGGACAAGTTACCATCCATGGCACTGGATTCCGGCAGTCCATGCCGGAATGACGGCATTTTAGCCATAATGAGAATTGCTGGGACGGCGTTACCAGATTGAAATCCAGTTATTGACCTATCGGCACAACAGGTGCAGATGGTTTATACTCATTTCTTTACGCTCCGCTCCGCTCCGCATGGCGTAAGAAATTATGGCTGAAATTTTTTCAAATAAGGAAACAACCATGACTCTTTCCATTCATTTGCCACAACCGATGGAACAGGCACTTAATAGCTATTGCGCGAATCATGCGATTTCCCAAGACCAAGCCATAGCACAGGCATTAGAACAATTTTTATCCGCACAAGATCAGATGCCCAATGCCTATGAATTGGGTAAAGCGGGGTTCGGTGCAGATGAAACCCATTCCGGGGACATTGCCCGCAACAGCAAACAGTTACTCAGGCAGAAATTCCGTGGCGAATCTGCTGGTTGACACAGGCTTTCTGGTCGCCTTATACATTCGCCGCGATGCCTTGCACCCGCAAGCCATCCGTTTTTTGCGCAACAATCGTGCAGCTTTATTGACAGTCGCACCAGTTATTACAGAAACTTGTTACTTTCTTGATGCGAAGGGCAAGCAAGAAATTCTCAAGTGGGTTAGCCGTGGTGGAATGAAAGTCATCGAAATTCCGACCAGTGAATATCTCAGTATCGCCGGATACCTTGATAAATATGCCGACCAAGATTTAGACTTAACCGATGCAGCCTTAATCTGGCTGGCAGATTCGCTTAAAGAACGGCGAATTCTAACCGTCGATAAAACCGATTTTTCAGTGTTCAGGCTATCGGGAGGTTTGCCGTTTGAATTGGTGGATTGGAATTAATTGCGGTAAGTCGCAATCATTGGGCGCAGTTATTTTCGCGTAAGGCCGAACCATGGACGGGTTCCGACCAATGGGAATTATGGATGAATTACGCCAATCCGGTTGATGCGTCCACTTTTGAAATCGTTCTCACACTCTGCGTGGAAATGCCGCACCGGACGTTCTACGTCCCGAATCCACAAAGGAATCTCAAAACGCGACACAGTTTAGACGCTCTATTTAATTTCTAAGCCCCTCTATCAGAGACAAACCATGCAAATCATCACCGAACTCGACCGTCAACACATCGAAAAACTGCAAACATTGGAAAAAATACTCAACAAAAACACCTCTGAGTTAATTTCATTTGCCATTGATGAAATATTTACCAAAAATTCAGATATTATCCGGTGTGCCGAAATCGATGATGCTGTGCCGAATGAGCAAACCCAAGCCGCCATGCGGGATGTTCGCGCAAAAATAAATCTGGAAAGCATCACGCTTGACCAATTGCAACGTGACTGTGATGTTCTATGAAAACGCTGTCACGCCACAAAACCTTTATCAAAGATATGCGCAATGTTCGCCTGACAGAAGCGCAAGCGACAAAACTTTTTTTGTACGTTGCTGGCCTGTTAAAAAATGAACCCTTACCCCCAGAAGCCAGAAACCATGACTTGCAAGGCGAGCAGCGAGTGAGCCATTAACACAAGGTATTCGTTTTCAGGATTTAAGGCCGTAAGTCGGAACCAGCCCTCGTAGGGCGGAACTATGGATGGGTTCCGCCGAATGTGAACTATGGACGAATTTCGCAAATCTGGTGTAGATGCGTCCACTTTTCGGCGGATCACATCCCTGTATCCGCTACCGGAACGGATGGTTTATACTATTTTCTTTACATCTTGCGGCGCGTGGTGTAAAGAAAATAATTATATGAAACTCTTCGTTCATTTACACTTTAAAGAAATATCCTATGAAAGAAATTATTTTTGTGGTCGAAGAAGATCCAGATGGGGGTTATATCGCCAAGGCTTTAGGTGCTTCCATCATAACCCAAGCGGATACCAAAGAAGCATTGCAAGCCTGTGTGCGTGACGCAGTGCATTGTCATTTTGACGAAGATCAAGGCCCAAGCATTATCCGTTTGCATTTTGTCAGGGACGAGGTTATCGCGGCATGAAACTTCCCCGTGATATATCCGGGGCTGAATTGGCAAAGGCATTGGAAAGGCTAGGCTATCGAATTACTCGTCAAACCGGCAGCCATTTAAGGCTAACTTTAGATTCACCAATCCAGCATCACATCACTATTCCGGCACACGATCCTTTGAAAGTGGGTACATTGGCTGCAATTCTTGCCGATGTGGCGGCGCATGGGAAAATGGATCGGGATGATTTGATCCGGCGACTGTGGAATTAAATCATACAGATTAATGATATAAAGCCAAAATTACGGCAATCCGCCACCGTTTGCAGGGCAATCGCCTAAATAAGTCGCATGGATTTTGTTCTGCATATCGACTTTAATTTCCCCGCCCGTTGATATATTCAAGAAGCCATCCACGCGGGTGGCTGAATAAGTGACTTGTCCATGACCCTTGATGCCCAAAGTTCCTGCGCAACTGACTTCAAACGTCAGGGTGTTGCCTGAATATTGACGGTTCAAAAAGTCGCAACCCGTAGCACCTGACGAACCCATGCCCAATAATAATCGGTCAGGATTCTGGGCATCGGCTTCCGTCAGGCATTGGCTAGTTACGAAAGGCTGAGGTTTCCAATCTGGCGATGCGGCTACGCCTGATTCTAGGGAAATGTTCCATAGACCCGGTTTAATATCATCGTTGGCAAAAGCGCAATTATTGATGACGAAAAGGCTCAGTAAGGCGGATGTTATGATTGTTTTCATGAGGTTTCAGCTTTGAATTGCTTAATTAGTGTTTCATATGTTGTTGACGGAAAATCTCCATGATGATCCTCAGCTATACGATCATATCCCTTTTTATAATCGATTGAATAGATCCCAAAGCGGGGAGTGTAAGTGCCCCATTCATAGTTGTCAAAAAGTGACCAATGTAGATAACCGATCAATGGAATATTTTCATTTAACATTTTGAGTATCTGCTGAAAATGCAAGTTTATGAATTGGCTACGAGTTACTCGATCACGTCTATGGGACGTTTGATTGTCCATTTTGCGACGTAGCGCCATGCCATTCTCTGCAATCAGTATTGACTTACCCATAAACTCATGGGAATAATATCGGCAGAAAAAGTGTAAACCCTGCGGAAGCACATGCCAATCCCACCATTTACTGGATATGGAATTCATTAAGTAAGAAGTGATGGATTTGTTTTTGAATTCATGGTCATAAAATGAGGGTGGCCGGAAAACATGGGCAGAAAATGGATCGTAATAATCTAGCGCGATATAATCTAAAAGTTTCTCACGAGGAGAATTTAGTAAATAATGGGTGAACGATTCGAACCCAGCAATATCAAAATTATGGCTACACATTTTATCGATCACATTTTTGCAGAATGTTCCAAACCAACAAAAAAGATTTTTCTTCAGTGGAATATTTTCTGATTTCAATGATTTATTGAATTCTGCTCTTTTATTTTTAATGTGAATATTAGCGGAATTCAAAGAAATCTTGTTTTCGCGCAATGTGAGTAAATCCAGCAGTAGTTTGTCTGCCCAATAAAGATCACTGCAATAGTTATTTAAACTCACCATGGGGGTTTCCCAAGCTTGCGCTTCATAGAGGTCATGGATGCTATTGTAAGCGCTGATATGGGCGCTCAACAGTTGGCAACAAGCTTTAATGGCCGATTTGACTCCCCCTGTTGCCGAGCTAGGAAATTGATTGCCTAGATAAGTATTGAATATCAGCATATTAGGCTCATTGATGGTGATATAATACCGTATTGGGGAATAGCCTTTGCTGACTAACTGATTGTTGACATGACGGACGGAGTCTATCACATACCGGGTGAAATGATTGATTGTGGTGGGTTCCAGCCATGGGTCATCGCCTAGCCATGCCGGATGTACAAAATGATGAAGAGTGACGATAGGCTCAAGGCCGTTTTTCCGGCACTCGATTAACATGTCAGCATAGTGATCGAGCGCAGACCTGTCGAAACAAGGTGGATTTTCGGTTTCGTTGGACAGACTGGGTTGGATACGGCTCCATTCCAAGCTTAGGCGAAAAGCAGTCAATCCCATTGCTCTGCATAATGCAAAATCTTGGGGATAACGTTGCCAAAAATCGGCAGCATCGCCTAATGGGGCCACATCCTTTTCTCTCTCAGCCCTAGCCCAGTTAGTTTGCGGCTGATTTACCCCGTTATAGCCTCCTTCAGACTGGTAGGCCGAAGTGGATACCCCCCAGAGAAATTCTTGCTGCTTGGAATCCTGCCCATCATTTTCGGATTGAGGGGCTTTCATTCTGGACCTGCTGCCAAGGCAATGGCCGCCCTTTGCTTCTTCGTAAAGGCAAGTGGGGGTAATTGGTCATCCAGCAAGGTATTGACAATGGTTTGCGATGCTGTCGGATTTGAAAAGCGTAGAGCGTTCGCTTTCATGAGCGCCAAGCGTGGTGGGTCATCCAATAACCGGTCCAATTTGAATGCCAAGGTGGTAAGGTCATTGCATTTGACGGCTATGCCTTCTTCGAGTAGATGGTCACTGTTTCTTTCCTCTTGACCGGGGATGGGAGTGACCACACACATGGGGAGTCCACAGGCAATAGCCTCTGACGAGGCCAAACCACCGGGTTTGCCGATGAAAATATTGGAAACCTTCATCAGTTTGTGCATTTCGTCGGTATACCCTAGGATTTTAAATTGAGCGCTGTGTTCGCGGGTCAAGCCAAGCAAGCGTTGCCTCAATTCTTCATTACGACCACATACGACCAGCGTTTGAGCATCATGATTCAGATTGAACAAGCGCTCCACCATGAATTCGGTGGGCCCAAGTCCAAAGGCCCCTGCCGACAAGAGTAAAACTGGCTTGTCAGGGTTAAGCCCTAGCTTGGCCCTTTCTTCTTCAATATTCACCGCTTGTTGAAATACTGGGTCAATGGGTATTCCCGATACGGTGATCCTTTCTTCTGGAATCCCTAGCATTTCTAAATGTGCCTTGGTTTCGTCTATGGCTACAAAATAACGGTGAAATGACCGCGACAACCACATGGCATGAAAATCGAAATCTGTCACCACGATGGACAGCCGTGCTTGCAATTGTTTGGTGGCAATGAGATGGCTGATAATCCCCGCTGGCATGAAATGGGTGCAAACGGTTATATGTGGTTCAAAATCCCTAATAAAACGAACCAGTGGCTTGGTATTCAGCCGATCAATCATATGTCTCATGCGATCAGTGCGCCAAGGTTCGTCGCTGGTTTTATACCACCAGCCCAAGAAGTTGGGAGCGGATTTCACTAGAGAGGTATAGAGCTTGGAATAGAAATCGCGAAAAAATTTATTAGTATATTTTAGTGCGTCATTATTGCAGACTTCCTCCACCCTAGTATCGGATTTAAACGACTTTTCCAAAGCCTCGGCTGCTCTAATGTGACCCGATCCGGCACCCGCAGACATAATTAATACACGCTTCTTCATAAAATCATACAGTCAATAATAGGTCGATAATAAGCTTAGGTTTGACAGTTCCAACCAGTCATTGTAAAGGAAGAAGTGTCCATTGCCCAACTTTCCAATCTCAAATTATTCCGCTTCCAGGAACCTTATGGTTATTTGGCGCGGGTTGGTTGGGATGGATGGCGACAGGCAGAAAACGGTCATTCTCTTAACAAGGTGATGTTTTAAGTTTGAATTGTCGCATTGTCTTGCCAATGAATGTCAGGCAATGCGATCCTTGAATTTATCAACCCTTTGCTCATTCTGAGTTCTGTCGATAAGCAAGCTGTTCAGCACTTAGTGTATCTGTGCGGCAACAGTTGTCACCAAATCTTCCTAAAACCGTAACATTCGCTAGGTATGCTCAGCTCAGAAAATTAATCACTTAAGATTTTGACTGATGTTGATAAAGCCTTCCCGCAAACTGTTCATTCATAACGCCATTGCTGCGCTACTTGTCTCCTTGCTGATAAATCCCGTATCAGCCGCCCATCATTCATCCGCAGAAAAAGGCATTCAACAATTAGACAGTAAACGGTTTGCTTCGATGCTGCAATTCAGGGGCAATATTAGCTCGCCCCCCAAGGGTGTAGTTGATATCAAGTTTAGAGAATTTTTTAAAATGCCGATGGGTCCCCATGGATTGGAACCTACGGAAAAACTTCTTAGCTTGAATGGGAAACAGGTGCGGATTATAGGCTACATGGTCAACGCCGAAGAACCCGTGGCAGGTCCGTTTATCCTGGCTCCACTCGCTGTGTCCATGGCTGAAAAAGAAGATGGGCCAGCGGATGACATGCCCGCAACGACTTTATTTGTCCATATCGAGAACGGGGAAAACTGGGTTGTTCCGCATGTTTCGGGGTTGCTGAAACTGATTGGCACTCTGGAATTAGGCAATCGAGAAGAATCGGATGGGCGGGTCTCGTCAATCCGCTTAAAACTTGATCCAGAATTATCAAGGAAACTGTTAGATGGTAGCCATGCACAGGCAGTACAGGCAAAGAAAACCTCCAAACTGACAAATCATGCAGCCAACGCTCCGAACATTTAAACCTATTCTGTTAAGCCAATAACCTCAAATTACCGGGAGAGACTAAGAAATGTCCAAACATCGCCATTTGCGTCATATTGTTGCCGCAACCGTCGCAGCAATGCTATGTATTGCCGCCAATACCAGTGAGGCGGCAACAATTTCACGGTTAACCCCTCCCAGCGATTTGACGATTGCCCCCTCGGTGGTTATTTCGCGCTTCATTCCCGGTCAGCGCTTTGACCTGCAAGCGACGGTTCAGCCGGATGCCGGCAAGACGGTCAGTTCGGTTAGTTTTCTCGTGGACGGCACTCCGGTCAATCCTGCCACTGGTACAACCAGCTTAGTTACCACGGGCTTGGTCAGTGGGCTAACTGCTGGCAGCGCGGTGGCCTCGGTTCGCGCCTATTCCAATAGCACTCCAGGCATCCACTCACTAAAAGTCACAGCCACCTTTAGCGATGGGTCCAGCGTCACTAAGGAGGGCAATTTTGAGATCGTCGGCACCTCGCTATCAGGAAACAAAGTCAAGAACATCATCATCCTGCTCGGTGACGGCATGGGTGCTGCCCATCGCACGGCGGCCCGTATCGTCTCGCAGGGGTATGCTCAAGGCAAAGCCAAAGGCAAACTGGCGATGGACACGTTCCCGTTTACCGGGATGGTAATGACCTCTTCGCTGAACTCCATTGTCACTGACTCCGCGCCCGGCATGTCCAACTACGTCAATGGCAACAAGGGGCAAAACAATCAGGAAGGCGTTTTCCCTGATGATACAACCAATGCATTCGACAACCCAAGGATTGAATACCTATCAGAATATTTGCACCGAATACAGGGAAAATCTCTAGGTATTGTCACCACGGCAGACGTGTTCGATGCCACCCCGGCGGCTAACGCTGTACACACCGCCAACCGGGGTGCCGGCACAGGCATCGTCGATCAGTATTTGGATGATAGCAATCTTACCGGCTTGACGGTGTTGATGGGGGGTGGACGCAAATGGTTTCTGCCTAATTCCACCAATGCGGTTCAGCCAGTGTCTGGAACTTACAACATTATTAACGGTTCGCAACGAACTCATGGCTCCGACTATGTCCTGCCAAGTGACGTAGTCACTGGATGGGGAGCGGCGGAGGGTAAATTGGACAGCAACCGCGATCTGCTCAGTGATTTCCAAGCCGCAGGGTTTGCCTATGCACCCGACCGCGCCACGTTGAATTCTGTCACCTCTGTCACACCCAACAAGCTGCTTGGCTTGTTTGCTTGGTCAAACATGAATGTGGCTTTGGACAAAATCGGGAAGCGTCGCGGTAAATCCACCGTGGTTGACGATTATGGATTGCCGGATCAACCCATGTTGGATGAAATGACGAGTGCAGCCTTGCAAGTATTGGCGAAGAACCCCAATGGTTTTGTCGCCATGATCGAAGCCGCTTCCATCGACAAACAAGCGCATTTAATGGACACGGATCGCTGGATATTGGAAACCATTGAATTTGACCACGCCGTGCAAGTTGCCAAAGATTTCGCCGAAGCGAACCCCGGCACACTGGTGATAGTGACCGCCGACCATGAATGTTCCGGCGCTGCCATCATCGGGGCTTCGACGGTCAGCGCTGCCACCTTGGCAAGCAACGCCGCCGCTACTCCAGCAGGCACTGGCTCTAAGACCAGCATCATGCGCGATGGTAGCCAAACTGCCGTTGCGTCAGGAGCAACGCCTAGCAATCCGGTGGTGGGCAATTACGATGCTGCTAAGTTCCCAAGCTATAGCAATAGCCCGGACGGATTCCCGGTGACGACTGACATTGATAACAAAATGTTGATCGGTTACGGAGCTAACGCCGACCGTTACGAAACTTGGTTGAGCAATCCGCAACCGGCACAGGATTCGCAGCAACCTTTCGTCAAAGCAGGCAATAACAATCCGCATCCCAACCTCAGCAGTTATCCGGTCAATCCCAGTGTCCGCAATAGTGCAACCGGCTTTTTTATCACGGGCCAAGTGCCCGGAGATCAAGCCGTCCATACTGCGACCGACATTCCTTTGTCAGCCATGGGATTAGGTGCTGAATTGTTCACTGGTGTAATGGACAACACCGATGTGTTCTTCAAGATTGCGCAAGCCACGCTGGCGGGTGTTCCGTCTAGCACTGCCAATGCGGTCAAGTTGAACCCAACGACCAAGGAGCAATGTTTATTCGATTGGGCCGAGACAACACCCAAATATGCGGGTCTATTCTTGCCGACAGGTTCAGCGACCCAAATCTCCCCGCCTTACACTTATCGGTTCTACGGCCAAACTAAATCCTATGTGGGTGTCTCTTCTGATAACAGTCATGTCTATTTTCAAGGCTCCGATGGTGTCCTTAAAGACTTGGGGGATTTGTCCACTTGGTTAAAGACAGCCAACTGCAATTGAATTGATCCACACCTGATTGTTTATTCGCAATCTGGTGTGGGTTCAACCAAAACGGCAGTTTAAATAAATTTTTACAGTGAAATAATATATTGTGATGCAATCATGAATGATGATAGTTTGGCTTGTGATACACCCAGATACTTAGAGTTTATTTATAAGGATCATCTTGATAATACGTTGGAATGCGGTCAAGCGTTGAGCCAACTTTTCTCAAATCTGAATGAACCCGATGTTTATATTGAAAGGGTAAAAAGCTTGGAGGAAATAGGCGATAAACTGACAGCAGAGGCATACTCTGCGCTAGAATTAATAACTCATCTTGAGTTGAACCATCTAGCTGAGTTGTTTATCAAGCGATTGGACGATATTGTTGACGGAATGAATGATACTGCCCGCCTCATTGATATTTGCATGCCTAAACGAATTGAGGATGCAGCAATGGAGCTTACTGCGATACTGCTGTCCATGCTTGCAATGCTAAATGACGAAATAGCACAATATCCAAATAATGAATTGGCAAGCATCACCGATTCCCGACAAGCTCTAAAATGGAGGGAAGAAAAGGCTGATCTAGTCTACCACGAGTGGAGGAAAATGCAGCGTCGGAGTAACACGCTCCCTTTGGTGGATGAGGCAAATTGGACCGAGATTTTGGGAAACCTGGAACAAACGACGGATTCAACTTATCATGCCATGCTACTGCTTGAGCGCATGGTCAAGTGTAGTTTGAGAGCCTAATCCCAAACCCTGCCAAGCTTGGCGGATTTTCATGGTAACTCCGTAAGCCTATTAAAGCAATCGAGCCGACGTTTTTGGAAAATCTATCACTGCCTTTTGAATCCTGTTTTCCCAAGCTCACCCGCTCACAGATGCGCGGACTGCCCGAAATGCGAGAACTGTTGATTTTGGCGGAACATGCATTGCAATCTCCACTTCAATTGGCGAAGGTCGATGTGTTGGCTCAAGTGAATTATGCGGAAGAGTCCTTTCCCTTGCTCGCGTTTCGTTTCGGTCCCGATGATCCAAGCTTGCCGACTTTTGCGATTTTCGGCGGGTTCCATGGTTTGGAGCGGATTGGTACGCAAGTGGTGATGTCGTATCTTCGGACCTTGCTAGAACTATCCCGATGGGATCGCGTCACCATTGAAATGCTGACAACCACCAGGCTATTGCTGGTTCCTATAGTCAATCCGGTGGGTATGTACCTTCAGCGCCGATCCAACGGAAATAATGTTGATTTGATGCGCAATGCGCCGGTTCAGGCGGAGGGACTTTCGTCTTGGCATTTGTTTGGTGGCCATCGGCTCACGCCGCGTCTCCCTTGGTATCGGGGGATGGAAGGCGCTCCCATGGAGTTGGAATCTCAAGCCATTGTTGATTTTGTCAAGAGGGAAATATTCCCCGCCAAAGTGGCGATTAGCATAGACGTGCATTCTGGTTATGGCACGTTCGACCGTTTATGGTTTCCCTTCGCGAAAAACCGGATGCCACTGCCTGATCTACCAGAAGTCATTGCTTTGAAGCATTTGCTCGATCAAGTGCATCCTAACCACATTTACTGTATTGAACCGCAAAGTCGCCAATACCTCGCGCATGGAGACTTATGGGATTATGTCTATGATGAATATCGTCAGATTCAGCCGGACGGTCACTTTATACCCTTCACCTTGGAAATGGGTTCTTGGCTTTGGGTCAAGAAGAATTGGATACAGATATTCTCCTCACTCGGCATGTTTAACCCGCGTTTGCCTCATCGGGTGAAAAGGACGCTACGGCGGCATTTGTTCCTCTTTGACTTGTTACATCGAGCGGTGCGCTCACCAGAACCATGGCAAGGTTTGAAACCCTCCGAGCGAGAGCGGCTTTTGCAGCTAGGGCTGAAACTTTGGTATGCAAAACCTTAATTCTTCCGCGCACTGGGTTTTTCTGAGAGGCTTGGCTAGGGAAAGTGCGCACTGGGAGGAGTTTCCAGATCGCTTCGCGGAAAGTATTCCCAATGCCGGAATTTTTCTGGCTGATTTACCGGGTAGCGGCAAACATTGGCGTTTAAAAAGTCCGACAGACATAACGGCAATGGCGGAATTCGTTAGGCAGGATTCGTTAAACGCTGACAAGCAGCTTATAGGCCCACGCTATCTATTCGCCATTTCCCTAGGTGCAATGGTCGCATTGGAATGGCTTCACCGTCATCCCTCGGACATCGCCGGATTAGTGTTGGTGAATACCAGTTTGCGTGGTTTTAACCCCATTCATCAGCGTTTGTCTTGGCGCATTTGGCCCAAATTATTGGGCATTGCTTGCCAAAATAATGTTCGTTTGCGTGAAAGCGCTATCTTGGCACTGACCACCCACTTGGGAAATGATGCTTCCACGCGGGTGGAGTCGCGGGTGAAAGCCTTTCAGCAACATCCTTTCGCCAGGATGAATCTGATTCGGCAACTTTGTGCTGCGGCCAAATACCGCCCACCACTGAATATCCCCCAATCTCCTTTGATAATGCTTAATAGCTTGGGGGATCGTTTGGTCAACCCAGTTTGTTCACAAACTATCGCGGAGCATTGGGGTGTCACTTTATCGACACACCCTTGGGGAGGGCACGACCTTCCGCTGGATGACCCAGACTGGATTATTGCAGAAGTATTACATTGGCTACAAACTCAAGACTATTTCCTATAATCTTGTAACCAATTCTTCATCTGCCTACAACATTATTGTCATTATGTTTCATTATTGTGTCAGTACATTCAAATACTGACAAAAGACATTATGACATTACGTAACCAAAACTCCCATTCAAGCCGCTCTCGTCGTTATGTGGCAGAAATTGCCCAAGACCAAGCCACGATAAGGGCAACACAGTCCTTGCGTTACCATATATTTGCCGAAGAAATGGGGGCGCATCTTCATTCTAGGGTCGAAGGGCTGGATTATGACGAGATTGATGATTACTGCGACCATCTCCTAGTGCGCGATAATCAGACGGGCGATGTCGTCGCTGCCACGCGCTTATTGACGGATACTCAAGCCAAGCGCTTAGGCAGATTTTATTCCGAGAGTGAATTTTCCCTTGAAAGCGTACTGGCGCTGCCGGGACGTTTTCTGGAGATTGGTCGAACCTGTGTCGATCCAAAACATCGGGGTAGCGTTGTGCTAGGCACATTATGGAACGGTCTGGCGGAATATGTTCGACAAGGAAGGTTTGACTATTTGATGGGTTGCGCTAGTATCCCGCCCGGCCCTAGCGGTTTTGCAGTGGAAGCGGTGTATAGACGAATTGAACCCAAGCAATTCGGACCAGCAGAACTCGCCGTAAAACCGCTGATGCCAATTCCGGCGGATAAACGCTGTACCCAAGACGAAAGCGGCATTCCTCCATTATTGCAAGCTTATTTGAGCCTTGGGGCTTGGATTTGCGGCGAGCCTTGTTGGGACGAGGATTTTAATGTCATGGATGTTTTCATTTTGCTGGACTTGTCGCGGATGCAGGAGCGCTACGAGAGACGTTTCCTCCAGGTTAAACAGGAAAATAGCCATGCCCAACTACCGTCCTTGGGTTAAAGCTTCACTAATCGCCGCAATGTTTGTGTTGGGTATCTTGGCAGTGGCCGTCATCATGCCAATGTCTAGGGTTTGCTTGGGTAGACGTTCACAAGCGATTGAAGAGTGGATCGTGATGCATTGGAACGCGACAGTTTGCCAGATTCTTCAACTTCGCATGCAGATGGACGGCCAGCTTGACCCGAAGGCAAAACTCATAGTGGCTAATCATATATCGTGGTTGGACATCATCGCCTTGGGTTCGCAGTTTCCTTGTCTGTTCATTGCCAAAGGCGAAGTTGCCGATTGGCCTGTGATAGGCTATCTCGCTCAAGGCATTGGCACTTTATTCGTTAAGCGCGGCGATGCCGTTCAGACGGGCGCCACGGCGGAAATGATGGTTTGGAGGTTGCGCCAAGGGAGGCGGTTGCTGTTGTTCCCCGAGGGTACGACCACGCGGGGCGATTCTGTGCTGCGTTTCCATGGTAGGTTTTTCCAGCCAGCACAACTGGCTGGTGTTTGTGTACAAGCAGTGGCTTTGAATTATCAAGGTGAGTCCAAGTCGGAAGTGCCATTTATTGGTGAAGACGAGTTTGTGTCACACTTGCTCAATTTGTTGAAGCTCGATTCCATCGAATTGAACATCAGTTTCTGCCCCGCTGTTCCAGTGGGCATGGATCGTAGTATTATGGCCCAAACCACCCATAAGCAGATTCTCGATGTGATTAAGCCTTCACCATCTTCTCATTCTTCGGTAGCTTCTTCCAGTAAAGCCGTGTCAATAAAGTAACGAGGCTCATTTAAAGATTATTAATATTTTGTACTCAAACAAGGGTATGCTAACAGCAATTCTCATTATGGCTAAAACGCCGTCATTCCGGCATGGACTGCCGGAATCCAGTGCCATGGACGGTAACTTGTCGGTTCATAAGTGTCTGATTAAACATGACTGGCAAATTCTAGTTTCACGTCCCTGTGACTGG
>CAIOOA010000274.1 GCA_903859815.1 uncultured Methylococcaceae bacterium | reverse complement strand
TCTCTTTCAACCTGTTCATTTGCCGATAGATATTGTTTTCTAAGAAACTTCAATTGTATCACTTTGGGCAGGTTATTTCCCCTCCATTGGCACTCGCCGCCGCTAATTCAGCTTGCTTTAATGAATTTTGCAAGATCCTCCCTTATTCTAATTAAGGCCGTAAGGCACAATAGCGGCTCCGCCGCGTATTGCGCCGAATGGATAACAAGAGCAAAATGTCATCAACAATCCATCGGAAGTTCTATGGATTTCAGGGCCATAGGACGGATACAGGGATGTGATTCGCCGAATGAAAAACAAAGGCAAAGAGCAAAAGCCCTGAATCCCCGGCATTGTCCCATTGCCCCGCCAACCTAACCCGCCGTTCAAGCCGACCCGCGTCGATGCTTGACGTGTTCATCCTGGCTTCTCCTGCGCGGGCGGCTGAACGGGGGCATTAGGCACTATATTCGTTATCCATAATTTATTTTTAACAAAATATGTCCTCCCTAAAAGATCGAAAAGAATACAAAATCACACTTGTGAAAAATTGCAAGTTAGATAGATGGAGACTGCAAAGTATTAAAACTGGAACGGAAGATAGACAACGTGAAAAACTAAAAGCAACTCTTGAATATTTTGGAAAACTTGATTTATATCCTGAATTAGAAAAGCAAATTTTGGAAACACCGAATGAAATTGAGCTTAGTTCAGATATTGAAAGATTGGCTCAACAATTAAAAGAAGATATTCCTGATTATATCAATGAAAATGATAATGTAAAGTTTCAAATTACCGAATTAATTTTTTTACCTCTTCCTAATGCTGATGGATATTGTTTAAATCAAGACACGGCAGGTAATCAACTTGATGGTTATATTGTTTGTCTTAATGAAGGATTATGGATATGCTCACAGCTTCTCGGAAAGGCTTTTGTCTTAGAGAACATGCAAGGTGATTTTGCAGAGTTCAAATCTTCTGGAAGCGATTGTTTTGAATTAGCAATCTCTCATTTTTTAACCCCGCGCGGGTCGAACGCAAATGAAGTGTTTTTTGGGCATCTTCCGCCTCAAATTGATGGCGCTGCAACTGCCGCTCAGTCATCTGTAGCAATCATCATTCTTCAGTTTGTGACTCTTCATGAAATTGGACACATTGCACGGGGTGATTTTTCCTTAATGAATACATATAGTTTTCATATAGCAAATTCTAATAAAAACGAAATTGAATATTCACACATAGAACAGTATTGGGAAGCCGAATATAATGCAGATATTTTTGCAATCAAATCTATTTGCGAACATTCAAAAGCCGATATTAATAGATGGGCAAACTTCATCACAATATGGATTTTATTTGAATGGTTAATTGAAGTTGAGCGGAAAAATGGGAAACCAATTTGTAACCTTCACCCTCCTCCATCTTTACGCCTTAAGAATTTAAAAACTTGGATGAATATAAATTACCCTCCCGCTTCGGATGCATTGCTATACATTGAGATAACGCACAACATTATAAATAATTGGAAAAACCCATAACAGAGCTTATAACATCATGAAAAAAATAGAAATCACAATAAAATCTATAAATGGAGATATTTCGTTTATGAATGACGGAAGCGGTCTTGAATCCATTCCAGAAGGCTGCTCCATATTTTTTGAGCCTAAAACTAATAGTTTAGGGATGACTACTAGCGAGGTAATTATTAGCGTTGTGATTAACTTTTCGAGTGGTATTCCGGCAGGTTTATTAGCAAACTGGCTATTTTATCGACTTCAACTATCAAAAAAAAACCGAGCATTTGATAATAACGGAGAACTAATATCTACCATCAAGGAACTAGAAGAAAAAATAAATGCTCTGAATAAGTCTAAATAGACCTATGAAAAAAGAACGGGGACAGGTCTTGTGAAAAAACGCTATAAGTCGCATTCGTAACGCGGTAAGTCGCATTACCGAAGACAACATTTCCAATCTGATCCTAAAACATCTGCGTTCCATTCGTTCAACCTTGGCGCGACATGACGAACAATTTGATACCATGATCATGCGGCTAGGCTCAATTGAGTCACAACGCGGTAAGGCGGAACCATGGACGTATTCCGCCGAATGGATAAAGGGAGCGAAATCTACGAATACTAGACATTGTTGTCCAGCATTTTTGTTACATACAAACAAAAGAACACCCTTAGCAAGATATGAGAATTTGTGCTGATACATCGGTTTTTGGCGGGGTGTTTGATGAAGAGTTCGCCGAAGCAACTAAGAAATTTTTTTCTGAAATAGATGCTGGACGGTTTACGATTGTCACATCAGCAATTGTCGAAGCAGAGAGAGCCAGCACCCCAGAAGATTCGTGATTTTTTCGCCCATTACGAAGCGGTTGCTGAAATTGCTCAAGTCACTCAAGAAATGCTCTTGCTTCAGCAGCAATACATCAAGTCAGGTGTTGTTACTCCAAAATCTTCCGAGGATGCTTTGCATGTCGCAATTGCCACAGTAACGCAATGCAACCTTATCATAAGCTGGAATTTCAAGCATATTGTACATTTCGACAAAATTCCCAAATATAATGCGGTGAATACACTCAACGGCTATGGTCAGATTGGCATTTATTCTCCATTAGAGGTTATCAATTATGACAACGAAGATTCGTGAACCTGAATGCGTTATGCTAAAGCGGCGTGGCGCTGAACATGTTGCAAAGTTAATAGCAGGTTTGTCCTTAGAAGAACAATTGGAGTTTTGGCAGAAACGTACTCAAGCCATGTTAGCTCGACAGAAAGAATCCCATCAAAGGAAAGCAGCCGCCTAACCCGCTCCGGTTCAACCGTCCCGCATGATGCTTGTTCTTCTTTAACCAGCTTCCTTTTCGCGGCCCGGTAACTGAGTCGTAAAAAGGCTACTTAAATTCTTTTCACAGCCTCCATCAAATTTGACAGCCTGCATGTAAACAAACGACAATGGGTAACCTTTTATCAGTTACTATCAGCAGTCATCTTCGTCTAATAAATTATGGCAAAGCACTGCAAAACCTTGGAGAAATTGTGCGCAAAACCACCATCATCCGATATCAAGTGGGACGAACTTAAAGGCATTTTGGAACATTTGGGCTATACGATGTTGAAAGGAAGTGGTTCGCGGAGGAAGTTCTACCATAAAGAAAGGGACGCACTTATTGTTTGCCATGCCCCTCATCCATCGCCAAACGTGGACAAGGGTTGTATCGCTGATGTGATTGAGCATCTCAAAACCTATGAATTTATATAGAGGCCACTATGGATATACTTAACTATAAAGGCTATGAGGGTACAGTTGACATAGACATGTCTCGCCATGTTTGCCGTGGTAAAATTTTGTTTATAAGCGATCTCGTGACCTATGAAGCCCCGTCTCCTGCGGAACTTCGAAAGGAATTCGAGTTGGCAGTGGATGATTACATAGAAACCTGCAAGATTCTCGGTCGAGAGCCACAGAAACCTTTAAAGGGGCAATTTAACGTCCGAATTCCCCCTGTATTGCACAAAAAAGCGGCCATGCAAGCCTTGGCAGAAAATGTATCGCTCAATGATGTGGTTGTGCGAGCCTTGGAAACTTTTGTTAATGGTTACACCGAACAAAAAAGCAAAAAGCAACGTGGTAAGGCGCAATCCGTAGCCATGTAGGGTGAGCAAGGCCGTAAGGCGGAACCAATCTGACATTCCCGCTTAACATACCCGCCAAATTAATAATTAGACGTTCAATAACATCATCTTTAGGTAGAATAGGGACACTCGGCCAATTGCTCAAGGATGCCAAACTAGCCGAATATGAATTGTAAAATCTTGTATAACAAACCGTTACTACGCGGCGCAATAGTGGTATTCCGCGTATTACGCCAACCAGCGTAACCCGGATAATGCCTACTTTATATTTTTTTAATTGCCTTATTTAGAGCTAACAATAATGAACGACAAAGTCAGTAGACGTGACATATTAAAATTATCAGGGGCGGCCTTGGGGAGCTTGGCTGTTGTCAGCAACACGTCAGAATCTAGCGAAAGCGTGACTCCAAAGAATAATGACCCTTCACAGCAGGATTCCTTATTCGATTCATTAAAACCCTATACCGTTGGTACTCCGCTTGGGCCTAATGAAATGCGGATAACTTTCATGGGAACCTCTGTAGTCCAACGGCGCACACAAGTGTGCAGCAGTGTGTTTGTGGAGCTTGGCAGCGGTGAATCGTTTGTCTTCGATTGTGGTTCTGGGGTCACTATTAATTACAGCGCCATGCAAGTACCGATGTCCAAGATGAGGAAGATATTCCTCACCCATCTACACGGCGATCATACCAGCGACCTAACCCATATTTATTGCTTCGGGGCACAACAGGATGGCAAATCGCCATTATATATCTGGGGTCCGTCGCCGTCAGGCATACCCGACCCAATTACGAAGCAACCTTATGATGATGGGACGGTGAATTTCTGCCAACATTTTCGGGAAATGAATCGGTGGCATACCGAATCGCAGAGTTTTGTACCAACTCAATGGGAAGATGCGGAAGGGGATGGCTATGACATTTTTGCGACTGAGTTAAATTGGCAAACCGGCGATACTTCCAGATATTGGAGCACCAACCCGTCCATTCCAAAACCTGAATCAGGAAAATGGTTGGCTTACCAAAGTAAAGATAAATTGGGTAAAACTGTCAAAATATGGTTTTTCCCCGCTGTGCATGATCGCAACGGCTCAGTCAGCTACAAATTGGAATGGAATGATTTGTCCATGATTTTCACAGGCGACACCAAACCTAATCGTTTTCTGATAAACAATGCAACCAACGGCACTAAGGGAGTGGATGTACTAATCAGCGAGATGGTTGTTCCCCCCGAGGTTTGGGCTATCAAAAACGGAGGGAATCCAAACCCCACCGGGGCGGGTTTGCTGACCGCTAGGACGGTTCAAGAAAATTCACATACGCCTGAGAAAGCACTTGGCTATATCCTTAACGAAACCGCCAAACTAGGGAAAGCTCCAAGGCTTGCCGTGGCAACCCATTTCCAAGCGGAAGATGATACTATTTATCCGGCCCTGCATAATATCCGCACTTGGTATTCGGGCGATGTGACTGTAGCCACCGATTTAATGGTTATCACCGTATCAAAAGAAAGCATCCAGAAACAAAAAGCGGTCGTTTCAGACTTTTCTTGGTTCCCACTAGCCGCAAAGAGAACGAATTACAACACAAAACTCCCAAAATATAATGATACGAACAAATCCAACCCTTATTATCCGAATGCCCCCCTAGCCCAATTCGACCAATCATTACTGGATCAAGTCATCGATCCGTGTTTATATGACCCTACCGATTTTGGTTGCACCCATCCTTATCCAAGCAAGTCATAAGAATTAGCGGGATAAACATCATGTTAAAATCAGCATTTAGTCTAATATTCGGTTTGTTAATCGCTTTCACCGCTCAAGAAACTTCTGCGGTCTTGTACAACTATATCACCTTGGACGTGCCAGGTTCTGCCAGCACAAATGCCACGGGCGTTGATGCGAATAGTGAAGTCGTGGGTTCCTATGTCGATGCATCGGGTATCACGCATGGCTTTATTTACAGTGGCGGGAACATTATCCATCGTGAAGGTAACTACAGCACACTCGATCCCGCAGGGGCGACCTATACTTCGGCTCAAGGCATCAGCGCCTACGCTCAAGTGGTGGGGATTTTTCGGGATGCCTTAGGCACGACGCGCAGCTTTATTTACAGCAGGGGGGAATACACCACGCTGGCAGTACCCGGAGCCACTTACACTTATGCCAACGGCATCAGTATCGACGGTCAAGTTGTGGGTACTTGGCTGGATAGTTTGGGGAAAACACATGGTTTTGTATTTAGCGAGGGTAATTACACGATACTGGACGTACCGGGTGCTAACTATACTTCTGCACTAGGCATTAGTTCCAGCGATCAACTAGGCAATAGTTCCAGCAGTCAAGTCGTAGGAAATTACAGTTACGATCCTACAAGCAGTAATGGTAATGGTGAGTTTGGTTTCATCTACAGCGGTGGACAATACAAAACGCTAACACCGCCAAGCGCGAAATCAACCCACCCCATCGGTATCAATGATTCTGGTCAAGTGATAGGCAATTACTGGGATGCAAGCAACATCCTGATTAACTTTGTCTTCAACGAGGGTAATTATATTGCGCTGAATATGCCCGGGTCCACTTACACTTCTGTACAAGCCATCAATGCCAACAGTCAAGTTTTAGGATGGTATAGCGATGCATGTGGCACGATGCGCGGTTTTGTCTACAGTAGTGGGAATTACACCACGCTGGCCGTGCCGGGGGCTACCCAAACCTCCCCCGGAGGCATCAGCGAGAATGGTCATGTCGTAGGTTATTATATTGATTCCAATCAAAAAAGGCACGGGTTCCTTGCCGTTCCTAGTTATCTTTCTTTGACAGGTGGTCTCTTTGCACCCACCCCCAGTATTTATCAGAACTGCAACCAAATCGCCATCAGCCTAGACCCCGGACCTTACCAAGGCGTGAATGGCGACTGGTGGTTTGTGGCATACTCCCCAACTTCTGGGCACTGGTATTCCTACTCCTATCCCCTGCAATGGAGAGACATAGGCACGAACTTGAACAATATCACTGCGGCTTACCAAGGGCCATTGGTTAACGCAACCAATTTGACACTTTTTGATATCAGGATGATTACGAGCGGAACCTATTATTTATACTTTGGCGTGGATACGAATATGAACGGTGTTCTGGACATGGATCGGTTATATTACACAGAATACACGTTGATAGTGCCTTAAGTCCGGTAAATTGACAGCAGCAGAACTCATAACAGCGTAAGCAGAGGTTAAACGGCCTAACAATCACTCAATCAAACACTACCGTCTTATTGCCATGGACCAAAATCCTGTCTTGCAAATGCAAACGCAAGGCACGGGCGAGAACCATACGTTCCAAATCCCTGCCTTTTCGGATCAGATCGGCTAAATTATCTTTATGGGATATTCGAATAATGTCTTGTTCGATAATGGGTCCTTCGTCCAGATTATCGGTGACATAATGGCTGGTTGCGCCAATAATCTTAACCCCGCGTTCATGGGCTTGTTTATAAGGATTGCCCCCCATGAAAGCGGGTAGGAATGAATGGTGGATGTTGATAATTCGGTTGGGGTATTCGGCGACAAATTGCGATGATAGCACTTGCATATAACGTGCAAGAATGACTGTGTCTATGTTTTGCTGTTTTAATAGGGCTATTTCTAGCTGTTCTTGCTCCAATTTATTGTCTTTATGGATGGGAAACACATGGAATGGCACTTGATGCAAATCAGCCAAATGCTTAAGGTCTGGGTGGTTGGAGATTATCAAGGCAAGCTCTGCATCAAATTCCCCCAAGCCATGCCGCCAGAGTAATTCTTGCAAGCAATGATCGTATTTGGATACGAAAATGGCCAATCGGCGGCGAGTATGAATATTATTGATTTTTATCATCCAGTCCGCTTGAAATTCATCGGCCAACGGTTGGAAGGCCGCTGAAACTTTTTCGCCGGATAGGCTAAAATCTCGCATATCCCAAGTTACGCGCAAGAAAAACAAACCTTCATCCCCGTCCACATGCTCGTCTAGGTCGATGATATTCCCTCCGCGTTCAAATATGAAATGGGCAATGCGAGAAACCAAACCGCGTTGATCTGGGCAGGAAAGCAATAAAGTTGCTGTCATAATATATATTCTGGCTTCAATTAGTTAACTGGATAGCTATTTTACTCGTTGATGTTAAGCATCAGCGAGGGTTTGGGCGTCAAAGCTTGCTTTGACAAGCAAATCAAGCCTTGCATCTATGATACTAGGTCAAAGCAAGCTTTGATAGCAAGTCAAAGCAAGCTTTGATAGCAAGTCAAAGCAAGCTTTGACGCTCCAAATTTATTATCAATCCACCGCTTCCCAAGAACCTTCCGGCTTATGAACGACAATCAATTGCGGAGGGTAGATAAGGGATAACAAAACGCCCGCACACATTTGCATCTCATCGCCTTTAATTTTATTAAAGGCTGCTCGGTCGGGTTGAAATAGGGGTCCATCTTTGCGCTTGACGACGACTTCGGGATGGTCGGTCGTGAAAAATTCCAATTCTGCAGGGGAGGGCGGTGACATGCGGACGCCGGCGGCATAGGCTTTATCCAAGCACTTGGCTTTACGCGCTTCGGCAAGGTTGATGCCCGGTTTACTTTCGAGCAAGCGATACAAATCAGCAAATTTTGGCTTGAATGCCTCTGCCCTGTCTTTCAATAGCTCGACTAGCGCCTGTTTATCTTCATCGGAAACCGAACTCACTGCGGGATAATGATGCCAAACTTGGTCAGTCGCGAAATCAGCGACAAATTCGCGTTCAAACAAAACATTCCCGGTGGCTTTTTTGTCTTCCTTGCCCTCGCCAGTTTGATTGGTGGATTTGAAGCTTCCCCCTTCATTTTTTTCGGTCGATTGGTCGGTGACAGATGCCCAACTGAATTGTGCATTGTAAGGTGTGGACTGGGACGGCTCGAACTCAATGCGGATGGAGTTTTTGCCCTTGCGCACGACCGGCCCGATGGACGCGACGGGTATCCAGACTGACGGCGAAACCTCGCGCTCATCAAATAGCACTGGAAGCTCTTGTTTTTCGATATCGCGTTCGGCTACTGGAATATTGTTGATGAACACTTTGGCTTTGCCCGGCACACTTTCGACATGTTCTGCTTGGGTGTCACCCGTGAATGGGGTGAATTTGAATTCCACGTTGATGACATCGGCGTTTGCGACACAAGTGCCAAACAACATTAGGGCTGTAAGGCTTGACCTAAAAAAATGGATAACCTTTTTCACTAAAATCACTCCCGGCTGGATTTAGCGGTATTGGAGAGGCAGACTGGCGGCTTTATCTTGCCAACAATTACCCGCTTCGCCTATCATGGAAGTTAAAGCTTACTTGATTTTGCTCCACAATGAAAACATCAACTCAATATAACGGAATGAACCATGAACGCAAACCTTCATGATAAAGACTTTCACGCTTGGACTCTGCAACAGGCTGATTTATTAAAGGCTGGAAAATTGCACGAGATTGATCTTGATAACCTGATTGAGGAAATCGAAAGCATGGGTGCGAGTGAGCGCAATCAATTGCAAAATCGCCTTAAAGTTTTGATTGGGCATTTATTAAAATGGCAATTTCAACCCGCTTACAGGACAAGAAGCTGGAACGCGACTATTGAAGAGCAGAGGCTTTCGGTGATGACCCTGATTGAAGACAATCCAAGCCTGAAGAGTATTCTTGATGAGAGGATAACCAAAGCTTATCCACAAGGCGTATTGCTGGCAGTCAAAGAAACCAATTTAGACAAGAAGACATTTCCGTCATCTTGTCCATATTCAGTGGAACAACTCTTCGATCTTGAATTCTTTCCCATCGAATCTTGATAAACGCGAAAAGCCTATCTTGGCAAAACCTAATGATTAGGTTATTGGCCCTAAGACAAACTCGGTTCCGTTGTAATGTATGGTCTGAGTCGGATTGTCTGACATATTCACGGTCAAAGCCGCTGTTTCGGAAATTATGATGGTAGTGCCGTTATCGGTTTCTGCTTGGACAGGATTAGGCGAAGCATAAAGGCCATACACACTTTTCCATGTGATGGTGTTTTTATCAAAAGGCGATAGAGCCACCCAGATAGGCGCGGGGTCGGTTTCATCGGCGTGATGACCCTTGACAATAGCCAAAACCGCCCCTTCACTGTTTATTTTCTTGGTGTCGCTCTCGGAAAATTGAATGATTAGTTTGAAATTGGACATGGCTGTTCTCCTAGAGGTTTTGTTTTTGACTTAGGATTGCAACATGTCCGAACAAATGCAATAAATTTTTATTGTTTAAGAGGGCAACCTCTGCAATGCCTCATAAGCCGCGTCTAGGTCGGTGTGGGCGCGATGGACCCAATCCTCGCCCCAATAGAAGTTACAACTGGTTTCGCCTCTCAGTAAATGCCATTGGGCTTCTGTTAGCGTATGCCACACCTCCGGGTCATGTTGTTCGGTGTCGATGGCTTTGGCGCGGGCGGCGTTGACTAGCCCGCTGATTTCCGCAACTCTAGCCAAAGCATCCTTTTGCGCTTGCGAGCCTGTCCATTGCAGGAAACCTCGACCATGATGCCAGCCTGTATTCCAAGCCCCTTCTTTGACCGTCACCTCGCCAGTCGCACCAAATTTGTCCAGATAGGCATCGATGAATGTGGGTTTGATGGACCCATCACCGCGCGCACGGTCCATCAACTCACGATAGAAGCAGCTCCAGAAATTGCTTCCTTCGGTGACATTGCGGAACCAGCCGCCGTTCTCTCCGTCAGTGGCAGTCGTCACCAGCGGTTCAAAATTGCACCATTTCGTCCTTTGTGCCACTTCATATTCGAACCAGCCAAATTCCATGCCGGCTTCTTGGGCGTCGGACAAGTCACGGTCACGCACCACAACAATGATTTCCGCGTCTCCATAGCGGGCGATGTGGGGGCGATAACGCAATTCCTCCCAACGCATGGCACTTTTTGGTTCGACATGATCGCAATCCACGATGACATAGCGGTAACCTAATTTGGCAAGATGGGGAATCATCTCCATGCAAAAACCCATTTCCGGGGGCCAGAAGCCTTTGAAGTTTTCCCGCCAAAACAGATGCCGCGACATGGCACGCCAGCGGGTGAGATGCTCATCCCAATCGGCTTGGGGTATCAACGGGAACACTGGATGATAATAACCCGTGCCTAGTATTTCGATGATGCTACGGTTTTGCCAGTGCCACAATACTGAACCGCTATCAACGATGCCATAGGTCTTTTCTTGAAATTCTGGGCTGGATAGGCTTTCTAGCAAAGTGCCTGAGAGTGACAAATGCACCCTGCCCACGTCTTCGTAACCCCACAACGATCGGGCGATGCGGTCGTAGGCGAAGAGGATTTCCTTCGCTTCCCATTCATTTTCGGCAAACAAATTTTCCAAATTGTTTGGCGGCTGATGAAGGTTGAGGACGAGGGCATGGTGAATATTGGTCATGTTGTTCTCCAAAGAATATTGCGGTTACTTTATGCGTAAAAGACGACTGTGAACAGTCTCTTTCTGTAAAGGGCGTGTTTAATGAATGTCACCGCCATCCGCATAGGTTGGATTGGGTTGAATTTTGTGCTTGGGTAAACGGTTTGCAACACTAGCCTAACTAGGTGAGTCATTGGAAACAATCTTTTTCATGTGAATTGAAGGACTCGCATGAGGGTTATGATTCCAATCTTTTCTATTGTTGTTAGGTCTGGGCAAGGATTATTTTGCCCTAAAGAAATAGAAAAACAGTCCGATGCCAAGCAGGGCAGGGAGTAGGTTTCGGGTAATCAACCACATGGCATTTGGGAGTTGGGTCACAAACCCCCAGAACCTGTCACGATTGCCGGGTGAGTAATCATTGGGGAGAAAGCAAGACCGGTAAGTGTAAAAATTAGCTTCGAACACAAAACATTGGGCGCTTTCCTTCATAAAGGTTTCGCTATATGTCGGGTTAATGGAAGTATCGCCATAAACCGAGTGTAATACATCGACTGTCGCTTTGAGTCTTTTGTCGACTTTACCGGGGTTATTGGAAAATTCAAACATGAAGTTCTCCCCTGTTTGCTTGACGGAATAAGGGAAACTCTCCCCTTCAAGTTTATATTCGAATTGCCCAATATTCTCGGCAAACAATAAGCCATGATAGGAAATGACCAAGGCATACAATAGTCCGATAATTAGATGTTTTTGGAATGCCGTTTCAAGTTTTCCGTAGGTCTCAGCCATAACGTGTAGCCTATTATTGTCAGTGTTCTGTCGGGATGGCAGCAAAATAACTGCCTCGTCAATTAAATCCTAGCCTACATAAATTTGCAGTTACCGCATGCGTTCACGCAAGGTGTAAAGCAAAGCCTTGGCGGCCCGTTCAACGATAGGGAGTTGCTCGAGGCTTTCGATGCGGCTGGCCCGTTTTTCGTCGAGTACCTGCACAAATTGCGCTGCGTCCAATTCTAGGCTTTTGACCCCCTTCTGATTGACAAACACATAGCGTGTCGGTTCTTGGCCTATCCACGTCAGCCGCAAAGGCTGCCAGACGTTTCGGTTGGTGGCGATTTTTATCCAGTCGCCTACATTGAAACCCTGCAATCGTGTACGCAGTATGGCTTCCTTCTCTTCCCTGTCCACCTCTGCGGGCGGAAAGGTAACATAGTCGGCCCTATATTTTCCACTTTCATTGAGTAAATACTTTTCTACGTCATCGGTTAGCCGGTTGGCGGTGGAAGGTTCCAAACCTATGGTTTGTAGCCTTTCCTCAATGAATTTTTTTAGTTCCAATGCCTTGGAAAGGCCAAAAGCGGTTTCGCCTTCGCAGGGTTCCATCAAACTGTCTATCACATTCAATTGTTGACGCCATTCATCATCCTCGGAACCTTGGCGCAGAAATGTGAGTACGAGAAGTTGTTGCCATCCGGCTGTGAGCAAGTCCAATAGTATTTTGGGTACGGATTTGCCCCCGATCCGGGCATCTATTTCCCTTCCCACCAACAGGCGCGCCCGATCCAAACGATGCCCCCCTTGGCAGGTGTCAACCACGCGGTCGAGTCGCATGGCAAACGATTTGAGCAAGCCTGTGGTCAGTTGCGCCAAAGTATTCAGAGCATCGTAAAAAGTTTCCGACTGGCTGGCCGCATCGACGGTGATGATGCCCATGGCTTGTTCCAAGCCATGGAGCAATTCCGCATTGTCGATTTGCCCTTGTGGGTTGGCAGCCAAAGATAGCAAAGCCAATTGGTTCAGCAATTCACGGGCGGGATGGCTTTTCCCGTCCAACAGTGATGGGTCGGCGAAAGCTGCGATAAACAGGGGAAATTGAAGCTTTTGATAAAATGGCGTGATGCCTTCGGGAATCGCCGTGTCAGACAGAATGGTGTCGAGAAGTAGCCCGATGATCTGTAAATTTTCCCTGACGTACAAGTGGGTCAATAAGTTTTCCTGGCCGGTTTGCGCTAGAATCTGTTCCAAGCCGGACAATAGCCGTGGAGCGGTCAAATAGTAAGTCTGTTGATTTGAATTTGTGTTGTACAATTTCCTCAAAGCGCCAATCATCACCGCTGGATCGAAATTCATTGACGCATCGGCCGAGTTTTTTTGGGCTTGTGATTCCGCATAGCGGAACAATACGACAAAAGCCATAAATGCGTCAGGTTGTTGAGCCGTTTTTTCTGCCATGGAAACCATTGGGGAAGGGGCTTGCATAGGTCCTAAGGAAAAGTTCCTCTTTCGCCGATGCGTTATTGAAGAGATGCTTAAACACAATCCTAATGTTAGTACGATAAGTATAGGGGCAAATGGCGAACCCGTTAAGCCATTGGACGAAAATTATGAACAAACAGACCACCATTGATCCAAAAGAGGTCGCCTTCTATCAAAAAATGTCCGCGTTATGGTGGCAAGAGGGTGGTCCGTTTTGGCCTTTGCACCGCATGAATGGCGTTCGGATGGGTTTTATTCGTGACACATTGATGACTGAATTTGGTCTGGACCCGACATCGGATAGTCCCTTGCAGGGATTGCGCATCTTAGACATCGGTTGTGGCGGCGGCATTCTCAGTGAAGCCATAGCGCGTTTAGGGGCTTCGGTGCATGGGGTTGACGTGGCGACAAAAAACATCGCTATAGCGGCACAACACGCTGAACTGAGTGGCTTGGCCATTGACTATGAGCTTGCCAGTGCAGAAATCCTTGCAGGACGCGGGGAGGTTTACGATGTGGTGCTGAACATGGAAGTGGTCGAACATGTGGCCGAACTGGATTTATTTATGAATGCTTGCATGAGGCTGGTTCGCCCAGGCGGCGTCATGGTAGTGGCAACCATCAATCGCACCATCGCTTCTTGGTTGGGGGCCATCATCATGGCTGAATATGTGCTTGGCTGGTTGCCACGAGGCACGCATCGGTGGTCGCGCTTCCCAACCCCGGTGGAAGTGGAGAATTTGCTGGCTGGCGATGGAATGCGAGTTTTTACCAGCACGGGGGTGACAGTGAACCCATTCACGAAACGTTTCCGCCTAACCCCTTACGTAGGCATCAATTACATTTTGGCAGCACGAAAAACGTTTGATCCCTTGGGAGGCTTTACAGAGATGTTGGATTGATTGCCAAATCAGTCCGAGGGCATTGGCAAGGGTTGCTACACACAGTGTTAACAAATCGATTAGAATTGGGTTTTAATTTATAGGGTTACGACGAGGCATTGACATGTATACAGCAAGACTTGGCATCATTATCGCGGCACTGGTGGCGGTTGTCATCGTTATCTGGGCGACTTTTTTCAGAAAAAACAAGAATTAAACTAAGATAACCGCTCAAGCAATAGGCTTGGATTTGCATCCAAGCCTATCGATTCACAAAGGCACTGCTAGCTAAAGTACGTCGTCAATCAGATGTTTGTCACTGTCTGACAGGGTCACAGTTCGGCTATGATGCAGTCGGCGAATGTCGAGCAAGCAACCTCAGTGGCACCCTCCATTAGCCGGGCAAAATCGTAAGTGACGGTTTTTTTGGTGATCGCCTGTTCAAGACCTTTGACAATGCGTGCCGCCGCGCCTTCCCAACCGAGATATTCCAGCATCATGACGGCGGATAGAATCACAGAACCTGGGTTCACCTTGTCAAGATTGGCATATTTCGGAGCCGTTCCGTGAGTGGCCTCGAAAATGGCATGTCCGGTCAGGTAATTGACATTCCCCCCGGGGGCTATGCCTATACCGCCCACCTGTGCGGCCAGCGCATCCGAAAGGTAATCCCCGTTCAGGTTCAAAGTCGCTATCACGTCGAACTCCTCAGGCCGCGTCAGCACCTGCTGCAAGGTGATGTCTGCGATTGAATCCTTCAATAGAATTTGTCCGGCGGGTGGTTTGCCATTGCAATCGTCCCAACCGATGATTCTGCCAGCATATTCCGTTCTAGCAAGTTCATAGCCCCAGTCTCTGAACGCGCCCTCGGTGAACTTCATGATGTTCCCCTTGTGGACCATGGTAATGCTTCGGCGTTGATGCCGCAAAGCATAGTCGAAAGCGGCCCTGAGCAAACGCTGTGAGCCCTCTTTGGAAACCGGTTTGATGCCTATGCCGCTGGTGGCGGGGAAACGAATCTTGGTGACCCCCATCTCCTTCTGCAAGAAGTCGATGATTTTTTTGGCCTCTGGCGTTTCGGCAGCCCACTCAACCCCCGCATAGATGTCCTCAGTATTTTCCCTGAAGATCACCATATCCACCTTCTCTGGTTTTTTAACGGGCGATGGCACCCCCGCGAAGTAGCGGACAGGCCGAAGACATACATACAAATCAAGCATTTGGCGTATGGCAACGTTCAATGACCTGATGCCGCCGCCAACGGGGGTGGTGAGCGGTCCTTTGATGCCGACAAGATAATCCCTGAAAGCGTCCAAGGTCTCGTCAGGCAACCAGGTGTCGAATAGATTTTTTGCCTTTTCGCCCGCGTAAACCTCGGCCCAGGCGATTTTCTTGCTTCCGCCAAATTCTTTTTCAACCGCTGCGTCGACCACTCGAACCGAGGCTCGCCAAATATCGGGTCCGGTGCCGTCGCCCTCAATAAAGGGAATGATAGGATGGTCGGGGACTTGCAGACCACCGGAAGGGGACATGCGGATAGGTTCCCCGCCGACGGGTATTACAGGCTTGGGTGATGCCATGGTAATTCCTGTAGTTCATGATTGCTGGTTAATGGGTAGGCCCATTGTTTAGGGCCGTTAGTCAAACTCCTGCTCCTGTATTAAACCCTAAAACGGAGTCTTAGCGGAATAGAACTCTGTGTCTACCCATAGCGAATGATCCGATTACTTTGTGTTTGATGCTTGTCCTGCACTCAATTTCCCTCCATGACTGTGAAGGTTAAGTCAATGGATGCGATTCATGTGACCTGAAACGAACAAGCCTGCCCCATATTAATGCAAAATTTTTTAATGCGCACCATTGTAATGCATTCAAATCAGGTTTCAGCTATTCCCGCATGAAACAAATCAACTTATTAACTCGATTTTTATGAACTGGCCCGATTCTTGGTTGTTTGCGGGGTTAAAGTCTTAGCAGAGAGCAAAATTATGGAATCAAACAATACAAGTAACGACGTCCTTTTTATTCTCCTCGGCGCCATCATGGTGTTGGCCATGCATGCTGGATTTGCTTTCCTCGAATTGGGAACAGTCCGCAGGAAAAATCAAATCAACGCCTTGGTGAAAATTCTGACCGATTTTTGCATTTCAACGGTCACTTATTTCTTCATCGGTTATTACATCGCCTACGGTGTGCAGTTTTTCTCCGGGGCTCAAATCTTGGCGCAGAAATGTGGATACGATCTGGTGAAGTTCTTCTTTCTGCTGACCTTTGCGGCAGCCGTGCCCGCCATTGTCTCCGGCGGCATTGCCGAACGCGCAAAATTCAATCCGCAAGGGGCTGCAACCTTCCTCCTAGTGGGGTTCGTTTATCCGTTCTTTGAAGGTATCGCTTGGAATAAGAATTTGGGTGTTCAAGCATGGCTGGAACAGACCTTTGGCGCATCGTTCCACGATTTTGCGGGTTCTGTGGTCGTTCATGCAGTCGGCGGCTGGATCGCTTTGGGGGCCGTCATCCTGTTGGGCGCTCGCAGAGGCCGATATCACCGTGATGGTGGAATGTCTTCACATCCCCCGTCCAGTATCCCGTTTTTGGCCTTGGGTGCATGGATATTGACGGTCGGTTGGTTTGGCTTCAATGTGATGTCTGCGCAAACTTTGAACGCGGTCAGTGGCTTGGTGGCCCTTAATTCGCTGATGGCGATGGCGGGAGGCACCTTGGCAGCGTTGATTATAGGACGTAATGACCCTGGTTTCGTCCATAACGGGCCTTTGGCCGGTTTGGTGGCGGTCTGCGCGGGTTCTGATTTGATGCACCCGCTTGGTGCTTTGGTGGTGGGAGCCATTGCCGGGATATTGTTTGTTTTAATGTTTACGTTAACCCAAAATCGCTGGAAAATTGACGATGTGCTAGGCGTATGGCCTCTTCACGGTTTATGTGGGGCATGGGGAGGCATCGCTGCTGGAATTTTTGGTCAACAGGCATTGGGCGGCATGGGCGGTGTGAGCTTGGCGTCCCAACTCATAGGCACTGGCTTGGGGGTGTCAATAGCCTTGGCGGGAGGGTTTATCGTCTACGGGGCTTTGAAATACAGCGTGGGTATACGCCTAGACCCGGAAGAGGAGTTCAATGGCGCGGATTTGACGATTCACAAGATCAGTTCATCACCCGAGGCCGAGGGTGGGTTCTAAAATTTGAAGGCTCAATCGACCAAGCCTACCAAAATTTTGCACTGTGTTCAGTTTAGTAAAAATCTGTTACATGGCAGCTTGAAGCATTGCAAGGTCAACGGGAACTTTTATTAAATATCGGCATCTGTTAAGCTGCAACAGTTCGATCACGGCTTCCTATTTTCCTTAGAACAGGACATTCGGAGGCAAGGCGACGTTGGGGGGCTTAAACTAATTGCGCCCTAAACATTTCCGTTACCCTAACACGATAAATATAACGAGGGAAGAGATATGCGAAATCTAACCTTTTTCAAAAGCTTGGCTTTGACTTTGGGACTCTTGCTGACAGCTTTGCTTCCGGCTACTTCAGCTTGGGCGCACGGCGGGGCGAGTGTTGACACAGACCAGTGTAGAATTTTTGTGGGTCCACACTTGGTGCATTTCACGGCTTACCAACCACAATTGACGGGTTCCGCCGAATTTTGCGGCGAAATACCTGAGTTGGGAACAACCATCATGGTATTTGATTATGAGGGAAAAGCGCTCCGCAACATGACGGTAGAGGTGGAATTCACCAAAGAACCCGAAGGTACGCGAATTGCCTATTTGCCACCTTCCACCCATGCCAGCGGCACATTCAACACCTCTTACAATTTCACTGAAAGTGGTAAATATCTGGCCCATGTGACACTGATCAACGAAGGACAAAAGATTGATGCCCATGTTCCGTTTAAAGTCGGAACGGCTAAAGGGGAAGTTTCCAGCAGCACCAAGATCATCATTATTACGGTATTAGTGGCTGGCCTATACTTGCTTTACCTCTCCAGCGCTCCATTCAAGTCGTTCATTGACGGCTTGTTCGCGCGTGCGAAAAAAGCAGCATAAAGTTCGGTGACCCCTATCTGGAATGCAATCTGGATAGGGGTGACGGCGTGTTTTGAAGTTCAGTTCCAACGGCTTTTTTAATATATGCAGACAAAATCCCTCGTATTATTGCTGGGTTACGCCCTCATGACGATTTCCTTCGGGGTTGGAGCGGTCACCACGCCACCTCCCTCCGTGAAAGTCGATATTGGCGAGGCAGAACCTTTTTGTAAAAGTGGCGTTCCACCCGAATGGCGCGATGCGCAAACGGTGGAAGGTGTCAAGATTCAAGAGCAAAGGGTTTGTAATCCCGACAATCCGGCCGATATTGCCGCTTTTGTCAAAGGGACCAACAACATCTCCATGCAGACCTTGATGGACACCAATTTGGCAGCCGACGCGCTGACCTTATCCAATGACACGGACGGAGACGGTGACCCAGACCTCATCGTCATCAAACTGGAAGTTATGGAATTAAACGGACACTCGCCTGATTTTCCGGGTGTGGTGCCCACCTTCGACATCGCACCGGGAGTGCAGCCTAGCTTTTGGGTTTACACGCCCAAAACCCGTGATATGTCGACCAAGAGTTTTGCCAGTGCGGAGGCCAATTCGCTGCTGCGTATGCCTTCACCTGCGATTCGAGTCGAACAAGGTGATGTAGTTTGGATCGTGCTGGAAAACACTCATTATTTCCCTCATTCCATCCATCTTCATGGAGTTGACCATCCTTACATGGATCATGGTGGCGAAGGCAATGACGGGGTAGGGCAAACTGCACAAATGGACGTGATGCCCGGTCAGAGCAAAACTTATGTCATCAAACCTCGCCAGCCTGGCACGATGTATTATCATTGCCATGTTCAACCGCATACCCATATACCCATGGGGCTTGCTGGTTTGTTCATCGTCGAAGAAAACCGCCCGAATAACTGGGTGCAAACATTTAACGTGGGCAATGGCAAGGTTCGTGCGCCTTCTGTGGCGGTCAGGGAAAAATATACTCAAGAGTATGATTTGTTCTTCCAATCAGCCGACAAAGAATTGCATCAAATCCCTCAAATTGCGAATGATCCTAGGTTGATTGCGAAAGCGATGAACCAAGACTATGACATTACCGATGCGAGTGACGATTATTACATGCTCAATGGACGGTCTTTCCCGTACACATTGCGTGAATCTTTGATCGTCGTTGACCCCAATGAAAAAGTAAAATTGCGTGTCCTGAATGGTCACACCGAGTCATTGGCATTGCACACACACGGTCACAAGGCCACTGAAACGCATTATGACGGTGTCGAGCAGAACCCCAGTGCGCAGATCACCCGTGACGTGTATGCGCTCGCCCCGGCCCAGCGTGTGGATTTGGAACTTAATACCACGGATGACGGCTTGCATAGCTATGGGCAAGGCTTATGGATGTTCCATGACCATGTGGAAAAGGCATTCACGACCAATGGAATGGGGGAGGGCGGTAGTATCAGCCTGATCGCATATAAAAGTTACTTGGACGATAACGGCACACCTAAAGTCCATGGGATGGATTTGGCTCCGTATTTCACTAAGAAATATTGGGAAAGGAAAATCCCGGTTTGGCAAAATTGGGCGGATGACTGGGGAAGCTTGGGGCAACCCGCTGAAGGTGCTTTACCCACTGGCACGCCGACAGCCGCCATCGCGCCACCTCCAATCTTTAGCTCAACCAATCCCGCCAATGCGACGCCAAGTGCAACCAACGGTAATGGTGGAGGCTGGGGAAGCCTGTTCACCGGCTTGCTCCTTGGCGTATTAGGTTACTTTTTTTACCTGAAGAGAGAGCAGGTGATGAGTGTGGCTGGAAGATTGACCAACCTGTCGAAGGATAAGCAATGAGGAGATTAAGCATGAAAACGATCTTATCCGCCATTGTTTTAAGCTTCATAATCGTCAGTTCCGCAAACAGTGCAGAGGAACAGAAGATCATCGACCATAATCAGTTGATGGATCATGGCGACGGTCATCTCATGGACATGGATGGCGGCATGATAATGGGCCAAAACAAAGATAAGCTGCCAGCCGGTTGTGACAAAGTTTCGGAAGACGTCAAGATTGAAGTTCACGCTGGACGGAAATACTCCAAAGAGTATCCGGGAACCATATTTGGATTTGACAAGCACGAATGGCGGGTCAAACCATGTACCCGATTGACCGTCACCTTTGTCAACGAAGACCATGTCAGGCATCAATGGATGATGCACGGCTTGCCCAAGTTCATGTATGACAAGGGCATGTTCCATCTTGAAGTGACTGGCCCTGCGAAAGTGACCGGAACTTTGATACTGCCCGCCGAAGACAAGACTTACCTAGTCCACTGCGATGAAGCCCAACACATGGAAAAAGGCATGAAAGGGCAGTTGGTCGTAGGCAAGGGCAGTGGCACTTTTCCGTCGATACCGGGTGTTACTGATCCGGCAATTGCCGACAATTACGGTCCAGGCGGAAATAAACCGCCGTCACCAACGACTCCGGTTGCTGTGACCAAGGCAGATGCCAATGCTGCGACCACTCCCGCAGCGGCTGGAACAGTGCCGGTTGCGGTAGCGGCGGTGACCGAGGAACCATCCAGCTTCTTTTCAGGTTCCTTAATCATTGGTTTGTTAGTGGGCTTTGTCGGCGCACCGTTTCTATTCCGTGAGATTGAATCGCGTTGCCAAGGAAAAACGGCAGCAGACGTTCTGAACTGCACCATGCAATTGCTGACTGACTTGTTTAATGCGATAGTGCGTTTAGTCACTTGGTTGGTAAATCAAGTGAAAGGAAAAGACAAGTTGTTGCCGAAAGAATGATGGCATCCAGCTAAGCCCACATATTGCTTGCACAGGTGGGCTTAGTTCCAGCAAATCAAAAAAGCGCCTAACAAGGCGCTTTTTTTTTACACAACAATCCATGCAGTGATTACTTGATTAGTTAAGGGTTAATTTGTGAGAGATTATGATTTAACATAATACGCATTATGCGCAACTTGGTGTAAGCGCATTGCAAACTGCGCCTGTTTCGCCTTCCTGTGCTTGACCCGTTTTTGCTAGGTTGCTTAAGTCTTTCGGGTTGCCTTACGCAGCCAGTTGCACACTTAGCTGTTTTCCGAGATGTTTTAGCGCGGTTTCCACAAGCTCTATTTTCGAGCTATGTTCGAAGTCCAACAGTCTGTCTATCTGAGGCATGTGGCAGTTTAGTTGCCGTGCTAGGTCCGATTTTCTTACCCCTTGTTTTATCATCTCGTTCCAGAGCAGGATTTTTGCCGTTGTTAGTGCGGTTAGTGTTATGTATGCTTCGTTGGATTTTATCTCTGAAGGCTCCGGGATCGCTTGACGCCTCTCTATGAATACTCCCAATGCGCTCGTAAGTGCGTCCTCTGCATTTAGCAGGGCTTCCGATTCGTCGTATCCCGCGCTGTGGCACCAAGGGACATCGGGGAAATCTGCTAACACCGTGTTGGTTTCGGTGTCTGTGGTTAGTGTTACCGGGTAACGTAGCATGGTGTCTCCTATTTCAAACCCAAGTCTTTTTTGATTGATAGCATCAGTGGCTTTGGAATTTCCTTAGCCCCGTGATCCGGGAATACGCTGATTTTCCCGTTGAGCGTCACTTTGAAATGGCTCCCTTTGGCCGATGTAAGTACTGCTCCCTGTTGTTGCAGCCACCGCTTGAACTCGCTGTACTTCATGTCATAGCCCTTTTATTGCATTGATGCATAATACAACAAATATGTTGCATTGCGCATCATAATTGTTGTTACTCGTCGGTCATTTGCTTATTTTCATCATTAGCGTTCAGATATTGATAACAACCGACATCAATGGTAATAATGTTTACCACTCACCTATCGGAGAACACAATGGCAAACGTCGAAAAAGTCAGCATCGCCCTTGATGAAGAAATGGCCGCATTCATTCGGCAGACAGTCGAAAGCGGCGAATATGCAAGCCATAGCGAAATCATTCGGGAAGCACTGAGGGAGTGGAAAGAACGGAAAGACGCCGAGGCAAGCAAAGCCGAAGCCTTGAGGGCGTTATGGCAAGAAGGAATCGACAGCGGGCCGGGACAGTTTGAAACCATGGAGGATATAATCAAGGAGGCCAAAAGACGGCAGGCAGACAAGGCATGAATGCAGACAACCTAGAAAACTTAGTGTTAGAGCATCTAATAGCCTTGCGAACAGGACAAGACCGAATAGAGAACGAACTGCGCGAAATCAAAGAAGACCGGTTAAGTGCGGTGGAAACCGGCTTAAATGGCATCAAAGGAGACTTGGTAGCGTTGGCGTCTGAAACTGAAACGGAATTTTCGCATTTGCTACAGATTCCGTTTCACTGCTGCCCTGCGGAAACTATTCGGCATTATCGGCCTGACGTGCCTGAAGGCGATGCCATGGACACCCGCTAACACACTTCTAGCGCCCTTGGGCAACTAGAATTCTGGTAACGATCAAGGACAAAACCTTGACAGCAAACGGGCGGACTGGCGAGACGGAAGCCGATATTGTTGTTGCGGTTATCAGTTGTGTTCCTGTTGCGGTTAGCGGAACGCACGTTCTGAGTTTCGTTGTTCCACGAGCCACCGCGCAACACCCGGCAATGCCCGGCATCACCCTCGACGGAAGATTATAGAACCGAATAGTTTCTTTCGCAAACCTTCGGTCTCACCGTGTACAGCATGTCCAATCCAACTTCTCACTCGTGGGTGAATCTCGTCGAAATCCAACCTACCCTCATGATATAGCCTAGCCATTTTGCGCAGCCGCCGGTGAAATGCATGACCGTTATCGTTGCGCAGTTTTCGCTTGAATGGGAATATCTGATAGCCGAACAAATCTATGCCATGGGCCGTATGATAAATATGTGCCTTGCGCGGATGCAAGCGCAATCGATCTTTCGCGAGCCTTTCCCGAATGTTTTCTCTAATGGTGTGCAACTTTTCTTTGTCTCCGCCCATTACCACTAAATCATCGACATATCTTAGATAACCACTTACCTTGAGTTCTTTTTGAATGAAATGATCCACAGCGTCAAGATAGAGATTGGCAAAAAACTGACTGGTTAAATTGCCAATTGGCAGACCTGTCCTATGTTCAAGGGGGGTCAGCAAATCATCCCCCGGAAAATAGCATAAATCTACCCTGCCAATTTCCATGGGTGTTGTATCGATAATCTTATCCATCAAATCGAGTACATATTTGTCTTTAAGATAATGCCGTAATTTTGCTTTCAATAAGGTATGGTCAATGGAAGGAAAATATTGTTCAATATCCATCTTCAGAACATAAGGATATTCTCTTGACCATTGCTGATAACGGTTGACCGCAGCATGCACCCCCTTTCCTTGGCGGCAAGCATAACTATCGAAAATAAAGCGCCTATCAACAAAAGGCTCGATGATATTCAATAGGGCATGGTGTACAATCCGATCATGAAACGGGGCAGCGGCAATCTGACGTTTTTTGCGCTCATATATGGTAAACAGCCGATATGAACCGGGTTTATAAGTGAAATCAATCAGTTCTTGCTGCAAGCCAAGCAGTTCGTTTTCTAAATTGTAACTAAATTCCGCTACCGAGGGTTTTGATTGTTTGCCCTTGCGCGCCTTGCGATAGGCTATTAGAAGATTACTAAAACTGGTTACTTCAGGCCAGATTCTCCCCAAACGTTTCATTGCTTAACACTATGATTAGGGTATTTCAATGCTTTTCAACCAGCCACCCACTTGTTTGCCCAAGTCATCCAATAATTTTGCGCCATACTCATAGCGATTGACCGGGATGGTGCGTAACTCATAAGCCATTCTCCATAGATGTCGCACGACTGCCAACCGCGAGTTTGCCCGCTTCAATAGTTCTCGCTTGTTTTTTACAAAGGCCGCCTCCACCAATAACTCCAAAATCTCAAGCAGCCTGGATTCTAGCCGTTCGCCTAAAGTAAACCGCCGATTACGCGGAAAGTTATCCAATAAAGGAATAAGCCAAATCATTAAATTGTGGCAATCTTGAACAGCTTTAGGTAAGGAATGTTGAACCATGTTAAAAAAAAATTTAATGGGGGCTACGCCCCCATACCCCCAAAAGCAAAAGGGAAAAAGATAAAAGAAAAAAGCTAAAACGTCCTGGCGAGACGGAAGCCGATATCGCTGTTGCGGTCATCAGTAGTGCTCCTGAGGCGGGAAGCGGAACGCACGTACAGAGTTCCGAGGTTCCACGAGCCACCGCGCAACACCCGTAATTGGCATCTATCTTGCTTAATTGACTCCCTCGCAGCCCCATCCACAGGCGTACCGTCATAGTTTTTGGTATAACAGTCTTGAGTCCATTCCCAAACATTGCCCAAGGTATTGTACAGCCTCCAAGGGTTGGGTTGAAAGGCATCCGCCGGGGCGGTGAACGGAAAATCATCCGAACATTTGAACGGCTCCCAAGTGATGCCGCCATACGTGGATTTAATCCTAGCCTCGTTGTTCTGATCGAACACGTTGGCATAGGTACAGGCCGCATCATCTTGGGCTTGCGGACTTTCCTTCCAAAATCGGGATGTGGTCGTGTCGGCACGGGTGGCATATTCCCATTCCGCTTCCGATGGCAGCCGGTAATGCAAGCCGGTGCGCTTGGACAGCCATTGCGTGTAGGCCACGGCATCGTCCCAACTGATATTGATGACCGGACGATTGCCGCGCCCCCAGCCTTGGTCATTGGGCCGTTCGCGTCCGGTGGCGGCGGCAAACAAATCATACTCGTCAAAACTGACTTCAAACTGGCCCATGTAGAAAGGTTTGGCAAACACAACGGTATGCACCGGTTTCTCATCCTCTTGCCCCTCTCCGCTCAGATCGCCCATTTGAAATGAACCCGCAGGCATTTCGACCATCTTCGGTTCATCCAACGGCCACAGGTGCAATTGCACGAATAGCGCCTTGGTTGCCAGCGCGGGCGGATAGGCGGAGCGGCTAACATGCGCATAAACCCCAATCAACAGCAGCAGACCAACGCCCGAGACCGCATAAACCCAATGCATCCGGCGCTGTTGGGTTTGACAGGCTTTCAGGTAGGCATTGGCGGTTGCCGAGCGGGGTTCCGCCGCCGTCAAATAACCCTTGAGCAAATTCCCAGTGCGCAAGCCCGCTTTCGGCTGACCGGCCTTGCTCCATTCTGTGGCGACCTGCTCCAAATCCCGCCGAGACCTTAAAGATTTGGCAAAGTCCAAAATCCAAGTCCGCAAACGATCCCAACCACTCAGCACAGTTTCATGGGAGACTTCCAACGTGGCTTGGTTTTGTTCGCCAACGCCAGAAACCAGCAGCCGCGCATCAATCAAGGCAGCGGTTAACGGGTTCAAGTCTGCGCTGAGGTCTTTTTGCAAGGCGCGGCGACGGGTGGCGACTTCCTGCTCATTGACTTCGACCAAATGCGCGAATAGTTTGGGTAATGCGGTGTTTAAATCCAGTCGCTTTTCCAATCCAGCCAAAGCGGTGTTGGCCCGTTGTTGGATGGCCCCGTTCACGCCGCCCAATCTTTCATAAGCGGCTATCGTCAAATGGCGTGAATGCTGTTCCTGCTCGTACAACTGATTTAAGGTATAGGCGATCAGCGCCATTGCGCCGGGTCCGCGTCCGGCTTCGTCCAGTAGCTTGCTGGCCAAACCGTCTTCAAGTTCCACTCCCGCCGCCTCGGCAGGACGAGTAATCATTTGATGAATCGCGCCAGTCCCCGGCAAATCCAGCGGGAACGTGCCGCGATCTTGCCGCAATAAATTGGCTAAGATGGGTTGCGCGATGGCGGTGGCATAAAAATCGGCGCGTAAGGTCACCACGGCACGGATGTTTGGCAGCGACACTAGATGTTCCAACAGCTTGAGGAAATCAGCCGTTTCACTAGGCTGGCATTGGGTGAACAGTTCCTCAAATTGGTCGATGACCAAGAGTAACTCTTTAGCATGCGGATATTTTGCCAGTACAGTGTTCAGGTGGCTTTGCGCAAGCGATACTGTTGGATTAGGCGTGAGAGTCCCCTGCCCCATCGGCAATGCTGTTGAATTAAGCGAGCCAGTCCCCTCCCCCCACGGGGGAGGGTTAGGGTGGGGGCGCGTAAAATCAGTGGGTTCACCTCCTTTTGATCGCCCCCATCCCGGCCTTCCCCCGTGGGGGGAAGGTGTTAATTCAACCACATTGCTTTGCGCAAGCGGCCAGTCGGCTTGTAAAGACCGGGCCAGTTCGGTTTCGGTTTGCCCGGAAAGTTTTAGTTCGGTATTGAGGACAAAGGCCAAGGCGAGGAAAGGGTTGTTCCCGCGCTCGCCGGGTTTGAAGATCAGGTCTATCCACGGGGCGTTGTCAATCATGCCGGTGCGTAAACGCGGCAGCAAACCCGCCTTGACCAGTGACGACTTGCCGGAACCCGACACGCCGACGACGGCGACAAACCGAAGCTTAGTGTCGGCAAACTGGCTCAGCAATTGATCGACTTCGCGCCCACGGCCAAAATAAATCGGGGCTTGTTCCGGGGTGAACGCCTCCAAACCCGGATAGGGCGATTCGGTCCAGATGGGTTTTGCCGGGGCATTGATGGAATCGGTTGCATGGTTGGGCGGAGGCAAGGTTTCCAGCAGCTTGACCAAACGGTCACGCAGGAAACGCTCGAACAGTTGGCCGAAATCGCTCGGTGTTTGATAGGGATTGATCCCACCATTGAGTGAGGTGTCAGGATTGGTAAAACTGGAGAGGAATTGTTGCAGTTTTTCCCACTGCTCAATAATGCTGTTGCGATTTGGATCGTTGACGGCGAATTTGGGTTCTTCCATGCGTCGGAATACCCAAATATTCTTGGGTTGGTTGTTGGTTTTATATCCTTTCAAAGCATTCAAGAATTCCCATTCGGTGCCGGACAAATAAGCTGTTCCATCCTGTTTTAATTCAAATTCGGCGGGAAGCGGCGTACCCATGCGTGACCACAAAATGACGACGACCAAATCACAGTCTTCTGGTTTGGGCAAGCCTAGTGCAATGGCTTGCTGAGGGGTCATCGCGGCTTCCATCGCCACACTCGCACCGGGTTGGTCCCAAGCGATGGTTTCTAATGCAATACGACCGCGAAACTGCCGCTCGCCATTGATTTGGACGATGGTTTCACGGGCCAGTGTGCGTTCCAACAGCACATCGCCGGGTGAGGCCAGAAAAATTCGGAATTGCTGCAAGTGAATTTCACCACTCACCGTATTATTTGCGTCGATAATTGAAACCATAAGGCGTGTCCTCTACCACAGCGGAAGATAAAGTTTGAGGGCTAGCTAGTGCCGAACAGGGTTTAAAGCCATAATGCTGATAAAACTGGGCGGCCTTCTCGTCTTTTGCATCGACGAATACGCCTGCGCTTCCGACAACCTGGGCGGCTGTTCGCGCCCGATTCACCGCATCAGCGAGAAGTAGGCGTCCAAGTCCTTGTCCTTGCATGTCGATTCGAATGGCAAGCCGGCCAAGCCGGGTGACTGGTATCTGACGCGGATAACGTTTGCCAAATTCAGGCGGCAATTCCTCAATCAGTACAAAGGCAGAAGCCAAGGCGTAAAAGCCAAGGATGCTGTCGGCGTGGACATCCGCGTAACCGTCATGCTGGAAATTCAAGGCGCTGGCATCGTCTTCTGGAACAGCGACAAATGTGCGCGAGATACCCATGCCCTGATGTTGCAAAGCCGTTCGCTTCAACCAAGCGTCAAGGGCATCCACACCGCAGTCAAACCCGCTTCGGTCGTGGTGCCCAGTCAAGGCTTCCAGTCTGATCATTGCGGATTGCTGCGTAATCTTGAAGGGCCGACATCAACTGGTCGTTGGGCGGCAGTGGGTTGTCAAGTGCAACTAAGAAATACCGTGCATCGTCGGCACTGAGCCGAATGACGCGCTCTTGTTCGATAATGCGCTCAGCTTCGCGCAAAGCTGCTTGCACGACGAATTGGTTAACCGTAGAGCCAACAAGCGACGCGGCGGTTTCCAATGTCTCTTGTACATGAATGGGGACACGGGCAGTAATTCGACCGCGTTCCAGTGATGAGGTAGGCATGGGGGGAACTCTTAAATATCTTATTCCAAAGTTTAACACAATGTGCCAAATTGTCACCAACCAACAAATTTCCACCATGTCCCCACATGCACTGCAAAAGCGGTAAAATAGATCACCCAACCGCCCTGCCCGCTTGAGGATGTTTTTCCGAACGGAAAATGCAGAGGCGGTGTTTTTCTCACTGAGCATATTATCCATGGTAGAAATCCTGATTCTTTATTACAGCCGTTACGGTTCCACCACCGAAATGGCCAACATGATTGCCCGAGGCGTGGAGGAAATCCCCGGCGCCACCGCTAAAATTCGCACCGTGCCAGAAGTTTCGCCGGTTTGCGAGGCGACGGCGGACTCCATTCCCGAATCCGGGCATGTTTACGCGACGCTTGATGATTTGCAAAATTGCGATGGGCTGGCCTTAGGTAGCCCCACTCATTTTGGCAACATGGCTGCGCCGTTGAAATATTTCCTAGACAGCACCAGCGGTCTATGGTTTTCCGGCGCTTTGACTGGCAAACCAGCCGGCGTGTTTACCTCCACCTCGTCCATGCATGGCGGTCACGAAACCACGCTAGTGACCATGCTGCTGCCCTTGCTGCACCATGGCATGGTGTTGGTCGGTATTCCAAGCAAGGAAAGGGCTTTGGTGGAAACAACGACTGGCGGCACCCCTTACGGACCTAGCTACCATACCGGCAAAGACAAGGAAATGAGCGCCGAGGAAAAGAAACTCTGCCGGGTGCTGGGTTCGCGATTGGCAACCGTGGCCTTGGCATTGAAAAGCGTTGACGCTGGATGAATCTGTCCCGTTTGGCTGCTTGGGTGGGGTATTTCGGGTTGCTTGGCCTGTGGATAGGCTGGGCCACGGTGTTCGCCCCTGCCCGTCATGCCCCCGCCGGGGTCGTTTTAGCGATCACCGCCCTGCCCTTGCTGATTCCTTTGCGCGGTTTTCTATATGACCGCAGAGGGAGCTTTTTGTGGCTAGGCTTGCTTAGTTTGGTGTATTTCATGCATGGTGTCAGCGCGGCCACGGATGCCAGCCAACGCATTCCGGCAGGCTTGGAAATTGCCTTAAGCTTGTGTCTGTTTGCAGGGGCATTGGCTCGATTGCGAATGCGGGAAAACCCCTAAGTGATCCGGCAAATCCCCCTTCCGCTTGCCTTTAACCCCGAACATGATTTTGACGAATTCCATGCCGGGGGGAATGCTGAAGCGGTTGTCCATCTGCGGCAAGCCGCCATGGGCAAAGGCGAACATTTTATCTATCTTTGGGGTTCTCCGGGTTTAGGTAAAACTCACTTGCTTCATGCCTGTTGCCGGGAGGCGCATCGAGCCGGACTTACAGTCTCATATATCCCGTTGCAAGGTTTGCAATCATTCGGCGGTGAAGTGTTGGAAGGGCTTGAAGAGCTAGACTTGGTTTGCCTCGACGATCTTGAGGCAGTTGCAGGGGATCAGGCTTGGGAGCAGGCACTATTTGACCTGTTCAACCGCTTGCGTGACAAAGGGAATGGCTTCATCATTTCCTCAAGAACACCTCCGGTGGAGTTGCCGGTGATCCTACCCGACCTCAAGACACGGTTTAGCTGGGGCTTGACCTTGTGCTTGCGCGACTTTTCCGATGCGGACAAACTGGCCGCGCTGTCTTTACGCGCAAAATTGTTGGGCTTGGATTTGCCAGCGGCGGTTGGTCGATTCTTGTTGACTAATTACCGACGCGACTTGCCGGGTTTAATGGCCTTATTAGAACATTTGGACAGGGCCACTTTGGCGGCAAAACGAAAATTGACCATCCCCTTTCTAAAACGTTATTTGACAGAGAATCAGTGAATTAAAATCTGCCAAAGAGATAGCACAATTTCCGCCACAATCAGGATGACGATATACCATTCCACTCGCAAGGCTTGTCGATGGTTGACCAAATCCAGATAGGTTTCGGCAGTCCGTGCAATCAAATCCAGCTTCCTAGCCAATGCCAAATCACGGTCGCGTAATTCGTATTCAGTGGCGAGGCGCTCATATAAGCGATCCAATTCCACCTCCTCCCAGACAATTTCAGGTTTCTCGGTGATTTCCACTCGGCCTACAGTACGGGCTTGGATCAATAGCGCATTGCCAATTTCGCCGAGTATTTCATTTTTCCCACCCGCTGGGCTTAAACCCCGACACAGACGTTCGGCCAATTGTTCGATGCGGTCAAACACCTCCGCCACACTGTTTTCGTAGTATGACAACACACCGCTTTTGGCGAGTACGTGGGCAACGACCTGCAAGCGCCCGACGGAAGCTTCGCGTAAGGTAATATGCCCATCAGAATCAAGCCGTTCTGACGCATTGGGGTCGATGGAAATCACGGCTGACTCGCATTCGGGACGGTCGTAACGATTGTGTACGGAATCTTTCAGGCCATCGATAATTTCTTTCTCTTCGGCTTCTGACAGCCCAAACATCACCACCACCCCGAAGCGAAAAATCATACTGTAGCCGTGATGACCGATCAACATGGTCAGTGGACCCAAGGCTACCGTGCTGCCTTTCGACAATTCCCGTAACTCGATCCGCGAACCAATAAACCAAGCTCTTGCGCTTAACTTTTGTAATAATTCCGACATACTATTGCCTATAAAAACGATTGCTTCAATATGAAACTATTCGCCGTTAAATTCCGCCTGAAGGCGCTCACGATTCATTGCCAGCCATTGCAATGCAATAATGGGAATGGCCGAATCGATGGAGCCATTTTCCAGCATACCCCAAGCCTGATCGAACCCGACGACTTCGACGCGAATATCTTCGTCCTCTTCTTCAAGGCCATGAACCCCACCCGCCGTCGATGCATCAACAATACCGCAAAATAGCGTTATCTTCTCGCCAAATGCGCCCGGAGTGGTGAAAAATTCGGAAATTTTGAACAAATGGTCAATTTGACAGCCTGCCTCCTCCAAAGCCTCCCGATGGGCGACCTGTTGCGGGCTTTCTCCTGTTTCCACCGCCCCAGCGACTATTTCCAGAAGCCATGGAACCTCTTTAAAGGTGACTGCGCCCACTCTGAATTGTTCGATGAGTACCACGGCATCCATGATGGGGTCGTAGAGCAAGACCGCCACGCAGGAACCCCGGTGCAATAATTCACGGAAAAGTTCTTTGCTCCATCCTCCGCCAAACAATGTGTGCCTTAGGCGTAGCCGGCTCATTTTAAAGAAACCTTCGTAGACCAAGGTTTCTTCACTCACTTCAAAAGATTTGATCGAACCACTCATCGCCCTACCCCGTTCAACGCAATTGGAAGGAACCTATCGCCGATTGCAATGCAGCCCCTAAACTGGCACCCAAGCGCTGAGATATGCGGTCAAGTAAACGTTCCTTAGGGGTGAAGTTGACGGTTTCCTTTGCCCCAATGACGTTCTCGGCAACTTCGCGAGCATTTCCGACCTCATCGGCAAGGCCCAATTTTATCGAATCTTGTCCAGTCCAGACCAATCCACTAAACAGGTCTGGATTGTCCTTCAACCTATCTCCCCTGCCCTGCTTCACCGCGTCGATGAATTGTTGATGCACCGTGTTGATCACGCCTTGTATGTGGTTTTTTTCAAATTCATTGACCGGTGAAAACGGGTCCATCAAGGCTTTATGACTGCCTGCAATCATGAGCCTGCGCTCGACCCCGAGTCGCTGCATGGAATCGACAAAACCAAATCCATTCATAATCACGCCGATGGACCCGACCACACTCGCCGGGTGAACATAGATTTTGTCCGCAGCCGCTGCAATGTAATAACAACCTGATGCACACATGTCGGAAACGACAGCATAAATGGGCATTTTGCTGTTTTCTTTCTTAATGCGGCGTATTTCTTCATAAACATAAGCTGCCTGCACTGGGCTGCCGCCGGGACTGTTCATGCGCAGAACGATGCCCTTGGTGGCCTTGTCTTTGATGGCATCACGCAAGCCCTCAATCAAATTGTCAGCATCGGTGGGATTGCCTTCCATGATTGCGCCGGCCACATCAATCACCGCAGTATGTTCTTTGGAAGTCGCTTGGTTGAAGAAGCCGTTAGCGGGTCGAAATGCCAAGACAGCCACCACGATCAAATACAGCAGAAACCCCAACTTTAACACTGCGCCCCAGATGCGTCCTCGCCGCTGCTCGTTCACCGAGGCCAGCAACACCTTTTCCAAGGTTTCACGTTCCCAAGTGGGCAGGGGTTTGCTCTCATATTTTGTTGTGGTCTGGGGTGAAGCTTGATTTTCTTCGCTCATGATTACCTCTAACTGTATTCGATTTCCGGCCTAAGCATTTTAGAATTGGCCGACGATAAACCTAGTTTAACCTATTGGTAGGTTTGGCTGTTTTGACAATGATTAAAGTAATAATTCACGCAGATCAGAGGTTTGGTTTAACACCAGCACGGGGTTTAAAGCCAATAGCTCGTCCCTGTCATTTGCCCCTGTGACCACTCCGATTGCGCCAATATTGGCATTATTAGCCATTTCGAGGTCATGCACCGAATCCCCCACCATCAATGTCCGCTCGGGAGGGCTACCCAATTCTTCCATCAGTTGCAGCAACATGAGCGGGTTAGGTTTGGAAGCGGTTTCATTGGCAGCACGGGTTGCATGGAACCAGTCGGTGTATCCGGTGCTGGAGAGTGCTTGATTCAAACCATTTCGGCTTTTGCCGGTAGCCACTGCCAACTGGTAGCCTTGTTCGAGCAGATCATCCAACAACTGAGGCACACCGTCAAACAAATCACTCTGCCCTAAGATTTTCACATCGTAGTAACGGTGGTAGGCCGCAATCAATGGCGGTAGCTCAGCCTTGGATGCATGGGGAAACAAGGTCGACATGGCCCTGTCCAGACTAAGCCCAATCACCGAGCGGGCTAGACGGGCATCGGGAACCTCCATTTCGCAGTCACGGGCAGCTTGTTGCAAACATTCGGTGATCCAGTGGACGGAATCGATCAAGGTTCCATCCCAATCGAACACAATTAGGTCAAATCGATTTTTCATGGTGGCAGACGTTCGAGAAATTCCTCTAATTCAGGTTCCAAGGGTATTTTGATATGAAAAGGCCGGTTGTCGCGTGGATGGGCGAAAGACAATTCCGAGGCATGGAGGAATAGCCTTTTCAAACCCAAACGGCGGAACTCCGCATTCAATCCTTCGTCGCCATAACGTTCGTCACAGGCGATAGGATGCCCGATGGATAAAGCATGGACACGAATCTGATGGGTGCGGCCAGTCAACAAACTAGCCTCCACCAATGTGGCATTGGCAAATTTGCGGGTACGACGGAAATCGGTACGGGCGGGTTTGCCATCCCTTGCCACTTTGACCATTCTTTCGCCACTTTGCAGAATATTTTTTTTCAACGGGGCATCCACCATCAGGCCCTTTCTTGCCCAAGCCCCGGTCAACAAGGCGACATAAACCTTTTTAACCTGATGATCTTCGCGAAACATCTCATGCAGATGGCGCAAAGCGCTGCGTTTTTTGGCAATTAACAAACAACCTGAGGTTTCCCGGTCAAGCCTATGCACCAGTTCAAGAAATTTCGCATTGGGCCGGAGCGCTCGCAAACCTTCGATGACACCATAACTCAGCCCACTCCCACCATGCACGGCCATCCCCGCCGGCTTGTTGATCACTAAAAAATCGTCGTCTTCATGTAAAATGCGCCCTTCCAGACGCTGTTGTACCAAGTTTTCGGGTATTTCTGCCTCCTCTCGCTCGGCCACGCGCACAGGGGGGATGCGTAGTTTGTCGCCTAGCTCCAATTTTCGCTGGGCTTGGCAGCGTCCGCCATTGACCCTCACCTCTCCCTTGCGCAGGAGCCGGTAGACATGGCTTTTGGGGACACCCTTGAGTTGGGTGAATAGAAAATTATCAATGCGCTGGCCTGCGCTTTCCTCGCCGATTTCAATGAAATATGGTTTGGATGTGGCCGGGGAAATATCGTCTGTCATTTTACAATCATAACAGAGGACAGCGGCTTTGAGGGCATGGATTATTTTCAGGCCGATGTATAATTGACGGAATGCCAAAATTTGCCAGCTTGAACCCTTTAACGGTTTGGCTGTCCCAAAGCTTGCAATTACCTAAACCCTATATCAAGAAAAATGGAACCCCAAGCATGAGCTTCAGAACTCCCGACCTATGCGATCAATTCGCAGACAACAACCGTCACTTGCAAATTGCCGACCCAGTATTCAAATCCTTTGGCGGCATTCATTCTTTTTGTGGACGTATTTCCACACTAAAGACATTTGAGGACAACGTATTATTGCGGAAAGTATTGGAAGAAAAAGTCGAGGACAGGGTGTTGGTGATCGATGGCGGCGGATCGCACCGTTGTGCTTTATTTGGCGGTAACTTGACGAAATTGGCCTGTGACAATGGCTGGAAGGGGATCATCGTCTATGGTTGCATCCGTGATTCCTTGGAGATTGCCCAATTGCCCATTGGTGTCCGCGCCTTGCACACCCACCCGATGAAAAGCCATAAACGCGGCGGCGGTGATAAAGATTGTTTGATAACCTTTGCCGGGGTCAATTTCCGCACGGGCAGCTATCTTTATGCAGATGAAGACGGCATCGTTGTCGCAGAAGATAAACTGATTTAAGGCAGGTCCATGGGCAATCGACTATCAAAGATCTATACCCGGACCGGCGATGACGGCACGACCGGGCTGGGAGATGGCAACCGGGTGGCGAAAGACAGTTTGCGCGTCGAGTCTTACGGCACGGTGGACGAGTTGAACAGCCACTTAGGCATGGTGTTGACTTACGAACTCCCTTTGAATCTGAGGGAGACATTTTGCGAAATTCAGCATTTATTATTCGATTTGGGCGGTGAACTATGTATGCCTGGCTATGTTTTCATCAAGCCCGAACATGTCACTTGGCTGGAGCAGGAGCTAGACAAACTCAATGACGACCTACCCCCTTTAAAGGAATTCATCTTGCCGGGGGGCAACCCACCTGCGGCTGCCTGTCACATCAGCCGAACAGTTTGTCGGCGGGCAGAACGCTTGATGGTGGCCTTGGGACGACAGGAAGCCGTTGAACCATCGGCCCTTGCCTTCATTAATCGTTTGTCCGACTTTCTGTTCGTCGCCGCCCGTGTAATGGCAAGGGCAGATGGCGGTGAAGTGCTATGGCGTGGGGGTGGGCAAAAATGAAACTTGACTGTTTCTGCTTTCAAAAATCTATCCAGCCTTAGGTGCGTCAGCAATTCTCATTTTGGCGCGGAAGCCGTCATTCTGGCATGGACTGCCGGAATCCAGTGCCATGGACGGTAACGGGTCGGCTGCTTAAGTGTTTGATTAAGCGCTGTGAGTAAACCCAAGTTTCACGTCCTTGTGACTGGTTTCCTGCTTCCCGGCAGGAATGACGGGTTACGTGTCAACTCTTTACCTCATAATGAGAATTGCTGTAGGTGCGTTGCGTCCATAGCGCCAAAGTGACACAATGCCATTCTATTCATTTTTCAAATAAAACAGAAATATCCAATGGAAATTATACTTGCCAATCCTAGAGGTTTTTGTGCCGGTGTAGACCGTGCCATCGAAATCGTTGAACGCGCCATCGAAGAGTTTGGCGCACCCATCTATGTTCGCCACGAGGTGGTGCATAATCGCTATGTCGTTGACGGACTGCGTGAACGGGGGGCCGTGTTTGTGGAGGAATTGTCCGAAGTGCCGGAAAACTCCACCGTCATCTTTAGCGCCCATGGAGTATCCAAGCAAATCCAACTGGAATCCAAGGAACGCGGATTGAAGGTATTTGATGCCACCTGCCCGTTGGTGACTAAAGTTCACATCGAAGTTCATGCCCATGCCAATGAAGGGCGTGAAATCATCTTCATCGGCCACGCAGGCCACCCGGAAGTGGAAGGCACCATGGGCCAATACACTAATCCCAATGGCGGGATTTATCTGGTCGAATCCCCTGCCGATGTGGGCAAACTAGAAGTCAAAAACCCTGATAACCTAGCTTATGTGACCCAAACGACGCTCTCCATTGATGACACCCAAGCCGTTGTTGTCGCCTTGCGTGAGCGTTTCCCTAAAATCATCGGCCCGAAAAAGGACGATATTTGCTATGCCACGCAAAACCGGCAAGATGCGGTGAAAACCTTGGCTGCCGATTGTGATGTGATTTTGGTGGTGGGTTCGCCCAATAGTTCCAACTCCAACCGTCTGCGTGAAATTGCCGATAAATTGGGCAAAGGCTCTTATCTGATTGATGACGCGACCGAATTGAAACGGGAATGGGTTGAGGGTGCTAAAAAAGTCGGTGTCACTGCCGGTGCATCCGCACCTGAAATACTGGTCAAAAAAGTCATTTCACAGCTCAAATCTTGGGGCGGTAAAATGGTGACGGAAAATGCCGGCATCGAAGAAAAAGTCGTCTTCTCGCTGCCGAAGGAACTAAGGATGAAATAGGCCCATAGCTTGGAGCGTCAAAGCTTGCTTTGACGTATCGTGGAGCGTCAAAGCTTGCTTTGAAATATCGTGGAGCGTCAAAGCTTGCTTTGGCATATAGTGGAGCGTCAAAGCTTGCTTTGACCCACAAAGCAAGCTCTGAACCCAAAGCCGATAACAATAATGTCCATGAAAGGCATTAATCAATCAATTTTAACAAAATATAAACAGAGGTTTTAATATGGCATCAACAGCAATGGACTTGGTTGCCGCAGCAAAACAACAGATTACTGAAGTCGATGTGGCCCAAGCCAAAACCTTAGTTACTAAATCCTTAGTGCTGGATGTGCGTGAACCGGGCGAATTTGCCGCTGGCTCATTACCCGGTGCTGTTAATATCCCACGCGGGGTTTTGGAATTTAAAATTGACAGCCATCCCGCATTTCAAGGCAAACAGCATGAAGAAATCCTAGTTTATTGCCTGACTGGCGGTCGTTCCGCTCTGGCAGTCGAAGTATTGCAAAAGCTCGGATGGAGCAAAACAGTCAGTTTGGCTGGCGGCTTTAACGGCTGGCAACAAGCCGATGGGGAAGTCGTCACCCCGGCAGCGTAACAGCATGTCTCGTCATTCCCACGACGAACAGGAAAGCGATGGCAAGGACAGCATGCGGCTGGACAAATGGCTTTGGGCCGCACGTTTCTTCAAAACCCGCGCACTCGCCACCGAAGCCATCAACGGCGGCAAAGTTCATCTCAACGGCCAACGCGCCAAGTCGGGCAAGGAAATCGGCATTGGCGCAAGACTGGAAATTAGCAAAGACCAATATACTTGGGATATTACCGTCACCGCGTTGAAAGCCCAACGCCGCCCCGCCTCCGAAGCCGCATTACTCTACGAAGAAACCCCCGAAAGCCACGCCAAACGCCAAGCCGAAGTGGAGCGCCGCAAGCTCATAAGGGATATGGGCGGACAACCCGACGAACGGCCCGACAAGAAAGACCGGCGTTTGATACATCGGTTTAAGAGGGAGATGGGGGAGGGTTGAATCAGTCGCTCTCAATGGAAAATAATCCTTTGCTTACAAAATGAGGATATTACAATGCAAGTCTTTATTAGTCATGCCAAATTAATTGAGAAATAAAGAGAATGGTGGAAATTCTGAATCAATTTATGATATTCAATAGAAAACATTGCATCGGACGAAATATCTCATGAAAACTTATGCTCTAAACCAAAATCTACCCCCGCTCGCCACGCTTATAGCAGAGTTAAAGCCAGACGAGGAAATCGTGTTGACCGAACATGAATAACCTGTCGCAAAATTGATACCATTAGCTTCATCTTTTCGACCTCACCCTAAAGCGGGTTCATTAAAAGGAAAAATATGGATGTCGGATGATTTTAATGAGCCACTGGACGACTTCAAGGAATACATACAGTGAAACTACGCCCCAAGAACCAGATATTTTGAACGCCATATCTCCACCCCGCACCATCTATACCGTCACCGAACTGAATGGGTCGGTGCGTTTATTACTGAGCAGCCATTTCGGCACGATCTGGGTTGAGGGGGAAATTTCCAACCTCGCCCTGCCCTCCTCCGGTCATTTGTATTTCACCCTGAAAGATCAAGATGCCCAAGTGCGTTGTGCGTTGTTTAAGGGTTCAGCCCGAAGCTTATTGTTTAAACCCGCCAACGGGATGAGAGTACTGGCGAGGGCGCAAGTAGGGCTGTACGAACCACGCGGCGAATATCAGTTAATCGTCGATTATTTGGAAGAAGCCGGTGACGGGGCGTTACGCCGGGCGTTTGAAGTTTTGAAAGCCAAACTGTCTGGCGAGGGAATGTTTGACACCAAACGTAAGAAACCCATTCCAGTCCCACCCCGATGCGTGGGGGTTATCACCTCCCCGACGGGCGCGGCAGTGCGGGACATTCTCTCCGTATTAAAACGCCGCTTCCCTGCCCTGCCCGTCATCGTGTTTCCGGTTAAAGTGCAAGGCAACGAAGCTAAGCACGAGATTGCCCGTGCCATTGCCCTAGCCGACCGTTTGCAACGATGCGATGCCTTGATCTTGGCCCGTGGCGGTGGTTCGCTGGAAGATTTATGGGCTTTCAACGAGGAAATTGTAGCAAGGGCAATGGCGGCTTGCTCAATCCCCATCGTTAGTGGGGTCGGGCATGAAACGGACCTCACCATTGCAGACATGGTCGCAGACTTACGCGCACCCACGCCGACAGCCGCTGCCGAAGCCATCAGCCCTGATTCTGGCGAATGGTTGGGGCGTTTTATTCGCTTGGAATCCCGATTTCAGCAACACATTAGTCTCAAATTGCGCCACGAGGCTCAGTCTTTGACCCATTTGTTGAAACGCTTGCAACAATCCCATCCTGAAAAGCAAATGCAGCGCAATGCACAGCGCTTGGACGAATTGGAATTACGGCTTAACCGAGCCGCTTTATCAGGGATTGCCAAACGCGGAACCAAGCTGCAAACAATCACCGCCAAGCTCAATAGTCATCACCCAGTTCAACGCTTGCAATTACTGGAAACTCGTCGAAATGCCTTGCATCTCAGGCTGGCAGCCGTAATCACTCGATTGTTGGAACGACGCCGCCAGTTTGTCAAGGCCCATGGCGAGAAACTTCACGCCGTCAGCCCCTTGGCAACTTTGGAGAGAGGTTATGCGATTGCCAGTAAAGGTGAAAAAATCCTGCGTAGTATTGAAGATGTAAACTTGGATGACATGATGGAAATCCGTTTGATGGACGGTCGCTTGTTTGGGAGAGTGTCAGAAAAACGCGGTCGATAAGTTCGCCGACCAAGAATGACAGCGTCTTGAGTTTATTAAAAAAACGGGCTAAACAGCCATCTTGATGTATACCTGACGACCTTAACGATGCTAAAATATCAACTCAACGGAGACACTCACGCGAGACCGGTAAGGAATTGATAACTTTATAAGTTTGGATCATTGATGAAATGCCAACCAAACCAGCCTAATAATTCCCCATAGTTGAGCAAGATTTAGCCATGATCAATGTATTGTTGGTTGATGATCATGAGCTTGTCCGTAGTGGCATCCAGCTTCTATTGGAATCAACCCAATCGATCAATGTAGTGGGGGTGGCAGGAACGGGCGAGGAAGCCATTAAGTTGGTTGATGCGCTAAAACCCGATGTTGTATTAATGGACATCAACATGCCGGGGATAGGAGGCATGGAAGCAAGTCACAAAATAAACCAAAAAAATCCAAATGTTAAGATAATTATCTTAACTGTGTTGTCCGATGGGCCAGTGCCACAACAGATGTTAAATGATGGTGTGCATGGGTATGTGACCAAAACTTGCTCCCATAAGGAACTGGTGGATGCCATTTTGGTGGTGAATGCGGGAGGACGCTATTTGTGCCACGAAATGGCAAGCAAACTGGCGTTTTCAAATTTATCGGGAAGAAACAATTCCCCATTCGAGCTATTGTCGCGTAGGGAAGTCCAAGTAGTCATGATGACCTTGCAGGGAAAAGATCTGAATGAAATTGCTGAGAGCCTAGTGATCAGTGCGAAAACCGTTAGCACCTATCGCCACCGGATTTACGACAAGCTAGGTTTGAAAAACGATGTTGAACTGATGCGTTTGGCCTTGAAGCATAATGTGGTAGTGGATTCGGTTTGATGCATTTTGTTAACACCATACTCAATCATGGTACGTGTGGTAGCCACACAAATAAGATAAAATAAAAGCATAGATAAACGTTTGCCTCGGTGGTGAAATTGGTAGACACAAGGGACTTAAAATCCCTCGCCTTAACCGGTGTGCCGGTTCGACTCCGGCCCGAGGCACCAATTTAAACAAAGGCTTGCACAGTTTTCTGGGCAAGCCTTTTTTATTTTCGCGTGATTTTTCTTTTTTCGTTGCCGTTCCGTTGCCGTTTCTCGGCGGCTAGGAAATGCTTTTTGCCTTAGTCTGGGTTTCAAATGGGCATTGATAAATTGGCTTCTGCCTTGGCCAGTCGTTGCACTACTGAGGTTCCTACGCCAAACTCCTTGGCTATTTTCTGCATTCCTTTCCCGCCCTTGGTTAAGGCTTCAATTATGGCTTGCTCGGTATCGGTCGAGGTTTTTGGCCTTCCTAGAGTCTTCCCTTCTGCCTTGGCTCTGGCAAGTCCAGCGTTTACCCGATCCTTTATCATGGCGCGTTCAAATTCGCTGAATACGCCTAGCATTTGAAACATTGCCTTTCCTGCTGGCGTGGTGGTGTCTATGCCTTGCTGGTGTAGGTAAAGATCAATGCCTAGGCCATGCAATTCCTCCAAGAAGGTGACAAGGTGTTGTAAGCTTCGCCCTAGCCGGTCAACGCTCCAAGCGGCTATCATGTCGAATTTACGCCGTGCTGCATCCTTGCAAAGCTTATCGAAAGCAGGGCGTTGGTCGCGGCCTTTCGCCCCTGATATGCCTTGATCTTCGTATGTCTCCACTATCTCCCATCCTGCTTGCTCGGCTATCTTGGCGAGTTCAAGCCGTTGGTTCTCGGTGGTCTGTCCATCGGTGGAAACTCTCAAATAGAGGGCTATGCGTTTTTGGCTCTTGGTATTCATGGCTTGCGCTCCTGTACTGTTATCGTATGATTACAGTATAGCACAATTGTACGATAAACGACTGTTTAACGTACACCCATTTTCACCAAATCAAACCCGCGTGGTTGCTGGCTTTCTTGCCTGTGGATAACTACCCCTTTTCCGTACAGGCTGATTTTTGGCAATCGGCTTGTCCTGTCAGACCGTGAAGGCTTACGCCGGTAGCCCATGCCTTGCTTGGTGGCGGTGTGCTGGCAGACTGTGAAGCCCTGCCAAATTTCGGCCTTGCCGTCTGGCTTGATCGAGGTTCCGGCCTTGCCCGTGTCGATCACCCTCCAACCAGACCGCCAAGGGCAGGATTCCTCTCGCTAGTCCCGTGGCCTTGACGGTTGGAAGGCTCTCGCCAGATCGTGAAGCCTTGCCCATGGTGCGCTAGTCAATCGGCTAACCCTGCCAGACCGTCAAGGCTTGCGCCGGTTGCCCGTGCCTTGTTTGGTGGCGTTGTGCTGGCAGACCGTGAAGCCCTGCCCAATTCCGGCCTTGCCGTCCTAATTGTCGGGGTTCCGGCTTACCCGTGGCTTCGATCACCATCCAACCAGACCGCCCAAGGGCAGGATTCCTCTCGCTAGTCCCTTGGCCTTGACAGTTAGGAGGCTCTCGCCAGATCGTGGAGCCTTGCCCGTGGTGCTAACGGCAATCGGCTTGCCCTGCCAGATCGTGAAGGCTTGCGCCGTTTGCCCGTGCCTTGCTTGGTGGCGGTGTGCTGGCAGACTGTGAAGCCCTGCCCAATTCCGGCCTTGCCGTCTGGCTTGATCGAGGTTCCGGCCTTGCCCGTGGCTTCGATCTACCCCCTTAATTTCTAAAAAAATCAAGAGATTCAGCGATTTTCACAATCGAATCCACCGCTATAATTTGGGCGGCAGTTCATTCCCCTAGAATTACGAAGTCTAGCTTGATCTCGATCTAATTGGCGTTGAATCGCCTCCTGTCTTCTAGCGCGGTTCAACTCCTTGTTGGTTTGATCGATTTTGTTATTGGTTTCTTTAAGTTGTGCTTCAACAGCTTGGTTATGGCGAGCTGTCTCTAATTCATTTTGTCTTTGCTGCTGCTCCTGCTCAAAGATCATTCGCTGTTGAGCCTCTTGCCTAGCATTTTCTGCCTCAATTTGTTTTCTGGTATTTTCTCTTTTCATAGCATCAATGTCACTTTGCCATTCGTTTTCGTAATGAATAGTTTTTTCAAGTTTATATGTCCCGCCTGGATTTCTTTGGCTATAGATAATATTTCCATCTTCATCTACCCATTTATATTGTTCGTCCGCATGACCAATCGAGGATAAGATCAATACTAAGATTACAAGAAAATAATGATAAATATTCATCGTTTACTATCTCCTATTTGTTGTTTTGATAAAGCAGTGATATTTATTTTGCATAAGCTTAAAGTATAGAACAATTTACTCAATAATTCGCTCGGTATTGGCCTTGCTCTGCCAAGTTCTAGCTTGCCGTCTGGCTTGATCGAGGTTCCGGCCTTGCCCGTGGCTTCGACCTTCATCCAACCAGACCGCCCAAGGGCAGGGTTCCTCTCGCTAGTCCCGTGGCCTTGACGGTTTGGAAGGCTATCGCCAGATCGTGGAGCCTTGCCCGTGGTGCTAACGGCAATCGGCTAACCCTGCCAGACCGTGAAGGCTTGCGCCGGTTGCCTGTGCCTTGGTTGGTGTGTGCTGATTTGTGCTACTAGCCCGCTATTCGGCTTTAAACTGCCTTTGCTGGAAACCTAATGTGCTTTTCCTTGTAAGTACAAACAAAATCTGAATTGCTACTATAATTTAGACACCCCCAGAATGGCCCATACGGGCCAGTTCGTTGCACCATCACGGCCCCGCATTTCAAGCAAGTTGGTTGCACTTCCCCGCAAGCCTGATTGGTACATACTTTAAATCGTCCTTCTCGGCGCATAAGTCCCTTGCATTGAGGGCAAGGGCGTTCAGTGTATTTGCAGTAAGGATAGTTGTTGCAAGCGATAAAAATTGAACCGTTTTTACGATTTGTTTTCGGGACAAGATTACCATCTTCACAGATCGGGCAAGATACTTCCTCAAGGTATGGATCAATCGAACTTTCATCGAATTCATCCAAACAAATTGGATATTCCCCGCTCATCAATTCTTTAATGAATTTGGATACCATTAACGGATTGTAAACCAGATACACACGATGACGAGCGCGAGTCAAAGTCACGTAGAACAATCTTCGCTCTTCTGCAAATAAAAAAGCCTCTTTATCCGGGAGTAAAAATTCAAGCAGTGCATCGGATTCCTTTTCGCTAGGAAAACCATATTTACCCTTTTCCAAACCTAGGGTTATCACATAATCCGCTTCTTTTCCTTTAGCAGAGTGGATGGTCATCTTTTCCAGTTTACAATTTGGGAAAGCCTTCTCAAAAGAATTTATGGCAGATGATGACTTCAAATCATCTATTAAATAATTATAACGGGCAAGAATTAATACGCTGATATTTTGACTATCTATTGAGTTTTTTCTATCTTTGATAGCATCCAAAGCTAACTTCAACCCCTTTTCCATACCTTGAGTGCGAATCAGCGAAATAGATGGTTCGTATATCTTCCTGATTGCTTCAATAGATTTTGTGACTTGATCGGGGTTCTTCAGCACAAAACTTGCCGCAACATCGCCTATCATATTATTGAAGCGAAAACTTGTATCAAGTGCCGTGGTTGCCGTAATGCCAAATGCTTTGCCGAAATGCTTGGTTAGACCAATATCGCTACCGGTGAAACGATAGATGGACTGCCAATCATCGCCCACGGCAAATAATACTGATTCCGGTCGCTGCCTGAGAAGTGCCATGATAAGCTTGGCTCTAGCCGCGCTAATATCTTGAAATTCGTCAACAAGTATATGCGTGTAAGGGGAGCGATAGCGCCCAGCCTCGATATGATCTACAGCCCTTCCAATCATGTCTGCAAAGTCAATTTCATTGCGCTCCGCCAAGTGATGCTGGTAAGCATCGAATATAGGCTTGAAGATTTCCAGCAAAAATGTCATACGCTCCATATCACGATGGTTTCTCGCTTTTTCTGACAAAGCCAACCATCCTAGAGAAGATTGCTTGAATAATTTTAAAAATCTGCCAAGCAAACCAGAAAATTCTGAAATTACACCCTTAAGCTTTAACTTTTCAAGCAATTCATCGTCCGGTCGCTTGGTAAGTTCAACTCCCGCAGAGTTCAAGGCATCTGCCAGAAATGTCAACAATCGCTTTTCACGTTTCAGAAAAGAATAGGTTTCTATCAGGGTAGTGCCATGTTTTTGATGGAGTTCACGCTTCCAGCGAATACCTTCCAAATATCGTACTTGGTCAAAATGGCTAGGGGGTTGCCATTGTTTGTCCAATGCAAAATGTTCAATGTAGATGTCATAGTCAGGCAAATAAAAGTCCGGTTTGTATTGCCGGTAATCGGCTGTCACCGTGTCGATGATGTAATTGGCTTCATACTGATAATTAACCCCATGTTGCAACAAAAAGTTAGCTATTTCGCATTCCTCAAAGCTCTTTACAGTTTCCGCTTGTAAAGTCCTAAGCTCATTGCTGCGCACGTAATTATTGTATTCACCCATATTGGAAAAATCGAAAGGGTTTCGATAAGGGTAAAGGTAACTAGTAAAAAATTTGACAACTTTGCTCTTAAAGAGGGCATTCTTAAGTTGCTCTATCAACAGCTTGTCAATAAAGCGCATATATAATTGCTTGTCTTCATCAAAAGGACTTAGCGAAGGTCGCTTGCTTTCCGCTTTGCCGATGATTTCAAGTCCAAGCGAATGAAAAGTCTTAATGGTTGGGGTTTCACCTTTGAGTAGGGTACTCAATCGCTTGTCTTGACGTTCTTGCATTTCCTGCATGGCTTTTTTCGCAAAAGCAAGCATCAACAATTCATCAGGACGGGATTCTCTGGTGGCCAGCAAGTATCCAGCACGACCAATCATTACGCTGGTTTTGCCAGTACCGGCCCCAGCGAGAACCAAATTGTTATCCTCATTGGTGACACAGGCTCGACGCTGGGCAAGCGTCAACGGTTTGCTTTCAATGGTGTCGAAGAAATCCTTAAATCGTTGTATTTCCCTTGCAACGAAACCAACATTAGCAGAATTCACTAGGCTTTGAGAGTGCAAAATGAAATGCTTGACGAACCCGATAGTTGCCTTTTGTGATTCGGTTGCAAAAAAAGGCCAATACCTATGTTGCTCCACCACAATAGCCCGTCCTGCACTTTGCGCCAACATTTGGCGTTGGGAGTCGCGAGAATAATGTTGTTGCCCAAGAAACTTTTCGATTGCCTTCCGCACGGTCACTAGTGGTAAACACGCAGCATCAAGCTGTGTTTCCGCGTGTCGCCGAAGTTGATCATTTAGGCTGTTCGCCAAGCGTGACAATCCGTCATGCTTGAAGCCTGGAAAAGTATGCCGCCTTCTGGCTGTCTGGATTGTAAGCGTTGACCAGAATAGGCCGATTTTCAACGAAGTCGGAGCGGTCAATTCTGTAATTCCTATCAGGAATTCAGTGCCATCCCCTTTGATCTGCAATCCTGCCTCATTTTGGCAAAGCAAGGAGCCATTTCTGCTATAAATCAAACAAGCAATTTTCCCCCGCTTCGCATGGATGTTCCATTCATTTTCTTGATTTTGTTTTTCTTGTGGCATGGGTTTCGATCCTCGCGGGGATTTTCCCATATTGCCCTTTTATTGTCATGCCAAGCAAATAATTTGCAGACGTTTTAGGGGAGTCCCGTAACAGTTGCCCGTGCCAAGTTCCGGCCTTGCCCTCTGGCTTGACCGTGGTTCCGGCCTTGCCCGTGGCTTCGATCACCACCGCCCAAGGGCAGGGTTCCTCTCGCTAGTCCCGTGGCCTTGACGGTTTGAAGGAATTTGCCAGTTCGTCGTCCCTTGCCATGGTTCTGTTAAAAAAAAGTTATTAAAGATGGCTCGCAATATTCCATTTAGGCTACTATTATTCACTTAACTTTGATCACATTTAAATCCTATGAATGACCTACCCCGCAAGCACTTGATTGATTTAATAGCTAAACACGGTCTTCCATTGTGTAAAGACCCTCGTTTGTGCGAAACCTTACTCAATGATTATTGTAGTAAACACAAACAGGAAATCTTTGTTCTAATTTGTGCTATGCATGAAAAAGTTGTTGATGAATTGCTCAACTCTACGCCTAACTTACCAGCTTCGATTTTGATCCAACGTTTAGCTAAACAGCTTCATGACAATTTAGGCTTAGAACAAACAATCGCAACATGGTCTGTAGTATCTTGGGCGATGGCATTAAAGACTATACATTTAATTGATGAACCCACTCATAAGTTGCCAACCCAATATTGCATTGAGTTAGAAAATGGACTATTAATCACAATCTTTCATAAAGGAATGGATGTGCCATGCGAAAAGATACTTAAATTAGATAAATCTGAATTGTGTTCAAAAAAGTATATATTTAATTGGCTAATTAGTGATAGAAATTTAATTCTACAAAATTATTTATGTACTTACGTGGTTTGCTGTGAGGATATTCAAAATGAAATAGAGTTAATATTTAAAATTGATCTAAATGGAATTTTGAATATTTCATCACCCTATGAACATGGTAATAATGTAATCAAAGTAACAAAACTAAAAGAATTATTGCCTAATTTATTGAGTATACAGACACAACAAAAATTAGGAAATATATTTTTAAATGGTATTAATATTGATCAGGATTACGATGAATCAGCTAAATGGTATACTAAAGCAGCTACAAATGGCGATGCTGATTCTCAGTTTAATCTCGCATTATTATATCAGCAAAAAAAAATTGAAGTGATTGATGAATTTGCTTGTAACTCAAAACAATATAATAATACGACCACAGATAAGGATGAAGATGAAGATGATTTTGATGTTGATGAGTATGAAAAAGAATCTGAAGAAGACAATATTTATGATGAATATGACCCTTATGAAAGTATCAACCGTGAAAAAGCTATATACTGGCATAGAAAATCTGCCGAACAAGGACATGCCAAGGCGCAATTCTGTCTATCTGTTTTGTTAAACTTAAGGGATTTTGGGAAATATGGAAGCATAGAGGCAGCCAAGTGGTGTAAATTAGCTGCTGAGCAGGGACATGCAGAAGCTCAAGACTATCTTGGTTGGCTATACAGTAAGGGATACGGTGTAAAGTTAAGCCATAAGGATTCAATTAAGTGGTATCGAAGAGCCGCAGAGCAAGGTATTGCAAATTCCCAATACATGTTAGGTTTGATGTATGAAAGAGGATATGAAGTAACTAAAGATGAAGAGGAAGCATTTCTATGGTATCAAAAGGCGGCAAAGCAGGGTCACGCTATTGCCCAAGGGAATATTGCGGCAATGTATTTTTATGGTATTGGTGTAGCAAAAAACGAAGATGAAGGAGTAAAGTGGTATCACTATTCTGCCGAAAATGGCTATGATTATGCACAATATCAACTTGGCATGATATACCTTGAGGGATTTCATGTAACAGAAGATGAAAAGGAAGCAATCAAGTGGATTGGTAAAGCGGCAGAACAGGGGTGTACATCAGCAAAAATTCAGCTTGGTTTTATGAGTCAAAAAAATGAAAGTGTAGATCGAGAGTCAGATGAAACGGACAAGTGGTATAATCATTAAATCTGGAACATTTAAGACTTTCAAAAAAATACAAATACTATATCTATCCACTACACTTTTCTGACGCAGCGAGAGGTGGTAGTTCACATGCCCCCGTCAATTACTGATATATTTCCGCTATTATGCCAAACTTTAAAGCTTTACTTGATGGACAAACTAGCGAAATGCGTTGCCTCTGCTCTAAATACCCCGCCAAGGCACAGGCCCGAGCTTAAGTTTCGGTCATTTCGCCATCGGCAAGGATGATGTCTACCCGCTCGGCGAAGGTTTCGCAGTGTTCGCCCTTGGTGGGTTCGATGCCAGCTTGTTTGCATAGGGCAAACATCCAGCGAATGTCTTTGATGTACGGTTGAAATTCGCTCATGATATTTGCTTGTCTGCCCGTGAGCCTGGCACGGTGTGCTAAGTCCTGCCTCTGCCTTGCCAATACCCCTCCCTAACAAACCCTCGCCATTCGCCAGTTTCCGCGTTTGCCTTGTATGACTCCGGCGCATCCACATGTCATATTGACGAATAAATTGGCATTCTCTGGCTTTTGCACGAGGATGAACAATGGCTATAACGGCACGTTGGAAAAACCACATTGAGGACTGGCAGGCCAGCGGCTTGTCGCAGG
>CAIOOA010000273.1 GCA_903859815.1 uncultured Methylococcaceae bacterium | reverse complement strand
TTTGAACGCCTACGCTCACAAGGAGAGAGGGGAAGTATACAGTTTTTAGTTCGCTACAAAGAAGATGACAATGCTCATGACATTGACTATAGGCTTGTCATTGATTTGGATTCATCTGGATGCCCAACTGTACAAAAAGAAGTTTTAACAGAGGGGGAGGGAACCCAAACCGGTGGGCATGGGTTGAGAATTCTTTTGTTTAGGGATATACATGGCCTAATTTGGATAAATAGCGACAGTGATAAAACTTCCCAATCCTACATACCTAAACAATTTAGCCAAACTATTAATGAGTTAGAGTCCAATGAGTTAGAGTCGAGAAATCCAGACTCTGAATTAGAGGATATGCGTAAACTCGGCATAGCCACGCTAGGATCACTCAAGCAACATCCAAGAATCTCGGCTTTCCGGCGTTTCATTGAAGGCTGGTATCTCAGTTATTTCACTCCCGATGCGGCAAGAAGCCTACCACTTTCTGGGCCGCAAAAACATTTGAATATACATGGTGATAATCTTGGTAATGTCGTTCAGTTCATGGAGCGTGAGCATCCAAAAAAATTCAAGTCAATTTTAGATCGGATAGCCGAAAAAATTCCAGGCATCGACAAGATTGACACCGAAAAAACTGCTGATGGTCGGTTATTGTTAAGATTTAATAACAAGGGTTTTGTCGATCCGTTTTATGCTCAACAAATGTCGGATGGAACTCTTAAAGTTTTTGCCTATCTGCTTCTATTGGAAGACCCCAACCCGCCGCCATTTTTATGTATCGAAGAACCTGAAAATGGACTCTACCACAAGTTATTAGAAAGTTTGGTACAGGAGTTTCGGCAGCATGCAACCGGCACAAAGGGTGGCTCTCAAATATTCATCACCACGCATCAACCCTATTTGGTCGATGCACTTTCGCCAGAAGAAGTTTGGATATTAACAAAAGGTAATGATGGATTTTCAACGGTAACTCGTGCCAGTGATGATCCCCTTGTCAACAACTTAGTTGAGCAGGAATTACCGTTAGGTGGCCTTTGGTATAGCGATTATCTGGATGCGAGATAAATCCATGCACTTTGAAATATTGGTCGAGGATCAGTCAGGAAAAAAGGCATTGGATGTATTAGTACCAAAAATCATCGGTGACGGGCATACAGTAAAAGTTATCCCTTACAAAGGGGCTAGTAGAATTCCAAAAAACTTAAAAAATACTAGCGACCCAAGCAAGCGCATGCTGCTTGACCAGCTACTTAGATTACTGCAAGGCTATGGAAATACTTACGCAAGTTACGGCAACGATTATATTGCTGCCGTCATAGTTGTATGTGATTTAGATCGTCGATGTCTTAAAGAATTTCGTCAAGAACTGCTCGCAATCTATGACTCATGCCATCCAAAGCCAGAGACACGTTTTTGCATAGCCATCGAAGAAGGGGAAGCATGGTTTTTGGGCGATCTGCAAGCTGTGCGTACCGCGTACCCAAAAGCTAAAAATAATGTTCTTACTGCCTATGTTCAAGACAGCATTTGCGGCACATGGGAAAAATTGGCCGATGCCATTTATCCCGGCGGTTCAAATCATCTTCGTCAACAGCATTGGACAACGATTGGAGCCGAAAAATCTAAGTGGGCGGAAGCCATTACTCCAAAAATGGATGTAGAAAACAATCAGTCAGTCAGTTTTTGTTATTTTCGTGACAAGCTCCGCGAATTGGCAAATTCGGATAGTTTATAAAAACTCGCATAATTCTAAAAACATAGGCTCGTCATGAAAATCCGCGCACAAATCGGCATGGTGTTGAATCTTGACAAGTGCATTGGCTGCCATACTTGTTCAGTCACTTGTAAAAACGTCTGGACGGCTCGCGAAGGGGTGGAATACGCTTGGTTTAATAATGTGGAAACCAAGCCCGGTTTGGGTTTCCCGACTGAATGGGAAAACCAGAAGAGATGGAAGGGGGGCTGGAAGCTGAAGCCCAACGGCAAGTTGGAGCCTGTTCAAGGCGGCAAGGTTAAGATCCTGCATAATATCTTCGCCAATCCCAATATGCCGGAGATTGACGATTATTATGAACCTTATGATTTTGATTATGCTCATCTGCAAAACGCCCCGGAATCCAAGGCCGCGCCGACGGCTAGGCCGCGTTCGGTGATTACTGGCGAGCGCATGGAGAAAATCAAAGGCGGGCCGAACTGGGAAGAAATCTTAGGCACCGAGTTTGAATCCCGCTCCAAGGACGTGAATTTCGAGGCGGTGGAAAAGGCGATTTACGGCGAGTTTGAAAACACTTTCATGATGTATCTGCCGCGTCTGTGCGAGCATTGCCTGAACCCCACTTGTGTTGCCGCCTGTCCGTCGGGGGCGATTTACAAACGCGAAGAGGACGGTGTGGTGTTGATCGACCAAGACAAATGCCGGGGTTGGCGCATGTGCGTGTCGGCCTGTCCTTATAAAAAGATTTATTACAACTGGCAAACCGGCAAATCGGAAAAATGCATCTTCTGCTATCCTCGCATCGAGGCCGGGGAGCCTACGGTGTGTTCGGAAACTTGCGTAGGCCGGATTCGTTATCTTGGCGTGTTGCTATACGATGCCGACCGCATCGAAGCTGCCGCCAGCGCGACTTCCGAACAGGACTTGTATCAGGCGCAATTGGATATTTTCCTAGACCCGTTTGACGAAACCGTGCTGGCCGAGGCGCGTAAAGAAGGCATCCCCGAAGCGTGGCTGGAAGCCGCGCAAGCCTCGCCGGTCTACAAAATGGCGATGGATTGGAAAGTGGCCTTCCCGCTGCATCCTGAATTTCGCACCTTGCCGATGGTCTGGTATGTGCCGCCGTTGTCGCCCATTCAAGCCGCTGCCAATAGCGATTTAATCGGGCAGGACGGGGGAATCCCTGATGTGAACGCCTTGCGCATCCCGGTGCGCTATCTCGCCAATCTGCTGACTGCCGGTAAGGAAGAGCCGGTCGTGCTGGCTTTGCAACGTCTGTTGGCAATGCGGGCCTATATGCGCGGCAAGACGGTGGATGGCATTATTAACACTCAGGTTTTGGGGCAAGTTGGCTTGACTCAGGGGCAAGTGGAAGAAATGTACCGTTATATGGCATTGGCGAATTACGAAGACCGCTTCGTCATTCCGACCAGCCACCGCGAATATGCCAGCGCGACCTTTGACGCTTATGGTGAGCGTGGCGGTTGCGGTTTCAGTTTCGGCAGTGGCTGTGGCGGCGGCAACAACCCGGTGGATTTGTTCGGCGGCAAGAAGCTCACCCAACACGGCGGCGAACCCATCAAGATTTCGCCGCGCAAGGCGGGTTGATCTATGCTGATATTGAAAGTGGTTTCGGCCTTGCTGAGCTATCCGCAAGCCGAATTATTGGAAGTTTTGGACGAGGTAGCTGCCGTGGTCGAAGCCGATGCCGAGTTGCCCAGTCAACAGAAAGCTGGCCTACTGTCATTCATCAACGCCCATAAGCCTATGGATTTGATCGAGTGGCAGCAAGCTTATGTGGAGTTGTTCGACCGGGGCAGAAACTTGTCCCTACTGATCTTCGAACATATCCACGGCGAATCCCGCGACCGGGGTCAGGCCATGGTGGATTTGCTGCACATCTACCGGGAGCATGGGTATGAGCTCGCCGCAAAGGAATTGCCAGATTATATCCCCTTGTTTTTGGAATACCTGTCGCAACGCCCTAAAGACGAAGCTTTGGACTTGTTGCATGGTGCTTTGCCGGTGTTGAATCTGTTGGGGGCGAGATTAGCGGAACGTGATAGCGCCTATGCCATCCTATTCACCACTCTAGCCGCCTTGGTTGGAGACACCGAAATCCCCAAGGGATTGCGACAACAAGCCGCCGCCGAAGGGCTGGACGAGACCTTGCTAACAATGGATGAAATCTGGGAAGAGGAGGCGGTCAGCTTTATGGGCAACCCCAAATCCTGCCAAACCCAGACAACGGACAAGCCTTTGCTCTACAACCCGCGCATTTCCACGATGCAATCCTGATTGGAGGATCACATGAATTATCTCGATAACTTACTGTTCGGTTATTACCCCTATATCGCTATGACTTCTTTCTTGCTCGGTAGCTTGGCACGCTACGAGCGCGGTCAATTCACTTGGCGTTCTGGCTCCAGCCAATTGCTGCGGACCAAGGATTTGCGCTTAGGTAGCAATTTGTTCCATGTCGGCATCCTACTGTTGTTTGCCGGACATTTCGTCGGGCTGTTGACGCCGCCTTGGCTTTACCATGCTTTGGGATTGTCCACCTCCGCCAAGCAAGTGTTTGCGGTGATGGCCGGCGGACTGTTCGGCGGCATTTGCGCTTGGGGTTTGTACCTATTGCTCAAACGCCGTTTGACTGACCCGCGCATCCGCGCCACCAGTAGCCAGATGGACATTGCCATATTGTTATTGATTGCCGTGCAATTGGTTTTGGGCTTATTTACCCTGCCAGTTTCTCTGTATCACCTTGATGGCGGCAACATGCTGTTATTGGCGGAATGGGCGCAACGCATCGTCACCTTCCGCCCCGGCGCGGCAGAACAGTTAGCGAATGTCGGTTTCATCTTCAAGCTGCACTTGTTCTTTGGCATCACCTTGTTCCTAGTGTTTCCGTTCAGCCGGTTGGTGCATGTTTGGAGTGTCCCAGTGGGATATGCGGGGCGGCCTTACCAAGTGGTCCGCAAGGGTTGATGGCTAGTCAGGGTAAATTTACCTTGTCCGCATGATTTTGCGGATACGTCGAGTAAGGCAATGAGCGCAACGCATCAAAACAGGCCATTTTTCCGGAATTTTGATCCGTTTTTGTGCGCTAGAGTTAAATTTGAACATTGATATATAGGATTATATTTATTTAACTCAACAATATCAATTATATAGATAGATAAACATAAAACGGCATAATACATGCTTAATTATTTTTTTAAGTGACACCCCTAACCAACGGCGGTTTGGCGGGTGTCGGACAAAGGCGTCCAGCGGAAAATCCTGCATACAGGGTAATCCGCTCGACGCCTTTTTTTATTGCCTTCATTCCAGAGCAACGCTATGGGAGACACGATTTCAGTGAACACACAAAACAATAGTCAGGGTTCAATTTTCCCCATCAGTCCAAACGCGCTGGGTGAGTTGGAGAAGGACGAGGTTGCATTAGGCTTCATCCCGCTTACCGATTGCGCACCTTTGGTGATTGCCTTGGAAAAGGGCTTTTTTTACGATTTTGGCTTGAAGGTAAGCCTTTCGCGTGAGCCATCTTGGGCCAATATCCGCGACAAGGTGTGCTTTGGCCTGTTAGACGGGGCGCATATGCTGGCGGGAATGCCCTTAGCCGCCTCCTTGGGTGCTGAAGCTTTCCGCATACCGATGGTGACTGGCTTTTCATTGGGGTTGAATGGCAACGCCATCACCGTATCGAACACCCTTTACCAGCGGTTGTTGGACACTGGCATTCCCTTGCAATCGCCGGCAACCGCCGATGCCTTAAAGAAGCTCGTCGAGGACGACAAGGCAAGGGGCAGGAAACCGATGCGCTTTGCCATGGTGTATCCCTCGTCTTCGCATAATTATCTGCTGCGTTACTGGCTGGCCTCGGCGGGCATCGATCCTGACCGCGACATCCGCCTTACCGTGGTGCCACCGCCACAAATGGCGGATTGTCTACGCACTGGCTTGGTTGACGGCTATTGCGTGGGTGAACCTTGGAATGCGCGGGCCGTCGAGGAGGACATAGGTCATGTGCTGATTGCCAGCAGCGAAATTTGGAACAACCACCCCGAAAAAGTGTTTGGGGTCACCCGCGAGTGGGCGGCAACTCACCCGAACACCCACCAAGCCATTCTGATGGCTTTACTGTTGGCGACCCGTTGGCTGGATCAACCGGAAAACCGGCAAGAGGCAATAGAGCTTCTAGCCAGACCGGACTATGTGGACGCTTCAGCTTCGACTTTGGCCGCCGGACTGTTGGGACAGTTTCCGTATGGTCATGGGGAAGCTTCCAAGGCACTGCCAGATTTCCATGTGTTCCATCGCTATGCCGCCAATTTCCCTTGGATATCCCATGCCGAATGGATTTTGGCCCAGATGCTGCGTTGGGGGCAGTTACGGGGACCAGTCGACATCAAACTCGCCGCCGCCAGCGTATATCGGCCTGAGCTTTACCGTCAAGCCGCGTCAGCACTGGGATTGTCCTTTCCACCTTTTGACCGCAAGCAAGAAGGTTTGCATGAAACCCCTTGGTTGCTGGCTACCCAAACCGATTCCTTCATGCTGGGGGCCGACCGGTTTTTTGATGGCGGTGTATTTGATTGCTCCGAGCATCGCCCCCCCCAGACTTCCCTTCCATCCAATCACTAAACCGTCGGCCTTTGGCTGCCATTTACCTTACGAGGATTTTTTATGAATTTGAAAGCATTTAAACAAGCCGGCCACTGGCCTACTTTATTGTCGGCATTTCTATATTTCGATGTGTCTTTCATGGTCTGGGTGATGCTGGGTCCGCTATCCCTCTATATCACCAAAGAATTGGGCTTGCCAGTGGAGGAAAAATTCACCATCGTCGCCATTCCGATTTTATGCGGGGCATTCCTGCGGATTCCGCTAGGAATGTTGGCGGATCATTTCGGCCCAAAGAGAACGGGGATTTTGGCGCAAATCACCGTGATTATCGGCATGGCTTATGTCTTCATCTTCGGCCTGCATTCTAAACTGGAACTGCAAGCCTTGGGGCTAGTGCTGGGCTTGGCAGGGGCGAGTTTTGCCGTCGCGCTGCCACAGGCCAGCCGCTGGTATCCTCCCCAGTATCAAGGGATTGTCATGGGCATAGCCGGGGCCGGTAATATGGGTGTGGTGTTGGACTCGATGATTGTGCCGACGTTGGCTGAAAAATTCGGTTGGCAATCAGTATTTGGTTTTTTGTTGATACCGTTGGTATTGGTTTTGCTCATGTACAGCTTCATGGTGAAAGACGCGCCGGAAAAACGCACTCCGGTGACTTTACGCAACTATGCCGAATTATTGAAAGATGCGGACAGTTGGTGGTTCATGTTCTTCTATTCCATCACCTTTGGCGGTTTTGTCGGCCTAGGTAATGCACTGCCTTTGTACTTCACCAACTGGTATCACGTCTCCGGGGTTGCTGCTGGCCTAATGGTCTCCATGGTGGTGTTTGCCGGTTCCATGTTTCGCCCAGTGGGCGGGATGATGGCCGACCGCATTGGCGGTGTGCGATCCTTGCAAATGCTATTTATCGTTGTATCCATTTGTTACGCAACAATTGCGCTGATGCCAGAAGGACCCGCCCCTGAAGCCAGCCAGATGGCGGTGGCTAAAGTGGCAGGATGGAGTCTTTTGACCATGCCGGGTATCGCTTGGGGCTCCACGGCGATTTTCTTCTTTGGTACGATGGCCCTGGGGATGGGTAACGGCGCGGTGTTCCAGTTGGTGCCGTTGCGCTTTCGTGGTGAAATCGGCGTGATGAGCGGGCTAGTTGGCGCGGCAGGTGGTGTGGGCGGGTTTTTCTTGGCAAAAACACTAGGTATTTCTTGGGCAGATTACCATAGCTTCGGCCCGGGCTTCTCGCTGTTCGCCGTGCTTCCGTTGTTGGGTTTGTTTGGCCTGTTGGTGGTCAAGCGGCGATGGCGCACTACTTGGGGCGCGGTTTCCGGGGCTAGGGTTTAAGGCAGTGGTCAGTGGTCAGTGGGCAGTGGGCAGTGGTCAGTGGTCAGTGGTCAGTGGGCAGTGGGCAGTGGTCAGTGGGCAGTGGTCAGTGGTCAGTGGGCAGTGGGCAGTGGTCAGTGGTCAGTGGTCAGTGGTCAGTGGGCAGTGGTCAGTGGTCAGTGAAGAGTATAATTCTCCTAGCCACTAGCCACTAGCCACTAGCCACTAGCCACTAGCCACTAGCCACTAGCCACTAGCCACTAGCCACTAGGCACTTTGAATGAACGAACCCGTACTCAATATCCAAGCCGGTTACTCGTCACTGCAAGGCCGACGGGAGGATAATCAGGACTTTGTCAGTTTCACCCAACCGAACAGCTTGGATGTCGGCTTGCACGGCATTGTTGCCATTGTCGCCGACGGCATGGGCGGGATGAAAGGCGGGCGGGTTGCTGCGGAAACCTCGGTGCTGATGTTTATCGAAGGGTTTTACAGTTCACCTGAAACACTGGGCGTGGAAAAAACGGCGGCGAAATGCTTGGAAGCGGCAAACCGTTGGGTCCATTCCGTCGGGCAGCGCGACCCGGAACTGGCCGGCATGGCGACGACATTCAGCGCATTGATTCTGCGCCATCGCCAAGCCCACTTGATTCATGTCGGCGATTCCCGCATTTACCGGCTCCGGCAAGGCGCGTTGGAAAAGTTGACGGAAGACCACACCCTCAAACATCCCGATATGGATCACGTACTCTATCGGGCGGTAGGCATAGAAAACACACTATGCGCAGAATGCATTGCTTTGCCGTTGGAAGCCCATGACCGCTTTCTGTTATGTTCGGATGGGCTACATGCCGTGTTGCGTGAACACGAAATACGGCAAGTGTTATCAGAACGCATGTCGCCGGAAACCAGCGCGCAAACCTTGTCAGCAATGGCTTATGCCAAGGGGAGTCAGGACAATATCACCGCCTTGGTGATTGATGTCATTAGCCTGCCGCCGCCCAAGCGTAATCTGTTGCAGGATTTCATCGGCTCTTTGCCCTTGTTGGACCTGCCCCAGTTAGGTCAATGTGTCGATGCGTTTATGTTGGAGCAAATCATTTCCAGCGGGCGTTATAGCAGCCTGTTTTCGGCGCGAGATACGCTCAATCAGAACGAAGTTGTTTTAAAGTTCCCTCATCCCAAAGTCGCCACCGAACGGGAATATTACCAAGCCTTTGTGCGTGAGGCGTGGATCGGCACCCGCATCCATAGCCCTTGGGTGGTCGAGGTGACCGAACCGCCGCCGGGTCGCCAAAGCCGTTTATATACGGTAATGCCTTACTATGCGGGCAAGACGATGGAGCAATTCATTGCCCATTCCCGTCCGGTTTCGTTAAGTGAGGGCATAGCCATCGCGCTGCCGCTTTGCAAAGCCATCCACGCTTTGCACCGGCTGCGCATCATTCACCGTGACATTAAGCCTGACAATATCCTGCTGCTCGAAGACGGTGGATTGAAGCTGTTGGATTTAGGGGTTGCCCGTCTCCCGGCTTGGGACGAAGACGACGATGCCCCGATTCCCGGCACCGCCAGTTACATGGCCCCCGAGCAGTTCAAGGACGAGCGTGGCACGGTGGTAACTGACCTGTTCGCCACCGGCGTGACCTTGTTTCGGCTATTCTCCCACGGCGCGTATCCGTATGGCGAAATCGAACCGTTTAGCACACCCCGTTTCCATCATCGCGCCAAAAGCCTGAGCCATTACCGCCCGGATTTGCCCAGTTGGTTGGATGCGGTGCTGGCCCGCGCCTTAGCCGTAGAGCCCAAAGAGCGCTATGCCGACATCATGGAACTGGCGTATGAACTGGAAAATGGCTTGGCGAAAGGCGGGCAGATCATCAAGCCGCAGAAGCGTTCTTGGTACGGGCGCAATTCTTTATTGTTTTGGAAGCTGTTTTCGCTGTCGATGTTTGGGATGTTGATGGTGTGTGTGGGGAAGTGGGTGCTTTCATGCAAGTGATCGATGAAAGCCCGGATGTAGCGCAATCCGGGGTATCAGAGCGATGCGCTAAATCACTAATCCTCCAAAAGCTCCACCTTAGCGTAGATTTCCGTCAATGGAATGGCGATACCTAGCGTCGGGACTATTAGATTCGCTTGGCAATCCTCAACCTCTGTAAATTCCCAACCAACCTCTGTACGCACGAAATGCTCGACATGGCAGGTTTCTTGGTCAATCAAGATATATTCCCGCAGTGTGGCTATCCGCCGGTAGCTGGCAAACTTGTCGCCCCGGTCATAACTCCGGGTCGCCGGGGACAATACTTCGACGATGATAAGCGGGTTAGTGACCGTATTCTTCCGCCCATCCATATATTCCGGCTTGCCGCACACCACGGCTACGTCGGGGTAATGGTAAGCATCCCCCGGCTCCGCTTGGATACGCAAATCAGCCGAATAGACTTGGCAGTTTGTATCCCGCAGACGATTGCCGAACTCCCGTGCGGTATTGCCCGCAATCAATACATGCCTAGGCGACGCACCGCCCATTGCAAAGATTTCACCCGCGACATATTCGCTCTTATAATCAGCCTCGCCGTCAAGGGCGAGATACTCTTCGACCGAATAACGAGGTTTAGGTTGTGATGACATCATTTTCTCTCATGTGCATCACGGAACGCCCTAAGCACGGCGTTCATGCGGGTTTGATAGCCAGTTCCTTGCGCCTTGAACCAATTCAAGACATCCTCATCCACGCGCAAGGCGATTTGAGCCTTTCGCGACGGGAGCGGCAGGCCACGGTGTGCCACCGCGTCCGCCCAATCGTCAGGCATCGTGCCCGGAGCATCATCAGTCAAAACAATATCACTATCCGGCAATGCCTTGAGTTGATTCCAATCGGTCATGCCTTTAGCGGCCTTTTCGGTAGCGCCGCGACCACGCTTGATATTCATGATTTATTGCCTTTGCATATACAGGGAAGTAGTGAGCGGGATGGAATGGAAAGCATGAATTTATCTAATGGTGTGGTAAGTTCATCTCCTATCAATCTGGTTCTAGGTGGTTGTTTTGCTGATATTGCTCTTTGATATATTGCAAAAACTCAGGGACTAACTCATCGGCGGGTGCAAGTTGCCAATTGTTATATTCATCGTCTGATGACCAACGAAGATTGTGAAACCGATCCAACGTAAGAGCCTCTCTTATTAGGTTTGTCGTTTGTGCATCTAGGAAGAATGGTTCGGGATCAGTCTGCCATGTATGCGACTGACATGCCAGCATAGTCCAAGGGGTATCATAAACTCCATTCGGTATGATACAGTGAAGTTGCATCCAACGTAAATTGGCTCTACCATGAGGTAAGCCGTAATTTGTAGAACGCCAAAGTAGAATCCAGTCCCCTTCATTGATTGAATCTTCTTCACGAAAGGGGCACCAATCTGAAAAATAGTCATTAAGGTCAATATCGTTTGCTTCCAGTCCGATTGCTGGTACAACTTTAGCAATCTCTACCCAGTTATAATTCAGGTCGCCGGGTATATACCAAACTATATGTATTCGATATAATTGAGTTAGTTGGTAATCGCCAATTGATGGCGGGTTTTCATCATTGCAAGCGGTATCAACACTATTCCAGTTCGCCTTATTCCGTAGCTTCGTCAATTGTTTCAGTTTTTCTAATTTACTTCCAGGAGTAGGGTAGTCTCTAATAGCCTGTTCTTTGTATCCTTTAAAAATATCACCAAGTTTCTTCAAACTTGAAGATTCAGAAATAACTACTCCAGCTTCAAATTTTCCTGAATCGGAAAAATCATTATCGGACAAGTTGGGACTTCCAAGCAAGGCGTAATTTTCACCTAGATATAACTTAGTATGCAGCCTGTCCAAAAAATGAACATTTTCCTCACCTTTCTTCCTCATTATCTCCTCAATTGCAAATGGATTTGAGCCTAGCGTTGGGGATACTATGATTTCTTCGAGATCCTCAAGCGAAATATACTTTTCCCATCCCGCACCCACATAGGCCACGGCAATTCTTGTTGGCTTAATTTCGTTTAACGCATTTCTCAGTTGTTCTGCGTTGCTGCAAATCTTCATACTGTTTTCCTCGTAATCCTTTTGTGTGAATTGCCTGTCATTATAGATAAAATAAGGCTTACCGCCCAATCATATCACTGCACCAGCAATTCTCAGTATGGGCTAAGTGCATGTTGTAGAATCGTCATTTTGGCAGGGATGCCAAAATCCAGCGTCCAAGGATGGCAAGCTTAGGTTTACTTCACAGCCTAAATCAAATGCTTACACTAGCGAAAAGCTACCGTCCATGGCCTGGATTCCGGCATCCATGCCAAGTTTTAAGCTAAAATTAGAATTGCTGTCACCACACCAAACAGAGCGCTTTACAGTACGGTTCAGCATGTGATTTGATGTTGGATTAAATGCCAATCTTATGGGGGAAGCCATGCCTAGCATTACCGCGAATGAATTGAAGACCAAGGGAATATCCGCCATCGAAGCACTGTTGGAACACCAACCGGAAGCGGTTATTTCGGTGCGCGGCGAGGATCGTTTTGTGGTGATGGATATTGAACATTACCACTATCTGCGCGAATGCGAACTGGATGCTGCCTTGGCCGAAACCCGCGCCGACCTGTCCGCAGGGCGTTTTGTACAAGAATCACCCGAAGAGCATCTGGCGCGATTGGACGGGCTTAAATGACGTTCGAGTTGATTTTTACCGAGCAATATTCCCGTCGAGCCTCCAAGTTTCTCAAGCAACACCCCCAAATCCGCCAGCAATATTTGAAAACACTGCAATTGCTGCAAGCCAATCCATTTCATCCCTCGCTACGTTTGCATGCTTTGCAGGGTAAGTTTGAAGGTTTGCATTCGGTTTCCATTAACCTATCCTACCGCATCACCTTGGAATTATTGATCCAAGGGCAGCAAATTATCCCGGTGAATGTGGGAGATCATGACGCTGTTTATTGACCATGCCACCCCAGCGCACCAGTTACGGGCAAGTATTCAAAACTTGGTGCGACGCCTCGTTGACAAAATCGTTGCCAAGACTGTCATAGATATAGCATCTTCATATAAAACAGCTAGATAGTGAATTTTATAAAAAATGGCATACTAACTGCTTGATTAGCTACATAGATTCCAACGCACCAACGGCGGTGCAGCGGTGTCACGACAACGGCGTCGTGCCTATGTCCCTTGATGGGGGTTATAGGCCCGACGCTTTTTTTTTTGCGAAAAATAGAGTCTTCGAGCTAACCCCCAAGGCATGGTTTAGGTAATGCGATGAAAGAAAAATTGGTGTTGATCGGCAACGGCATGGCCGGGGTGAGGACCTTGGAGGAATTGCTTAAGTTGAACCCCGACAAATACGACATCACCGTATTTGGTGCGGAGCCATACGGCAATTACAACCGCATTTTGCTGTCGCCCGTGCTGGCTGGCGAGAAGACCATGGAAGACATCATGATTAATGATGATGCTTGGTATGCCGAACATGACATCACACTGCATAAGGGTGTCAAAGTGACCGCGATAGATAGGAAAAGACGATTGGTGCGCTCGGAAAGCGGGGTCGAAACGCTGTATGACCGCTTGCTGTTGGCGACCGGCTCCAAATCTCGGTTTTTGCCAGTACCGGGTAAGGAACTTGAAGGTGTGATTGGTTTTCGTGACATTCATGATGTGGAATACATGCTGCGGGTCGCGGACGGGGGGAAGAATACCGTGGTCATCGGCGGCGGACTGTTGGGCTTGGAGGCCGCCAACGGCTTGGCGAAGCAGGGTATGAATGTGACCGTGGTGCATCATTCCGCTTATCTGATGAACCGGCAGTTGGATCGGCCCGCCGCCGATTTGCTCAAACAGGCGATGGAAGGCATCGGCATCCAATTCCGGCTAAAGGCAAGCACCGAAGCACTTTTGGGCGAAACCCACGTCAAGGCGGTGTGCTTTGTGGATGGCACGGAAATTCCCGCCGATCTGGTCGTCATGGCGGTAGGGATTGAACCCAATATGGAATTGGCAAAAAGTGCCGGCATTTATTGCGAGCAAGGCATCGTCGTCAACGACACCTTGCAGACTTTCGACCCGCGCATCTATGCCGTTGGCGAATGTGTGCAGCATCGCAAGCAGTTGTTCGGCCTGGTCGCTCCGGTTTTCGAGCAGGCCAAAGTCTGCGCCAACCACTTGGCGGAATTTGGCATTGCCCGGTATGAAAACTCGGTGAACTCGACCAAGTTGAAAGTCACTGGCATTGAATTGTTTTCCGCCGGTCAATTCCAAGGCGGCGAGGCAACCGAAGACATGACCTTCCAAGACCCGGCGCGAGGCATCTACAAAAAATTGGTGGTCAAGGACAATCGCATCAAGGGCGCGGTGCTGTTTGGCGACACCATAGACGGGGCTTGGTATTTCCAATTGATGCGTGAGAATGCCGACATTTCGGCTTTTCGCGAGCATATCCTGTTTGGACAGTCGCAAATGGGTGAAGTCGGTCATGGTGCGGAAAACAAAGCGGCCAATCTGCCCGACACTGCCGAAGTCTGCGGTTGCAATGGAGTCTGCAAGGGCGATGTGGTCAAAGCCATTATTGGTCAAAAATTGTTCACGCTGGACGAAGTGCGTAAACACACCAAAGCCTCTGCGTCTTGCGGTTCCTGCACTGGCTTGGTGGAACAGATTCTCGCCAGTACGCTAGGCGGAGACTATTCCACCGCGCCATCGAAAAAGCCGATGTGCGGCTGCACCGCCTTCACCCACGAGGAAGTGCGTTCCAGCATCCCCAAGTTGGAACTGAAATCCATACCCCAGTTGATGGAAGTGTTGGAATGGAAAACCCCGGATGGTTGCCCCTCTTGCCGTTCCGCTTTGAATTATTATCTGCTGTGCGCGTGGCCCGGCGAATACAAAGACGACCCGCAATCGCGCTACATCAACGAACGCGCCCATGCCAATATTCAGAAAGACGGAACCTATTCCGTCGTACCGCGCATCTGGGGCGGGGTGACCAACCCACAAGAATTGCGAGCGATTGCCGATGTGGCGGAGAAATACCAAGTCCCCACGGTCAAGATAACCGGCGGTCAGCGCATCGACTTGTTAGGCATCAAAAAGCAAGACTTGCCGAAAATATGGGGTGATTTGAACAAAGCCGGTTTTGTGTCCGGTCATGCTTATGGCAAATCGTTAAGGACGGTGAAAACCTGTGTCGGCAAGGAATGGTGCCGGTTTGGCACCCAAGATTCAACGGGCTTGGGCATCAAGACGGAAAAAATGACCTGGGGTTCGTGGACCCCGGCCAAATTCAAAATTGCCGTGTCCGGTTGCCCTCGCAACTGCGCCGAGGCCAGCATCAAGGATTTAGGCGTAGTTTGTGTGGATTCCGGTTACGAAATCCTAGTCGGTGGCAATGGCGGCATTAAAGTGCGGGTCACGGATTTCCTGTGCAAAGTGGAGACCGAGGCAGAGGTGCTGGAATACACCGGGGCTTTCATGCAACTTTACCGAGAAGAAGCACGCTATCTGGAACGCACCGCGCATTGGATCGAGCGGGTTGGCTTGAATTATGTCAAGCAGCGCTTAGTCGATGACCCGCAAAACCGGGCGGCTTTGCATGAGCGTTTCTTGTTATCGCAACAAACTTCACAAATTGACCCTTGGGCGGAACGGGCGGCAGGCTTGGAAAAGGAACAATTTGAGCCGATTAAATTGCAAAACGTGAGTTAGGTCAAACAATCATGAACGACTGGCAACATATTGGAACCCTCAACGATATCCCCGCCCAAGGCGCAAGAGTTGTCGAAACGGCGTTTGGCAACATTGCCTTGTTCCGCACCCAAGCGAACGAAGTGTTCGCGCTGCGCGACCGCTGCCCGCACAAAGGCGGGCCATTGTCGCAAGGCATCGTCCATGGTCGTAAAGTCGCCTGTCCTTTGCACAATTGGGTCATCAATTTGGACTCCGGCGAGGCTATTGCACCCGATGTGGGTTGCGCACAACGGTTTGCGGTAAAAGTTGAGCAAGATGAGGTTTATTTGTCGGCATCAAGTGCTACCTGAACAATGATTGCCATGCCAAGCTTGACCACCAAAACCACCTGCCCTTATTGCGGGGTCGGCTGCGGCGTGTTGGCGACTGTCCAGCCCGATGGCTCGGTGCAAATCCAAGGCGACCCGGAACATCCGGCGAACTATGGCAGGCTTTGCTCGAAAGGGTCTGCACTGGGCGATACCGTGGGTTTGGAAGGCCGCTTGCTGCATCCTGAAATGGGAGGAAGGCAGGTCGGCTGGGACGAGGCATTGGACACCATCGCCACCCGTTTCCAGCAAACCATAGTAGAACATGGCCCGGACTCGGTGGCATTTTATGTGTCCGGTCAGTTGCTGACCGAAGATTATTATGTTGCCAATAAGCTGATGAAGGGCTTCATCGGTTCCGGCAACATTGATACCAACTCAAGGTTGTGCATGTCGTCGTCGGTGGCCGGACATAAACGGGCGTTTGGCGAAGACATCGTGCCGGGTTGTTATGAAGATTTGGAACTGGCCGATTTGCTGGTGTTGGTTGGTTCCAACACGGCTTGGTGTCACCCGGTGCTGTATCGGCGGATCGCCAAGGCGAAAGAAGACCGTCCCGGCATGAAAATCGTCGTCATCGACCCGCGCCGCACTGCCGCTTGTGAATTGGCTGATTTACACCTGCCACTGAAACCCGGAACTGATGTGGCCTTGTTCAACGGCCTGATGCATTATCTGCGCCGTCATGACGGGCTGGATTTTGCTTTTTTAGAGCAGCATGTGTCGGGGTTCGCCGAGACTTTGGCCGCAGCCGCCAACAGTAGCCCCTCTATCCCAGCGGTGGCCTTGGCTTGCGGCTTGGAAGAGAAAGACGTGGCGAAATTCTTTCAAATGTTCCATGGCACACCCAAAACCGTCACCGCGTGGTCGCAAGGCGTGAACCAATCATCCTCCGGCACGGACAAGGTGAACGCTATCATCAATGTCCATCTTGCCACCGGGCGCGTTGGCAAACCCGGCATGGGTCCGTTTTCACTGACCGGACAGCCCAACGCCATGGGCGGGCGCGAAGTGGGCGGCTTGGCGAACCAACTGGCCGCGCACATGGACTTCGGCAATGCCGGGCATCAGAAAATCGTATCCGAGTTTTGGAATGCGCCCAATTTGGCAACCCGTCCCGGCTTGAAAGCGGTGGATTTATTCCAGACCATAGGCGAAGGCCGCATCAAGGCGGTGTGGATCATGGCAACCAACCCCGTGGTGAGTCTGCCCGATGCCAATGCTGTTCGCCGCGCTCTGGCATCGTGTGAATTCGTCGTCGTGTCCGATTGTGAAGATGCGACCGACCTTGCCTCTTATGCCCATGTGCGTCTGCCGGCACTGGCTTGGGGCGAGAAGGACGGAACTGTCACCAACTCCGAACGGTGCATCTCCCGTCAGCGCCCTTTTTTGCCAGTGCCGGGGGAAGCCAAGCCGGATTGGTGGATGGTCTGCGAGGTGGGCAAGCGCATGGGCTATGCGGATGCTTTTGATTACAAGAATGCAGCGGCAATTTTTCGCGAACATGCTGGGTTGTCTGCCTATCACAATGAAGGCCAAAGATTGTTCGACATCGGCGCTTTGGCGGAAATGGATACCGATACTTATGACGAGTTGAACCCCACACAATGGCCTTTGGTCAAGGACGGCAAGCATGGTACATCCCGATTGTTCAGCGATGGCGGTTTTCGCCATCATGACGGCAAGGCGAGAATGATCGCCCTAAGCCCGAAACCACCTAAGGAGTCCGTCGATGAGGATTATCCCTTCGTACTGAACACTGGCCGCATTCGCGACCAATGGCACACGATGACGCGCACGGGGCGCAGTCCACGCCTGAACCGGCACATTCCTGAACCTTATGCCGAGATTCACCCGGACGATGCCAAACGACAGGGATTGGAGCCAAATACACTGGTAAGCCTTGAATCCCGCTGGGGCAAAGCACTGGCGCGAGTGAAAATCAGTGCCGACCAGCAACTAGGTTCAGTGTTTATGCCTATGCATTGGAGCAGTCAAAACGCCCAGCAAGCATTGGTCAATGCCTTGGTCAACCCCGCTGTGGATACCATTTCTGGCGAGCCGGAATCCAAGCACACACCCGTGCGGCTTCAAACCTATCACCCGGCATGGCACGGCTTTTTGATTTCCCGTCATCCGCTGGAGGTCGAAGGGATGGAATGGCGCGTGGTGGTGCGTGGTGAAAACCATTGGGTGTATGAACTCGCGGGGGTAACCACCCCCGACAATTGGCGGGAATGGGCTGCATCCATCATTGCATCGGCAGGTGTGGGCAGGGAAGGCGAACCCGAATGGCTGGAATATGCCGATTCCTCGCAAAACCGCTACCGTTGCGCACAACTGGTCGAAGGGCGTTTGGCGGCGTGTCTGTTTGTTAACCGCAATCACGAGCTTCCCGCTAGGGATTGGCTGACTCAATTATTCGCCGAACCTCGCTTGGATGCAAAAGCCCGCATGAGCCTCCTTGCGGGTCGCCCGTCAACTGCCGGGGACGATCAAGGACGCACGGTTTGCGCCTGTTTTGGCGTGGGCTACAACACCATCGCCCGCGCCATCCGCCAGCAAGCTTGCACCACCACAGCACAGATTGGTGACAGGCTCAAAGCGGGTTCCAATTGCGGCTCCTGCATTCCCGAAATCAAGGCAATGCTGAATGAGGCCAAGCTGGAGGAAATTCGGTCATGAGTCTGCGCGTCATGCTGGTGGATCGCGACCCGGAACGTTCCGAATTGCTGGAACAGGCGTTGGCCGATGCCGGCCACCGGATTATCGCCCGCATTGGCGACGACGCCGCGCTGAGCGACGAAGTGGCTAAATATCAACCTGATGTGATTGTCATCGACATGGAATCCCCCGGTCGCGACACGCTGGAACAAATGCGGGAAATCAACCGCGACCAACCCAAACCCATCATTCTGTTTTCCGACCAGCGCGACCCGGACTATATCCGCCAAGCCGTGAAGGCCGGGGTCAGCGCTTATGTCGTGGATGGGCTTAGCCGAGACCGGGTCATGCCCATCGTCGAAGTTGCCGTGGCGCGTTTCCGCGAATTCCAAAATTTGAGGCAGGAATTGGAGGAAACCAAAACTCGGCTGGCCGACCGCAAGATCGTCGAAAAAGCCAAGGGATTGTTGATGAAAAAGAAAAACATGGGCGAGGAACAGGCTTATCAATTTTTGCGCAAGACCGCCATGAGCCGCAACCTTCAATTAATTGAGGTGGCACGGGTGCTGATTTCCTTGGAAGACACTTTGACTTGATCTAACACAAGCTTCAAGTGGACAATATGATATATATGTTATGCAACTTAAAACCTTGAACCGAGAGAACCTCACCATGGACACCCCACTTTCAGCAATGCGGTTACAACCCTGCCTTTTGACAAAACCTTCATTCAGCCATGGGTCTGGCAAAGTTCAATTAAGTCATGCGGTTTTTTGGTGCGGTCTGGGGCTGATTTTGGCAGCCTCGCAAGCTCGGGCCGAGGAAGACAAACCTTTGGGGCAGATCACCCCCAATTGGCGGGTCACTGGCGAATTGCGCGCCCGCTACGAAGGCTTTGATTTTTTCCAGCCGCAACTCAATCCCAAGGCTGGCGTGATTGCCGACCACAACGATTACAGCTTTGGGGCTTTGCGGGCCAGGCTGGGCGTAAACTTCACCAGCGATTATGTGGACGCTTTGGTGCAGGGGCAATACACCGGGCTTTACGCCCTGCCTGAGCAAGCCTTTGCCGGTGCGCCGGTCGGGCCTTTGGGCCTAGGGGCGGTCTATTACCGGGACAGCGGCAACAGTGTCAATCCAAACGAAGTTTTCCTGAAACAGGGGTACTTGAATTTCAAGCTGCAAAAGCTGGTCGGCTTGCCCAATATGTTTCTCAAGGCCGGTCGTTTTGAAATCAACGACGGACTCGAATACAAAACCGGCGATGCCAAGTTCGACTTGTTGAAGGCCACCCGCGTCAACGGAAGGCTGATCGGCGCATTCGATTTTACCCATGTCACCCGCAGTTTCGACGGCCTTTCGCTGGCTTATGACGACCCGGACTACAATGCCAGCTTGTATGCTACCCACCCAACCCAAGGCGGGTTCAACATCAATGCGCAGGATGAAATCAGCAAGATCGACCTGGCCTATGCCGCCTTTACCGCCAAGAAAGGAACACTGATTCCCGACACCGAAGCAAGGCTGTTTTACATTTATTATGGCGACAACCGCAACGGTGTGCAGGTGGTGGACAACCGTGCCGCTTTAAACCGCCCGTTGTTGAGTAACTCGAATTTATCCATCCACACCATCGGAACCCATTTATTGGGCGTTCAGAAGCTTGGCCCAGGGGCTGTGGACTACATGGTTTGGGGCGCTTATCAATTTGGTGATTGGACCAACTTAAGCCAGAGCGCCTATGCCTTTGCCACCGAAGCGGGCTACCAATGGATCGAGGCATTCCTCAAGCCATGGGTTCGGGCCGGTTATTCCATAGGCTCAGGCGACACCAACGCCCAAGACGGCACCCACGGCACCTTCTTCCAAATCATGCCGACGGTGCGCCTGTACGCCAAATTCCCGTTCTACAACATGATGAACACGCAGGATGCCTTTGCGCAGTTCTCCGTGGCCCCAACCCAGACGACCAAGGTTGGGGTGGACTTCCATTATTTAGTACTGGCCGAGACATCCGACTTGTTCTATGGCGGTTCCGGCGCGACCTCGCGTAGCGGAAGCCTTGGCTATTTTGGTCGCGCAAGCGGGGGCAACAGCACAGTCGGACAAATGGTGGATATTAGTTTCACCCACAACTTCAATAAGTATTTTTCTTGGGGCGCTTATTATGCCCATGCCTTCGGCGACGATGTGACTGGCAACGTCTACCAGTCGAAAAACAACGCCGATTATGGCTATGTAGAATTCACTGCGTCGTTTTGATAGTCAAATATAGGAACGTAGTTAAGAGAGCAAGACAAGGGGCGCTTGACCGCCAACACCAAACAAGGCGGATTGTCTGGCTTTGACAGATTATTGGATCACGACTATCAGTCATAAACCAATAAACCAGACCTTAATTGCACCGCTTAAATAGTTCCCCGCCACACGGCGAAAAGCGGGAGGATTTTCCGTAGTACATGATTTATCTGGGTTGGCGGACGATCATGGGGCGCATTTCTGATGTCGATCCATCCTATGGAAAACTGTTGTTTTCCGCCAACCAAAAGTAGGTTTTCCAGCCGGGCAATCCTCGCAAACTCCACTATGGACGAATCTCCCCCGGATTTTTATGCCCTCCCGGTTAGGTTGTACAATGCGGTAGCTATGATCAGCGGCTGGACGATTGACGATGCAAACCGACCCGTCGGGCCATTTCACTTCGAGCCGTTTTATGGATTCCTGCGCGTCAAGGCCGAAAGTTTGCACCAACTCAGACTGCGAAAGATAGGAGCCTCCGGTTCTGACCATGCGCTGTTGGACATGGAAATTACCATGCAGCAGGATGCGCGCGCCGATACCGTCTGTGTTCGGGGGCAGTCCGCGCAAACGGACACGCAGCCAATGCGGTGCAGCTAGGTCGTTGCGCAGCACACGTGCGGATCCGTTGTTACTGGTAGCGACGATATCCACATCGCCGTCGCCGTCAAAGTCGCCGACGGCAAGTCCGCGCCCGACCATCGGTTCCCGCAAGCCAGCTAAATTTGAACCGGCAACGGCGAACTGGCCGTTGCCCAGATTGCGCAACCATTGCAGTGGCTGCGGGTAAGAAAGCATTGGCATCACGGAGCGAATCGCAGGTTCGACATGACCGTTGGCGGTGACTATGTCTTGCCAGCCGTCAAGGTCGAGGTCGTTGAACACCAGCCCGAAAGTCAGCAGCGGCAAAGTCGGGGTGGCGACCCCGTTGACTCCACTGTCGTCGCGGAACCGCCAAGGCCCGAGCATTCTGAACAGCGAGGTCGGTTCCTCCGAGAAATTGCCGATGGCGATCCCTGCCGTGCCGTCGTTTAAATAATCGGCGATATCGACACCCATGCCGGCGCGGGCGTTTCCGTGGCTGTCGTAGGCAATGCCGGCTGGTTGGCCGATTTCCTCGAAACGCCCTACGCCTAAGTTGTGGAAGAGGAAATTGGCGATGGTGTCGTTGGCGACGACCACGTCCAGACGGTTATCGCCGTCAAAATCCCACAGTGCCAGCCCGAGAGCCTTGCCCGCCACCGCCAAACCACTGCCGAGCGTTGCATCGCGAAACTGCCTGCCAGCTTGCAACCACAGGCGTAGACTCTGGCCTTCATAGGCACGGGGAGTAGTGTAGCCTTTGTGGG
>CAIOOA010000272.1 GCA_903859815.1 uncultured Methylococcaceae bacterium | reverse complement strand
CTCGACAAACCGGTCTACAAACGGCAATGGCTGGTTAAAAATGGCTGTCCACCAGAATAGTCAATCTTCGGAAGATGACGATTATACTTTCCTTCTGATTTCAAGTGGGTGAAACCCTCTAAAAACTTGAAGATCGAGTGTCACTACGTACTATTACCCATATCTCAATCCATTGCAACAAATTACAATCACTTGGCGAGTCTCAAGAGTTTAGATGCGGAGAAAAATGGATTTCATGCACCATGCCTGTGTGTTTTCACCCATGCTTGACAGAATTAGGCATATCTTAAACTAATTTATCATTGATTTATATAGTAATTTAATTTGGCATGAGTCATGCTAATAACCTTCCTGCTCCTCTTCACAACTCACTTCAAGGGCTTATTGAAATGCTGGCAAAAAAAATAACTCCGATCCACTCCCCCGGGTTTGTTGAACTGTTCACCTTGTTTCACAGTTTTGAACGGCCTTACACGCTGGCAGACATACTCCAGTTCAACCGCACTTATCAGCCAATTTACCGACAACTAGGCCCGGAAGAAAAGCGCCGGTGCGAGGAATTGGTGGATGCGATGGTCGACGGGGTCGAAAGCAGGGAGTTGGCATCGAGGATATTTGGAGTGGTTTGATATTTTTTTTACGGGTAGACACATAAGCCCTCTGATTAGAAATGTTTAGGCTTGCTTTGACAGGCGAAGCAAGCTTTACATTTCCAATTCTTTCAAAGCAAGCTTTGACGCCCCAAGAAAATGTCCAATGGTTTGCCATGCATTGCTTTTCACCCCGCCTAACCATCCCATCTGCTAAAATAGCCAGCCTTGATGAAATACAATAAAAAGCTGGAGACCTCCTTTGCCAAACTTTGTCCCCGGGCAGCGCTGGATTAGTGAAACCGAACCTGAATTAGGTTTAGGAACAGTCACTTACTACGAAAATAACCGCGTCACGGTGTTGTTCATCGCAAGTAGCGAAAAGCGCATGTATGCCGCTGACAATGCCCCGTTGACCCGTGTGCGTTTCGTCAAAGGCGACAGGGTTGAGAGCGTCGATGGCTGGTCCTTGGTGGTGCGGGAAGTGGTGGAGGAGGGGGGGGTTTTGACCTATCTGGGTTTGGACGAGGATTCAGTCGAGTCCAGCCTGGATGAAGTCGAGTTGAATCACTTCATGCAATTCAACAAGCCGCAAGATCGTTTGTTCACCGGGCAGGTGGACACGCCGGACTTGTTTAAATTGCGTTACAAGACATTGCTGAAACTGGGCGAGTTGAATCGTTCACCGGTGATGGGTTTGTGCGGTGCGCGGGCGAGCTTGATTCCTCATCAGTTGTACATTGCCCATGAAGTGGCAAGCCGCCATGCCCCGCGTGTATTGTTGGCCGATGAGGTGGGCTTGGGCAAAACCATTGAGGCGGGTTTGATCCTGCATCACCAATTGCTCACGGGCCGTGCGGAGAGGGTCATTATTTTGGTCCCGGAAGCGTTATTGCATCAATGGTTGGTGGAAATGCGCCGCCGTTTCAATCTTCGCTTTAGTCTGTTTGATGACGAGCGGTATAGCCAACACGAATCCGGCAATCCTTTCCAAGGGGAGCAACTGGTGTTGTGCGGCATTGATTTTTTCCGGGATGAACCGGAAAGGCGGGAACAGGCGTTGGAAGCCGGTTGGGATTTGTGCGTGGTGGACGAAGCGCATCATTTGGAATGGTCGGAGGACAACCCAAGCGAGGATTATGCGTTTGTCGAGGCGTTGGGGAAAGTCGTGCCTGGTTTATTGTTGCTCACCGCAACCCCGGAACAACTGGGCAAGCATAGTCATTTTGCCCGTCTGCGCCTACTGGACCCAGACCGTTTCTATAGTTTTGACGCATTTCTAGCCGAGGAAAAGCAATACGAGCCGCTTGCCCGTTTGATTGAACATCTGGTCGAAGACATGGAGCTGGATGCCAACCAGTTGCAACGTTTAAAGGCTTTGCTAACCAATGACAAGGCCGAAGAATTATTAAGCCAGATGGACGACCCTGACACCCGGGGTCAGGCCAAAGATAGTTTGATTCGATTATTGCTTGATCGGCATGGCACGGGTCGGATTTTATTCCGCAATACTAGGGCCACGGTCAAAGGGTTTCCCGAACGCCAAGTCCAAGCCAAAGCTTTGGATTGTCCAAACGAATATGTCACCCAACAAGGACAAGCAACCAAATTGGATGAACTGATATTTCCCGAAAGCTTATATCGTCGAACGGGGTCCAGCCCTGCCTGGTGGCGGTTTGATCCGCGAGTCAAATGTCTGTTGGACATACTCAATCAAATCAAACCAGCCAAAGCTTTGGTGATTTGTGCCAAGGCTCAAACTGCCGTCGATTTGGAGGAAGCGTTGCGGGTTCTCGGCGGCATTGGAGCAGCGGTTTTCCATGAAGCTTTGACGATAGTGGCGCGTGACCGGGCGGCAGCTTGGTTTGCCGACGAGGAAGACGGTGCGCAAGTATTGGTTTGTTCGGAAATTGGCAGCGAGGGTCGTAATTTTCAGTTTGCCCATCATTTAGTGTTGTTCGATTTGCCCCTTTACCCGGATCAATTGGATCAACGGATTGGCCGGTTGGATCGAATCGGGCAGCGAGAAACCATTCGGATTCATGTCCCTTGGCTGAAAAACAGTCCACAAGCCATTCTATTTGATTGGTATAGCCATGCCTTGAATGCGTTCCATCAAACCAACCCGGCAGGTTCTGCGGTGTTTGACCGTTTGCGCGAAGAGTTGGAGGCTCAACTGCATCATGCCGATGAGCAACGCGGCAAGGCATTGGTCGAATCAGCCAAAAGCTTGAATGCCCAAATCTTGGAGGAATTGCACCAAGGGCGTGACCGATTGTTGGAGTTGAATTCCTGTCGAAAGCATGAAGCAGATGGGTTGGTGGCTTTGATTCAAGGGGAGGAGAGCAAGGATGATTTATGGCCCTATTTGGATGATGTATTCGAAGTCTATGGGGTGAACGTAGAGGAGCATTCCGAACACTGTCATATTCTGTTGCCGGGTGACCACATGCGGGTGTCTAACTTTCCCTGTCTCCAAGAGGACGGAGTGACGGTTACATTGCAACGGAGCATCGGCCTCGCCCGCGAAGACATGCTGTTTTTGACGTGGGAACATCCCATGGTGCGTGGTGCCATGGATTTAATCTTGAATAATGTTCATGGCAATGCGGCCTTTGCCTTGGTAAAGCATGATGATTTGGATACTGGGCAATTATTGCTGGAAGCGATTTTTTTGGTGGAATGTTCTGCGCCACGGTATTTGGGTGCGGGGCGTTATCTTCCGCAAACCCTCATTCGAATTCTTGTCGATGCTCAATTGCAGGATGTCAGCAAACTTTCCAGTGAAAGCTTGACAATCGTTGCCGCGCCGTTTGACCGGGATGAAGTTTCCAATCTATTAAGAAGCCAACGCAAGACTATCGAGCGTATGATTAAAGTTGCAAGTCAGACCGCGCAAAAAAGCTTGCCGGGGATCGTCACCCTCGCCAATCAGCAAATGTTGGAATATGCCACGGCTGAGCTAAAGCGACTATCGGCCTTGAAAAAGGTCAACCCGTATGTCCGGCAAGAAGAGTTGGATCAAGTCAAAACCAACACCCTGGAATTGCATGGTCACCTCCAATCCACCCAACTGCGCTTGGATGCAATCAGGGTGATGTTGGTGACTTGACCAATCTTGCTATTGAATCGCCGAATTTAGTGCGCCTTGACAACTGCTGCCTTGACCCGCACTACAACCAAAGCAATGTCCCGCGACTTGAACGGGTGCGTTTAAAAACTCTGCGTGTAAAAGTTCGGATATATGCAAGCGATTGCGACCGTCCCATTGCAAGGGGATATTTAGCATTTGATTAAAGTCGCAGTCATAAACATAGCCTTGCCAATCCACGCTGATTAATGATTTGCACATCAATTGCTCTAGGTTTTCGTCGGAATGCGCGGCTTGCAGCAAGTTTAAATAGTCGTCAAACTGACCGTTGGAAATTAACTGGCTGCCAAAACGTTGGATGGGCATGTTCGCCAAGGTGAAAAGACGATTGAACTCAATGCCGTGGCGAGTGCGTAATTGATGTTTATAACTGGCTTCAAGTTCCATTTGCGAAGGGGGCAGCACGGGTCCCTGTGGGTTAAAAACCAGATCCAGTTGAAGCCCGGTTCCTTCGAAGCCATAGCCTAAGCCATTCAGTCGTAACAGACCCCGAACACTGGCAGCAAAAACACCATTACCGCGTTGTTTGTCAACGTTGTCTTCCAAGTAACAGGGCAAAGAAGCTATGATCGAAACCCGCTGGGATGCCAAAAAATCAGCTAGATGTTCTTGTCCTGGCTCTTCGAGTATGGTGAGGTTGCAACGGTCGGTCACGTGGATGCCAGACTTGGCGGCAGTCTCAACCAAATAGAGGAAATGTGGATTGAGTTCAGGAGCCCCGCCGGTCAAGTCCAATTGCCGAATCTTTTGTTTGGCTAGAAACATCAAGACGGCATCAATGGTTTCCTTGGACATCTCCTCGGAACGCTTGGGACTGGCGGCGACATGGCAGTGAACACACGCCTGATTGCAACGATATCCCAGGTTGACTTGCAGCGTTGCCAAACGATTGCGTATGACCTTCTTGAACTGGATGGCGGAAAGCAATGGCAGCGTTTGATGCATAGGCATTTCCCAATTGGAATATAATAATGGTGTAAACGATACGGTTAGGGCCAATCCACTGTGCTTGCGGGTTTCCTATCAGCGTAATGTACACCAAATATCCTGTTGTGACACATCTAGTTTGAAGTGGCTTGCGATTGTGGATATTCATTGTTCAGCCAATAGGAAAAAGGAATGCGTTATACTTGAACCTCAAGGGTCCTAAGGACTTGCGCTATTGACGGTCCAGTGCAGCTATCAGAAATTAAGGCATAGTGGCTTCGGATTGCAAAGAACCTTGGGTTCAGTCCCAACATTATATAGTTGCAGAATCATGAATTGGTTGGTCAAGCTTTTCTCCAGTTCGTTGGGGAAAAAAATGCTTATGTCATTGACAGGAATATTCTTGCTGACTTTCCTGCTGGTTCACCTAGCGGGTAATTTGCAGCTACTTAAACCTGACGGGGGAAGGGCATTCAATGAGTATGCTCATTTCATGGGAACCAATCCGTTAATTCAAATTGTTTCAAAAGTTAATTTTATCATCATCAGTTTTCATATTGTATGGGCCGTTATCCTCTCTATTTCAAATCGAAAAGCCCGTGGCCCTGTCGCCTATAAAAAAAAGGATTCTTCTGCCACGCCATGGAGTTCTCGAAATATGGTTGTTTTAGGGCTAATTATGTTGGCATTTATTGTCATTCATCTTCGACATTTCTGGGCAGAAACACATTATGGTAACATGGGCACAGTCCAATATGATGGGAAAATGATACCGAATTTATATGCATTAGTGGCTTATTGGTTTTCCAAGACATGGTATGTTTCATTTTATGTTTTCACAATGATTGCGGCATCATTTCATCTGTGGCATGGCATACCTAGTCTATTCCAAACACTTGGCATTAACCATTCCAAGTATAACTTTGGTTTGATGATGGTTGGGAAATCGATGGCGATTCTAATTCCCGGCATTTTTGCGTTAATACCTTTGATAATGTATATAAGCATAAGACTATGATCTTGGATGCGAAAATACCCGATGGCCCTCTGAATCAAAAATGGGCATCCCATAAATTCAATTTAAAACTGATAAATCCTGCCAATCGACGAAAGTTTGATATTATCGTAGTGGGTACGGGTTTAGCCGGTGCTTCGGCAGCGGCGACTTTGGGGGAGCTGGGATACAATGTAAAGGCGTTTTGTATACAGGATAGCCCAAGGAGAGCCCACAGTATTGCCGCCCAAGGCGGTATCAATGCCGCAAAGAACTATCAAAATGATGGCGATAGTATCTATCGGTTATTTTACGATACGATAAAAGGGGGCGATTTCCGGGCGCGTGAGGCCAATGTCTATCGCTTGGCAGAAATAAGCCTGAATATAATCGATCAGTGCGTGGCCCAGGGTGTTCCCTTCGCTAGGGAATATGGGGGTTTATTGGCAAACCGCTCATTTGGAGGCACTCAAGTTTCGAGGACTTTTTATGCGCGTGGACAAACCGGACAGCAATTGTTATTGGGGGCTTATGGGGCTCTCAACCGTCAAATTGCCAAAGGTAAAATTAAAATGCATACACGCACCGAGATGCTTGATGTCGTTGTCGAAAATGGCAGGGCGAGAGGTATCGTCACCCGGAATTTAGTGACCGGAAAAATTGAAGCACATAGCGCCCATGCGGTACTGATATGCACGGGGGGCTATGCTAATGTGTTCTATTTATCGACTAATGCCAAAAGTTCAAACGTCACGGCTGCTTGGAGGGCGCACAAGAAAGGAGCTTGGTTCGCCAACCCGTGCTTTACTCAAATCCACCCAACTTGCATCCCAGTTTCGGGGCATTTTCAATCAAAGTTGACGTTGATGTCGGAATCCTTGCGGAACGATGCGAGAATATGGGTGCCAAAATCTGCACTTCCCGGCTTGAAGGGTAGAGATGCAATTAATATCCCGGAGCTTGAGAGAGATTATTTTCTGGAAAGAAAGTATCCTTCATATGGAAACTTAGTGCCTCGTGACGTAGCTTCCAGGAGTGCCAAGAATGTATGCGATGAAGGCAGGGGGGTAGGGGCGACTGGCTTGGCGGTTTTCTTGGATTTTAGTGATGCCTTAAGGCGTGAGGGTAGAGAGGTTATTGAAGCTAAGTATTCCAACTTGTTTGAGTTATACCATCATATAACGGGGGAAAACCCTTATGAGGTTCCTATGATGATATTTCCCGCCGCGCATTATGCCATGGGGGGGCTTTGGGTGGATTACAATTTGATGACTACCATACCCGGGCTTTATGCGCTTGGGGAAGCCAACTTTTCCGATCATGGTGCCAACCGCTTAGGGGCTAGTGCTTTGATGCAAGGATTGGTCGATGGATATTTTGTAATACCAAACACTGTAGGGGATTACTTAGCAAATCTGGGCTGGAATGATATGATAGAAACCGATCATGCCATCTTCAAGGACGCAATAAAGACGATGCAAAGGCGACAGGAGAGTTTGCTGTCAATTAAGGGTAATAAAACAGTGGATGAATTTCATCGTGAACTAGGGTTAACCCTATGGGATCATTGCGGCATGTCTCGGAATGAAAAAGGGCTGAGTGCTGCCAAGCTGAAAATTCAAGAGATTAAAACGGATTTCTGGAGCCATCTTCGCATCATGGGAAATCAGCATGAATTGAATCAGGAGTTGGAAAAAGCGGGAAGAGTTGCAGATTTTATTGAGTTGGGTGAACTGATGGTGGATGATGCACTGAATCGCTCAGAGTCTTGCGGAGTTCATTTCCGGGAAGAACATCAAACAGCAGAAGGGGAGGCTCTTCGCAATGATCGGGATTTTTCGTATGTGGCCGCATGGGAGTTTGATGGGCAATACCATTCAGAAATTCTGCACAAGGATTGTTTGGCATTTGAAGATATTCAATTGGAACAACGTAGTTATAAATGACGTGCAATTGAAGCAAATAATAATAGTTTATTGGGTGTTCTGAAAAAAGAATGCCTAGATTTTCGTACCCAAAAAAACCTAAATTAATTGGTAGTTATAAATGAAATTATATTGCTATGGTAAGCTTGATGATTTATTGCCACACCATCGATTGGCATTTCAGCACACTGAAACATTAAGCTACGATTGCAGCTATTCTTGGTTTAATAATTTAATTTCATCAACATATAACAAAGGCGAAGAAATTAAAATCTTTGTCGCCGAGGATGAAAATGGGCAAATTGCAGTACTTCCCATGTATTATCTGTCCGGTAATTTATTCAAGTCCAGAACGCTGCGTACATTAAGTAACTTTTATACATCTTTGTATGCTCCGATTTTATCAAATGAAAAGGCAATTGAGTTGTTGCCTAATGTTTTTCATGAAATCAGTCAAGGGCAATTGGCTTGTGATGCCATCGAGTTAAAGCCCCTTTCCCTTGAGCATGATACCTATGTAGCATTATTCAATGCATTAAAATATAACGGTTTCTTAACTTTTAAGTATTTTTGTTTCGATAATTGGTATTTGCTGGTCTCTGGCCGAACTTTTGAGGAATATTTTAAAGGCTTGCCTTCCCGTTTACGGAACACGGTCAACAGAAAGCGTAAACAATTCATCGCAACCGGAGAAGCAAGGCTCGAGATTGTTACGGATGGCGATCAGCTTGATTCTAAGATTGAGGATTATATTAAAGTTTACAATTCAAGTTGGAAGGTTCATGAACCGTTTCCGGGTTTTATGCCAGGCTTGATCAGGCTATGTGCCAAACAGGGTTGGCTCCGGTTGGGCTTTGCCTATTTTCAAGACAGGCCAATAGCGGCGCAAATCTGGATAGTGGCCCATGACCGGGCGGCTATTTACAAGCTTGCACATGATGCGCAATATGACACCTATTCAGTAGGTTCTGTTTTGACGGCGCATATGATGCAATATGTGATCAACATTGATAAGGTTAAAGAAGTTGATTATTTGATAGGTGATGATAATTATAAAAAAGATTGGATGAGCCATCACCGTGGGCGCTGGGGCATTGTTGCTTATAATCCAAGAACATTATTGGGTATCCTTGGGGCGTTTAAGCAAGTTTTAGGAAATGTCCGTAGGATGTTGTTGTCGCGTATTCGAGAGATAAATGCAAATTGATTGCTCACAGATATGATTCATTTGGCCCACGAACTGATCGTTGAATCAGCCCACTCAAGACCCAAACTAATAGCCTTGCAAGACGGTGGTGGGGTTAGCCTTGATTACCAGTCGCTTGGTTTGGAAATTAACCAAGCCAGTCATCTTTATTTGCATCTTGGACTGCAAAAATCGGAAAGAATAGCGGTTTACCTTGAAAAGCGCATCGACACGGTGACTGCATTGTTCGGAGCAGCGACGGCGGGCGGCGTTTTCGTGCCGGTCAATCCGTTGCTCAAAGCCGATCAGGTTAGCCACATACTCAATGATTGTAATGTGCAAATTTTGGTCACTTCACCGGAGCGGCTGGAATTGCTTCGGCCTGCATTGTTGCATTGCCGTGATTTGAGGGCCGTGGTGATAGTGGGGGAACTGTCCGATGAGGCTTTGCCTGGCGTGGAGTTGATCTCATGGTCGCAGCGCTGCACTATGCCGAGGTGTAATCCTTACCGAGTCATTGATGCTGACATGGCAGCCATCATGTACACCTCGGGTAGTACCGGTAAGCCAAAGGGGGTGGTACTGTCGCATAGAAACTTGGTGGCTGGTGCGGAAAGTGTCTCTTCGTACTTGGAAAACCATGAGCAGGATCGCATACTCTCGGTATTGCCTTTAAGTTTTGACTATGGCCTTTCGCAACTTACCACAGCGTTTCGTGTGGGTGCCTGTGCCGTGTTGATGAATTATTTGTTGCCAAGGGATGTTGTTCGCGCTGTAAGCCGGGAAAAAATTACGGGTCTTGCAGCCGTGCCACCGTTGTGGATACAGTTGGCCCAATTGGATTGGCCGGAAGCTACGGATGGGCATTTGCGATATATCACCAATTCCGGCGGAGCCATGCCTACCGCCACCTTACAAGCCTTGAGGGCCAAATTGCCAAGAACAAAGCCGTATTTGATGTACGGGCTGACCGAGGCATTCCGCTCCACCTATCTGCCTCCCGAAGAGGTGGATAGACGGCCTGAATCGATTGGCAAAGCCATACCCAATGCCGAGATAATGGTTGTCCGTCCTGATGGGTCTGCTTGCGGCCCTGGTGAGGAAGGTGAGTTAGTTCATCGAGGGGCCCACGTGGCTCTAGGGTATTGGAACGATATCGAAAAGACGGCTGAACGCTATAAACCTGCACCAGGACAGCTTGCGGGGCTACCCATACCTGAAATGGCAGTATGGTCCGGGGATACGGTCAAAATGGACAAGGAAGGCTTTTTGTATTTCATCGGTAGGCGGGATGAAATGATCAAGACTTCTGGTTACCGGATCAGCCCGACCGAGGTGGAAGAAGTGGTTTATGCCACCCAACTTGTCACCGAAGTGGCGGCGGTGGGAGTGCCTCACCCTGTTCTTGGTCAAGCCGTTGTGCTGGTGACATACCATTCCCTGTGGGACGATAGTGCTGCCAGTCGCATTTTGGAGGAATGCAAAAAACAATTGCCTGGGTTTATGGTTCCTGCACGGGTGATTGCCCATCCTGAACCCTTGCCGCGCAACCCAAATGGCAAGATTGACCGTAAGCATCTGGCAGGGAATTTAGTTGACTTATTTAAGGAACCTAATCCGTGAATGCAAGCAGCCAACACCGATTTACCTTGCCTTTCCCGATTGAGGATAATGGCCTCATTATAGGCGGTGTGTCCGTCAGCCAATTAGCGGAGCGAGTCGGGCAGACCCCGTTTTATGCCTATGACCGCGAAATGCTCAGTCAGAGAATTGCAATGTTGCGAGCTACATTGCCCGCCGACATTCACCTTCACTTTGCCATTAAATCCAATCCCATGCCTGCCTTGGTTCAGCATCTTGCCGGTCTAGTGGATGGTTTCGACGTGGCATCGGCTGGCGAGCTCAAGACGGTTTTGGATACGGTCATGCCGCCAGATAAAATTAGTTTTGCAGGTCCTGGTAAAACTGATCGTGAGCTTCGCCAGGCGACTGCGGCCAGAATTGTGGTCAATGTGGAATCCGAGCGTGAACTTAGTCATTTGGCGGAAATTGGGGCGAGCTTGGGTATCAAACCCAAAGTCGCGGTCAGAGTTAATCCAGATTTTGAACTAAAATCTTCAGGCATGAAGATGGGCGGCGGACCCAAGCAATTTGGCATAGATGCGGAAGTCGTTCCCGCCCTGCTGGCTCGCATCGATGAATGGGATTTGGATTTTTACGGATTCCACATCTTTTCTGGGTCGCAGAATTTGCGGGCTGAATCCATCATGGAAGCGCAGGAAAAAACGTTTGATTTAGCCCGAAGGCTGGCCGAGTTTGCGCCTAGGCCCGTTCGGCTGTTAAATCTGGGTGGTGGGTTTGGCATCCCTTATTTTCCCGGCGAACAGCCTTTGGATGTGGTTCGCGTAGGCGATAATCTGAGGAACATCGTGCCTGATGCCCGCAAGGACTTTCCTGAGGCAGAGTTTGTCATAGAATTGGGCCGCTATATCGTCGGCGAGGCAGGGGTTTATATTTGCCGGGTCCTAGACAGGAAAGTGTCAAGGGGGCAGGTTTTCCTCGTGGTTGATGGAGGCTTGCATCACCACTTGGCTGCCTCGGGCAATTTTGGGCAGGTTATTCGCAAAAACTACCCGGTTTTGGTGGGAAACCGGGTAGTTGGCGAAGCAGTTGAGAATGCCTCTGTGGTCGGGCCACTTTGTACGCCGCTTGATATTTTGGCAGACAGGATGGAATTGGGCCATGCCCGAGTCGGTGATTTAATTATAGTCTTGCAATCGGGCGCTTACGGCTACACCGCCAGCCCTAGGGATTTCCTAGGGCATCCCCAACCTGTGGAAGTACTCGTTTAAACACTTATTCTTTACCGAATCAATTCGCCCTATTAATCATTCCCATTGCCGCTTTTTGGCCAACCAATCGAGAACTCGGAACCCGGCCTTAACGGGAGATCGTCGGGTAAACCAATTCGGAACCCGCTTGATTGCCAATGGTGAGAGTTACGATCATAGGAGTATTGTCGATGCCAGCTAGGTAGGTTGGGGAAGCCATCATGTTAAAGGAATATTGGTTGTTGCCCAAGGGTTGAATTAAGGCGTTGACATGACTTCCCAAAAACATCCAATCAACCATGTACCAACCCCAAATTTCTTGTTGAAAGGTATTAGGCGGGAAGGCAAACGCCAAACTGCCGATTTTCAATGTCGTCGTTTCAAAGGATGGGGCGATTCCTAAGCTGTTGGTCCCTAGTGTGAAGCTTGATGATAGAGACAATGTCCCAAAAGATTTCGATAGTATCAAGCTATTGACATTAAACCTACTAAATTGAGATGTCGAAGCCGCCAAGACGTTTCCAATCCGGTAAGGGTAGAAATTGTCCAATGTAATCGTTTTGGTGACAGCCTTGCTACCCGTGTCTATGACCGAGACGGTTCCGTCAAAGTTATTTGCGACATAGGCGTTTTTTCCATCCGGTGTGATGACGATGCCAAAAGGGAAACTACCCACAGAAATGGTGGCAGTCAAGTTATTGCTGGCTGTGTCTGTGACGGTGACGGTTCCGAAATAGTCAAAATGGGTGGCATAGGAGAATTTTCCATCCGGTGTGACCGCTACGCTATAAGGGCCGTCTTCTACGTCAGATCTAGCCGTCACTGTTTTCGTGGTCGTGTCAATCACCGAGACTGACCCATGCCGAACCCCTGCATTGGTAAATAGTATATAAGCAATTTTTCCGTCTTGGCTGACATCTTGTCCAAAGAAAAGGCCATTCACCGAAAGCGTGGCGACTTTGTCATTGGAAGCCGGATCAATGATGGTTACCGTATCGGATAGGTAATTGGCCACATAAACTAGATTGGCCGACAGCGGGGGAGGGATTGCGGCAGAAACTGTCAAGAAACGTTGGGGTATTGAATCGGCAGGTATATTGACAGAATTTGTCACGTATAAAGTTGCGCTTATCCTCGTTCCAACAGCCACATTAGAGTTGATTGGGTAGGTGACGGTTTGTCCATTTAGCGTTGACTGGCTATTACCGTCAGAAATAATCCAAGAGTAGAAGAGTGGGGTCTGATTCGGATCGTTGTTGGTTGCTGAGCCTGAAAACACGACCTGGCTACCTTGGGCTGCGGTTGTCCCGTCGGATGCGGGAGTGGAAATAAGCACTTGCGTTGGTTGAGGCAAAGGAGCAGCCACTTGTAGGGTTCTCGTCGGCTGGGTATCGGCAGCCGCACCTGCCGAATTGGTAACCACCAGTGTCGCCGTAATGGTCGAATTGATCGGGGCATTGGCAGGAATTTGATAGGAGACGCTAGGCCCAGACAACGAAGTGATACTTTGGTCAATACTATTGGAAATATTCCATTGGTAAATGAGTGTAGCGTTTGGGTCGGTCTCGGTTGCCGTGCCGGTTAAAGTGACCGAAGTCGTTGGGGCAACCAGTTTCCCATCGGATATTGGCGAAGTAATGCCCACCCCTGTCGGTTGCGCTAAGGCATTCAAAGAAAATGCCATCATCACCATGATAGACAGGCAAAGGGTGATTGTTGCGAGCATTGATTTAGTCTTCATCGCTAACCTCGGATTTTCATGCGAAAAGTCACTAACAAATTATCAGCAAATTCTGGGTAAAGGATCGTCTTCCAATTCTTCCAGAATCCTTTCCCCGCCTAAGCGGGTTTCCAACACCACGCGACTTGGGCCAGACATAATCTCGCCTATTATCGCGGCATCTCGAAAATCATTGTCGTTGAGAAGAGACAGCGCCGCATCGGCGGATTCAGGGGCAAGAACCGCAACCACTCGCCCTTCACAAGCCAGGAAATAAGGGTCATAACCCAACATTTCACAGACTGCGCGCACCGGCCCTTTTACTGGAATGGAGGATTCAAACAATCGAACAGTGGACGAGCTGGCGCGAGCCATTTCGTGGGCAACCGTCGCTATGCCTCCGCGGGTCGGGTCGCGCATAAAGCGCAAGCCGGGTATGGTCAACAGTGACTGCGCAATCGGAAAGACACTGGTGGCATCAGATTGTAAATCACCGCGCAAGCCGAATTGTTCACGTGCCAACATCACCGCCGTGCCATGGTCTCCGACTGAACCGGACACAAGAATTTTGTCGTCGGCTTGCAACAACTCCAAACCAAGCTTCAAGGCTCTAGGACGTAAGCCAATTCCGGTGGTGGCGAGGTAAATCCCCCCGCCTTGTCCCCGCCGGACGACCTTGGTGTCGCCTGCAACCACACGGACATCAGATTCCCGGCAGGCTTCCTCCATTGCCGCCAGTATGCGTTCCAGCACGGCAACATCCAATCCTTCTTCGATAAAGGCATTTAACGTCAGATAAATAGGCGTGGCCCCCGACACAGCCAAATCATTGATGGTGCCATGAACCGCCAAACTGCCTATGTTTCCCCCCGGAAATTCCAAGGGCTCAACGGTGAAGCCATCCGTAGTCACCATCAATTCCTGTTCCCCGGACATCAAGTCAATTGATAGCCTAGCGGCATCGACCGTGGTGTCCAGGCTTTCATTCTGCAAATAATGCACGAATAAATGGTCGATCAGTTCCCGCATGTAGCGTCCACCATTGCCGTGGGCTAGGGTGATGAAATCGTCCTGCAATTTTGGTCTCTTTGACATGGTTTGATGCGTGAGATGTTCTGATTTGAAATGAGACGAGGATAGCATGATTCGTTCAATCATGAAATTGTCCTAGTTGAATGCTTGGTAATTATT
>CAIOOA010000271.1 GCA_903859815.1 uncultured Methylococcaceae bacterium | reverse complement strand
GAAGGGATTTGAACGCACTGCCCAAAATGAGTGTCCGACTGGTTTCCAACGCCTGCTCTTTTTATCCATTGTTGACTCAAAATCGTATAATCATCGCAAATCTGGCGGTTTTTTGCTTAACTTAATGGCAGTGACGCTCCGGCGTGGAAACGCGGCTTTAACCGCTCCGATGGTATCGGACGCGGAGCGTCCGGTAATGTAGGCCACAATAATCTAATTACCCGAACGATGCGCTTCATATCTATATGTACTTTACCGATCTATGTCCGATGCAAATCTTCCGGTTTAAAATTCCTGCGCTTGTGAATTACACCGTGAATATAAATGGTATCTCCCATTAGCTCGTATAGGATTCGATAGGAATACATGCCAATTTCTCGGACATTCTCCTCACTGATTTCCGGAACTTTCATGCCAATACGCGGATATACTAGTAGTATTTCAACTTTGTTAGTAATGTCCTGAATGACGCGAGTGGCATAGCGTGTGGAGTCGTTTGCAATATATTGATGAATCAGCTTAAGGTCCTGACGTGCCGGAATTGACCAAACAATTACCACTGCTCTATCTCGCGCTTCAAATCTTCATGTGCGATGACATGACCCTGCTCAATCGCTTCACGACTCTTGCGAAGTTTATCGATAACATACAGGTGGTACATGATTTCGTCAATATCGGCATCATCTGGCAAGTGTTTTATGGATTCCATTGCTTCTTGTTTGAGGGTTTGATGTTGCATGTCTAATACCTTAATGTGAAAAAATATTGATGTGCGGCGCATTACATTAAATCGCTAATGCGCCGGGGTGTTGGAAATGAATTGGTTGGCTCGACCCGCCTCCAATACCGTCAATACATCATGCCCCAACCGCCGCAATTCCTCGACAGCCAGTTGCGGGAAGTTCTCGTTTTTGATCGTACCCCCACTACGGCAGCATTTGAACGCAGAGCGTCCGGGTATGGGTTCCCACGCCGGAGCGTGGGAACCATCAAGTTTACACTTTCTCCACCTTAACCAAAAACGCCTTAAACTCCGGGGTCTGGGTATTCGCATCGCCCAAGAACGGGGTTAAGGTGTTGGCGATATAACCTTTCTTGGTTGCGCCGGTAAAACCCCAATGGATGGGTATGCCGACTTGATGCACGGTTTGACCAGCCACGGTCAGGGCTTTGATGCGTTTCGTCACCATCGCCACGGCGATGATATGCCCTCGCTTGGAACTGACCTTGACCCGCTCGCCGTTGAAGATGCCCAATTCCTTCGCCAAGGCTTCGCCAATCTCGACAAATTGCTCAGGCTGTAACGAGGCATTAATGACAGAATGCTTGGTCCAGAAATGGAAATGCTCGGTCAAGCGGTAAGTGGTTGCCACATAAGGGAATTCCTTATGTTCACCGAGCATGGCTTTGTCGCCGTCGAACACCCGCGCCGCCGGGTTGCTGATGACATTGGGGTGCAGCGGGTTGGTGCCTAATGGCGTTTCAAACGGCTCGTAATGTTCCGGGAACGGGCCTTCCGCCATTTTATCCAACGCAAATAGTCTAGCCACTCCTTCGTTGGTCATGATGAATGGCATCATGCCGCTTTCCGGCGCGGCATCGGCTTTGAAGTCCGGCACGTCCAGCCCGGACCACTTGCTTCCATCCCATTCGATCAACTTGCGGTTTTCATCCCAAGGCTTGCCAGCCGGGTCGCAAGATGCGCGGTTGTAGAGAATCCGCCGGTTTAACGGCCATGCCCACGCCCAGTTTGGCGCGATGCCTAGCCCGGTCGGGTCGGTGGTGTCACGTCTAGCCATTTGGTTGCCCGCCTCGGTCCACGAGCCGCAGAATATCCACGTTCCGCTGGCGGTGCTGCCGTCATCTTGCAATTGGGCGAAGCTGGACAATTGTTGGCCTTTCTTCGCCAACAGTTTGCCGGGTTCTTTTGGGTCGGGAATGTCGGCTAGTGCGTAGCCGTTGAATTCCTTGGCGATTTCATCCGGGCCTGGGGCTTCGGGTACACGATAAGGCCAGTGCAAGTTCAGTATCGGATCGGCAAACGCCCCGCCTTCCTGTTGGTAAAGCTCGCGGATTTTGACAAACAACTCAGACATAATGTCGATGTCGGTGCGGCATTCGCCGGGTGGTTCCGCCCCTTTCCAATGCCATTGTAGCCAGCGCGAACTGTTGACCAGCGAACCTTCTTCCTCGGCAAAGCAAGTGGTCGGCAAGCGGAATACTTCGGTTTGAATGTCTTCCGGTTTGACTTCGTTGAACTCGCCGTGGTTTTGCCAGAATTCCGAGGTCTCGGTTGTCAAAGGGTCCATCACCACCAAGAATTTTAATTTGGACAATGCAGACGAGATTTTGGCTTTGTTGGGAAAGGATGCCAAAGGGTTGAAGCCTTGGCAGACATAGCCCGTCATCAACCCTTGATCCATCCGGTCGAAGGCGCGTAGTCCGTCATAGACTTGATCGACCTTGGGTAGCCAGTCGTAGCAGAAGTCATTATCTGCCGTTGCTGCTTTGCCGTACCAAGCCTTCAATAGACTGGTGTGGAACTTGGAGTAGTTGTACCAGTAATTGATTTGTGCAGGCCGCAGCGGTTTGGGGGTGCGCTTTTCCAAGTAAGCGTTGCGGGTTGTCTCCCCATCTTGGGCAAGATTCATATAACCCGGCAACTGATCCGACAACAGCCCCAAGTCGGTCAAGCCTTGGATGTTGGAATGACCGCGCAGCGCATTGACTCCGCCCCCCGGCATTCCAATATTGCCGAGCAGCAATTGGATGATCGCCAAGGTGCGGATGTTTTGCGCTCCAATGCTGTGTTGGGTCCAGCCGAGTGCATACAGGCTGGTCAAGGTGCGGGTGGGTGTGGCAGTCGAGGCAATCATCTCACAAATTTGTAGATACACATCTTTAGGAGTACCAGTGATGTCACTGACCGCCTCCACGGTGTAGCGATCCACATGGGTCTTCAGCAGATTCAGCACACAATTAGGACTTTGCAGGGTTTCGTCCACATTGGCATAACCCATCTCATCCAGTTCGTATTGCCAAGTGGATTTGTCGTATTTCCGGGATTTTTCGTCGTAGCCGCTGAACAAACCATCTTGAAACTTAAAATCATCGCGCACGATAAAGCTGGCGTTGGTGTACGCCTTCACATATTCGTGTTGAATGGCGTCTTTTTCCAGCAAATAACGAATAACGCCGTTCAAAAAGGCAATATCGGTCCCCGCGCGTATAGGCGCGTAAACATCTGCCACTGATGCCGTGCGGTTGAAGCGAGGATCGACCACAATCAGCTTGGCCTTGTTATGGGCCTTGGCTTCGACGACCCATTTAAACCCCACAGGATGCGCTTCTGCGGCATTGCCGCCCATTACCAGAATGACATTTGCATTCTTAATATCCATCCAAGTATTCGTCATCGCGCCGCGACCGAATGTCGGAGCAAGACTTGCCACCGTCGGTGCGTGTCAGACGCGAGCTTGGTTGTCTAGGGTGACTAGCCCAAAACTACGGAGAACTTTGTGGGTGATGTAACCGGCTTCGTTGGAAGAGGCGGAGGCGGCTAGGAAACCAACCGAAGTCCAGCGATTGACCGTTTGCCCCTTGTCGTTTTGAGTAATGAACTGCTGGTCACGGTCTGCCTTCATCAACTTGGCAATGCGATCCAATGCCCAGTCCCAAGTCACCCGCGTCCAAGCCTTGCTGCCGGGGGCGCGGTATTCAGGGAAAGTGATGCGGGTTTTGCTGTGGACAAAATCGAGCAGGCCGGCTCCTTTTGGGCAGAGGCTGCCACGGCTGACCGGATGATCCGGGTCGCCCTCGATATGGATGATGTCGGACAAGGCATTTTTCGCCCTGTCGCCGAGACTATAGAGAATAATGCCGCAGGCCACCGAACAATACGGACAAGTATTGCGGGTTTCCGTGGTGCGCGTCAGTTTAAATGTACGCACCTCAGCCAAGGCTTCCTTGGGTGAAAATCCCAAAGCCGTCAGCGTGGAACCCCCTAGCGATGCGGCACTCAGTTTGAAAAACTGGCGCCTGTTGACTTGCATAATTACGCACCTCCGAGTGAATAAAAGCAGATATAAAAGAGATATTTGATTGTTTGCTAACCTTACGCACGGACGAAAAGTTGTTTATTTTCCAGCAAAACGGGAGCGTCAAAGCTTGCTTTGACAAGACAGCGAACCGGGAGCGTCAAAGCTTGCTTTGACAAGACCATAGGAAATGCCAATCTTGCTTCGCCTGTCAAAGCAAGCTTTGACGCTACAAACCTAGGCCGCTGCTTAACATCAGTTATTTATTAATACTTGCACAGATTCCCGCTGGCTGCAAATGTTAAAAATGCGCTACGTGTAAAAGGGTGCGCCTTCATGGAAGGCACACCCTGTCGTGATGAAAATCTTGTTGTTATATAGATAATGTATCTAAGCAGAGCGCTTGCGCTTGACTTGATAGGCCACCATGCCGGCGCCCATCAGCATCATGGCCCATTCTTCGGGTTCAGGCACAGCGGCAATGCTAAAGCTGGTGATTCTTTGATCGGCAAGGCCAAGACCGGTTCCGCCCGTGAAACCGAGGTACATAATAGGGCCAAATTTGCTGCTAAGGTCGATGGTGGCGGTGTCACTCACGTTATAGAGATTGCCATCCACAGTCAAGGTTCCGACCATGCTCAACAGACTGGTTGATGCATTGTAGGTGATTGTTTGGGAACCTGTAACCAATGTTGCGCGGCCTAAAGTGGTGTCGGGGAGCGTCAGGGGTGGTGCGGGTTTTGTGGTTGGATGTCCATCTATATCAAATAGCTCACCGTTGGTGTTTAAGCCAACACGATTGTTGTCCCAAGTCTGGATGATCGATCCAACACTGTCTTGGTTGGTGTAACCGACATTCCCACCGCCCTGACCCAATGCGCTAGTCCCTAAATTCTGTAGGGTCAAGGTGATGCCATCCGCCATGTCGTCAAGATCATCACCCGTTGTAGCATTATGATGAAGCGCACTCAGTGAAAAACTAAAGCTGGCGGAAAATGAATTGCTGGTCGATAACGGCGAGGTCAGCCATGCTGCGCCGGATTGCTCTTCAAGTGAGGTCAGTTGCAAGTCGCTGCCGACCATCGTGGCCGTTCCAGTTAGGTTGAAGGTATGTCCGCTAAATGTATCGGCGGCGGCGGGTAATGCAGACAGCGTGGATATTACTGCGACAGTCGCCATTGTGTGGCGCAAAAAATGCTTCTTCAGTGTCATGTCATCTTTCCTTATGTTGGGGCTATTAAATGGTTGCCTTGGTTCTGATTCACGCCAGTTCCAAGGGATCTTTACATGACTCAATATGATAATAACGCAACCGCCAAACGCTTCCCGACAGATTCGCTAGGTCAACTTGGGTAAAGTTTAGCGCAGGGTAGGTGGGTTGCTTGCATTCGGCCTTGGTGTCAAATATTGAGATAAATGCTTGGTATATAAAGCAATTTTTATACCACATAAAATGTTGTTTTTCTGGGTTTAATGAAATCCCAGGTACTAGGTGGTAAGACCTTGATTTACTGCCGTTTCCATGTGGTTTTGCAAGGAAGCGCTTGATAGCTTGAACGTTTAAGGCTATAGCCTAATTGCAAAATGCATCGCAAATTGCATCGCATAATGAGACTCTCCTAATAAAACCTCCTAAAACCATGCCTGTTACGGTGGATACTCAAACCCAAAGAGTAAAAAACCTAACGGTCTGTCACAAACCCGACAATCTTGTCTTGACATTGGCTCTAGCCTGTTTTTTATCCGACAAACCAGAACCTTCGAACTTTCATAAAACTATAACAAAAACAATATGCTATGGGTGAAATGTCCATCTGGCACAACCCATGCTTTAACCAAAGCAAACCAAAGGAGGAATCTGTGTGAGCGACTACCTGATGCTGTTACTGGGCACGGCCCTAGTGAATAATGTGGTGTTGGTGAAGTTTTTGGGGTTGTGCCCTTTCATGGGCGTGTCCAAAAAGCTTGACTCTGCCATTGGCATGGGATTGGCGACGACTTTCGTGCTGACCCTTACGGCGGTGGCAAGCTGGTTCATCGAACATTATTTGCTCGATCCACTGGGGATCGGGTTTCTACGTATTTTATCCTTTATTTTGGTGATCGCCGCCGTGGTGCAGTTCACCGAAATGGTGGTGCGCAAGACTAGCCCTGTGCTGTATCAAGTCTTGGGCATCTTCCTGCCACTCATCACCACCAATTGTGCGGTGCTAGGCGTGGCCTTGCTCAACATCCAACAAGAATATGATTTTCTTCACAGTGCCTTGTTCGGTTTTGGCTCGGCCCTAGGCTTCACGCTGGTCATGGTGATTTTCGCCGGCATTCGCGAGCGTTTGGCATTGATGAATGTGCCAGAAGCATTTGCCGGCAATCCGATAGCGTTTATCACAGCAGGGATTTTATCTCTGGCTTTCATGGGTTTCGCTGGTTTGAACACGCATTGATTGGGAGGCCGTCAGCGTATGTACATTTTATTCGCCGCCATCAGTCTTGCCGCTTTAGGCATGGGTTTGGGCTTTCTATTAGGTGCCGCATCACGTTACTTCAAGGTCGAGGAAAACCCGCTCATCGACGAAATTGAAGCGATGATGCCTGGTTCTCAATGTGGGCAGTGTGCTTTTCCCGGTTGTCGTCCAGCGGCGGAAGCCTTGGTGGCAGGTGAAGCCCCGCCTACGCTTTGTCCGCCGGGAGGCAAAGCCTTGGCCGAACGCTTGGCGAACAAACTGTCCATTGAGTTGGATTTGTCCGAGATGGGTGACATGGTTCCGCAGGTGGCATGGATAGACGAATCCTTATGCATCGGTTGTGCTAGATGCATCAAATTATGCCCCACCGATGCCTTGGTGGGCGCGCCTAAGATGATCCATGCCGTGGTGGCGGATGCCTGCATCGCCTGTGCCAAATGCGTGGAGGTTTGCCCTACCGAATGCCTAAAAATGCATCCTGTAAAAGTGAATCTGCGCCTATGGCGTTGGCCCAAGCCGGAAACGGCGATGGCGGGAGCATAAGCCCATGGCCCTATTTGACATTCATGCCTTGTGGGACGGCAAACTTTTTGACGTTCAATCCCTGTTGCCCGATAAACCATTTGAATTCAAAGGGCTGTTGAAGGGTAATCAACCCAAAATCCGTGGCGGAGTCCATCCCGAACCCCGTAAAGAAGCCACCGCAGATAGACCGATTGATACTGGCTTTCCGTTGCCTCCCATGCTCTATCTGGCGTTGTGGCAGCATGTCGGCAAACCCGCCGACCCAGTGGTCAAAGTGGGTGACCGGGTACTGAAAGGACAGTTGTTGGCAGTCAGCCAAGGGCTAGTGTCTGCACCCATCCATGCGCCTACTTCCGGGATTGTGGCTGACATCATGGATTATCCCTCCGCCCATCCGTCTGCCTTGCCTACGCCCACCTTATTATTGGAACCGGACGGCGAAGACCGTTGGATGGAACTGCCCGAAAAAATCGACCCATTTAGTCTGTCCCCGGAGGAAATCAGTCTCCGTGTCGGTGCGGCCGGCGTGGTTGGCCTGGGCGGTGCGGCGTTCCCTTCGGCAGTGAAGCTCAATCTAGGTCGGCGCACGAAGATTCAAACCTTGCTCATCAACGGTGGCGAATGCGAGCCTTACCTGACTTGCGATGACCGCTTGATGCGGGAACGGGCGCGAGTCATCGTCGATGGCATCCTCATCATGCTGCATGGCTTGGGCGCTCAAAAAGCCATCGTCGGCATCGAAGACAATAAGCTTGAAGCCTATACGACGATGCGCATGGCGGCAGATGAACTGAGCGAAGGGAAAGTTGAAATCGCCTTAGTCCCATCGTTCTATCCCATGGGTTGGGACAAGCAATTGATTGGCTATCTGACGGGCAAAGAAGTCCCCGCCGATGGTCGTGCCACCGATGTGGGCGTGTTAATGCACAATGTTGGCACTGCCTATGCTGTACAACAAGCCATACGCCACGGCAAACCCTTGATTAGCCGTATCGTCACCGTCAGTGGCGGGGCGGTGGGCTCGGCTCGGAATATCGAAGCCCCGATAGGGACTTCGTTGGCCAGCCTGCTGGCGCATTGCGACTACCGGCCCGAAGACACCGCCCGTTATGTCATGGGCGGCCCGATGATGGGCGAGTCCTTGCCTCATCCGAATGTGCCTCTGGTCAAAGGGGCTTGCGGTATCTTGGCGCTCACTCAAGAGGAAGTCTCAGCCACTAACGCCAAATCCTGCATTCGCTGCTCCCGTTGTGTAACGGCTTGCCCGGTGGGTTTGCAACCCTTGGAAATGGTGGCACGAATTCGAGCAGGGCAATTGGAGCAATCCCTGAAATTTGGCTTGAAGGATTGCATCAGTTGCGGGTCTTGCTCTTATGTTTGCCCGTCGGAAATCCCGCTGGTGCATTATTTCAAATACGCCAACGGCGAACTGCTGACCCGCGACCAAGCCAACCACAAGGCCGAGCAAACCAAGAAGCTGGCCGAGGAAAAGCTGGCAAGACTGGAACGGCAAAAGCAAGAGGCCGCCGCTGCGGCAGCGGCGCGAAAAGCCGCCGCGAAGAAACCCAAGATTACGGAGCAAGCGGCATGAGTACTTCAATGTTAAGCGCACCCTTCACCCGTTCAGAGCTACAGATTCAATCCATCATGTTGACGGTGGTTCTGGCTTTGGCTCCGGGGACGGCATGGGGTGTATTCATCTTCGGCTGGCCCGCCTTGTTTATCTTTATTGTCACGGTAGCATCTGCGGTCGCTTTTGAGGCCGCTTGCCTAATGTTGGCGGGTAAACGAGTGGATGCAACTTTGTTGGACGGCTCCGCCTTGTTAAGCGGTTGGTTGATCGCCTTGACGCTGCCGCCTTGGGCGCCTTGGTGGATAGGCGTGGTGGGTGCGTTCATCGGCATCGTGGTCGGCAAGCAAGTGTTCGGCGGTTTGGGTCAGAACCTGTTCAACCCTGCCATGTTGGCGCGGGTGGCTTTGCTAGTGTCGTTTCCGGTGGAAATGACGGTTTGGGCCAATCCAACCCCGCCGTTTTCCTCCGCTGCGCCGGGTTTGATGGAAAGCATTGCCATCACCTTTGGCGGACTAACCCCAGCGGATGGTTCCACCGGCGCAACCATGCTAGGTTGGGTCAAAACCGAATTTTCGCAAGGCCGGTTATTGGATCAATCATTGGCTACAGGGGATTATGGATTTTATAAATCATTGTTGGGATGGACTGGCGGTAGTTTGGGGGAAACCTCGGCTTTATTCTACTTAGTGGGTGGTGTTTGGTTGTTAAAGAAACAAATCATCACTTGGCAGATACCTTTTTCCATGTTAGCGACAGTAGCCTTATTGGCAAGCCTGTTCACCTTGCTGGATGGTGAGCGCTATCCGGGTCCCTTGTTTCACTTGACTTCCGGGGCATTGATGTTGGGAGCGTTTTTCATCGCCACCGATTATGTCACCTCGCCAAATAGCCCAGTGGGGCAAATGATTTTCGGCGCGGGATGCGGCTTGCTGGTGTATGTCATTCGCACTTGGGGCAGTTACCCCGAAGGCGTTGCCTTCGCGGTATTGTTGATGAACTCGCTAACGCCAGTCATCGACCATTATGTGCGTCCGCGCATCTACGGGCGGAACCGCAAAGGCAAACCCTTGGAATTGCCGGAGGGACGCGAATGAGCAGTGTCAATTTGGAACCCCTGCGTGATTTCGCCGCAACTCAATGGGAAAAGCTAGTCCGGCAGTTCGACGATCTGGATGCCTTACGGCAACGTTTGGATTATCAAACCTATATTTTGGCTGCGGCTGGCTTGGTTTCCAGCTTGTTGTTGGGGTTGGCCGATTTTGCCACCCAAGGCGCGATAGAAGCTCGCCGCAATGAAGATATTCAAGTCACGCTGGAACAAGTCGTTCCCAATAACTTGCATGACAATGTATTGGTGAACGATGTGAAGACCATCACCGAACCAGCCAAATCCGGCACATTGACAACCCCGGTCTACATTGCCCGTCAAAACGGTGCGGTGACCGGCGTGGCGTTTAAGTTCATTGCCAATGGTGGCTATTCCGGGCCTATCGTATTGATGATCGGTTTGGACAAAGAGGGCACGGTGTTGGGTGTGCGAGTGGTTGCCCATGCCGAAACACCGGGCTTGGGCGATAAGATTGAGCGTAACAAATCCGATTGGATCGAATCCTTCAACACGCGTTCCTTGGACAACACCCCTGCCGAACGCTTCAAAGTGAAGAAAGACGGCGGCGATTTCGACCAGTTCGCCGGGGCCACCATCACTCCCCGCGCCGTGGTGCATGGGGTGGAATCGGGTTTGCAGTTTTTTCAGAGGCATAGAGATGAGTTGCTTCAATAGGCGAACATTTTCTGGTTCCCACGATCCAGTGGGAACCTCCATACTGACCGCTCCTGCGGTCATAGCTTCCGGTCGGCAAACTGACGGCGCAGGAGCCCCAACACGACATTCCACGCTGGAGCGTGGGAACGAGAACACGAGGCCAAATCATGAACGAAGAATTCCGCAAAATCACCCGTGATGGGCTATGGGACAACAACATCGTCTTCAGCCAAAGCATCGCATTATGTCCGTTACTGGCGGTTACCGGCACGGCGGTCAATGGTCTAGGCATGGGGCTTGCCACCACGGCGGTCATGGTGGTTTGCAATGCCATGGTCTCCAAGGGTCGGTTGTTGATCCCCCCGGAAATCCGCATCCCCATCTTCGTGGTGTTAATCGCGATGGTGGTCACTTTAGTGGATATGGTCATGAATGCTTGGCTGCATGAAATGCATAAAGTCTTAGGTCTGTTCATTCCATTGATTGTCACCAATTGCGCGATTTTAGGCCGGGTTGAAGCCTACGCCTCGCGCCAACCCGTGCCAGCCGCCGCCATGGACGGGCTGATGATGGGCTTGGGATTCACCCTAGCCTTGGTGGTATTGGGGGCAACCCGGGAAGTGTTGGGCGCTGGCACTTTGTTTGCCAATGCATCGCTATTATTAGGCGAATCCTTTGCTTGGATGGAAACCGTCCTCATCGAAAAATACCGGGGCTTCCTGCTGATGGCCTTGCCGCCGGGTGGCTTCCTGATGCTCGGCTTCATTTTGGCCGGCAAAAAGATTTTGGACCGCAAACTCCAAGCCAGAAGCAAGGCTGTTTCGGTTAATTTGACTGAATCGGTGCAATTGGAGGGCTAGGAACATGAACGTGGGCGTATGTTACGCGGAAGCCGACCGGCAAGTTTGGCTGCGAATGGAAACCCCGGAAGGCAGCACGGTGGAGCAAGCCATCGTCCATTCGGGCATACTCCGCCAGTTTCCCGAAATCAATTTGGATCGACTAAAGGTCGGGATTTTTGGCAAGCTGGTCAAACTGGACGCGCCCGTCAAAGAAGGCGACCGCATCGAGATTTACCGGCCCATCACCGCCGACCCGAAAACGGTTCGCCGCCGACGCATCGGTGACGAAGACGAAGACGACGATTGAGGAAAGCTTATGTATATCTGCATCTGCAAAGCGGTCACGGACGGTCAAATCCGCGAAGCGATCAATCAGGGCGCTTGCACCCGCAAACAACTGCGCGAGTGCTTGAGTGTCGGCAGGGATTGCGGCAAGTGCAACCCCGATGTGAGAGAATTATTGAAAATCCACACGCCTCAAGATCAAGGCTCTTGCACGGCTGCGCCTCACTGTCATTAAGAATTTTGAACCGTTCTATACCGACTTCACCCGTTTACGCCTGACTTGATAGCCGACCATGCCAAAGCCCAACAACATCATCAAGTATTCTTCGGGTTCTGGCACGGCGGTGATGCTAAAAGCAAAATCCCCTGACATATGGCCGGTCAGGAGGGCACCCCCAATACTTGTCGTATTGGTGAGATCGACGGTGTAAGTCGTACCGGCGAAAACGGGGCGGGAAAACACTCCGCTGGTGGTCGGATTGATGACATTGCCAAGGGTTAAGCCTCCGCCCGTTCCGCTCCAGCCGATGTCCCACCCTTTCAAACCAAAGGGGTTTCCTAAGACGGCGACATTGTATTCCATGCTGAATCGTCCATCGGCAACTGCGCTGAACGAATATTCCCAATTGGGGGCGACTTGCCCATTGCTCAATCCTAAATAGGCGGCTCCGATTGGGGAGTAATCTTGAGCAGTCCAGCCAAAATGACGGAATTCCACCGTTCCCGAATCACCCCCGGTTCCCCATGTCGCCCTGCCTGTTCCAGTGGTCGTGAGCGTCTGCGTTTGTATGCCTGATTCATCGTGTGCGGTTGCCGTTGCGGTCGCACTGACGCTCAACGGGCTTAGCGGTTGGCCCCAGGCTTGAGTGTCAATTTGCTCTTCATGGGTTCCCCCGTCCACGTTAGAAAAAACCCGAATGAACATGTTGGAAGAAACCGGTGTCACCAATGCCGCGTAAGAGGGGAAGGATAAGGTCAGGCCCAGTATGCCAACCGAGCCTATTAAAAGTCTAAGTTTCAAGGGAAATCTCCAATTAAAAAAGGTTGAGGTACAGTGGACCCTTATGTCAAGACAGTTTACTGCCTAATTTAAGAGGGTAACCGTATCACTTGCAGCGGAACGGCGCTGCCCCGATTCGACTTCTGTTTCCGTGCGAGAGGTTTCCTTCTCGCTGAATTTGTCCACGAT
>CAIOOA010000270.1 GCA_903859815.1 uncultured Methylococcaceae bacterium | reverse complement strand
GGCTTGACTGAACTGGTCGCCGTCGTGCGAAATTATATCGGCGATGAATTAGTGTGGGATGTAAACCTGATTCTTCGCAAACAAGACATACCCCCGCTAAAATTAGACGGGGGCACGGAACTGGGCTGGACAAGTTGGTTAGGCAATAAAGCTGAAGGGGCCGATGCCGACGATTTGACATTAAATCCTTATTTCCAGTTTAGGGCTGCTGACTAGGTACTGACTTTAACACTTCATCTACATCATCGGAGACGGGGAAACGCTGCAATGACTGAAATCAATCGCGCCAAGCTGTTCGGAAAACTTAACCGGGTCTGTTATAAAAGCATTGAAAGTGCCACCGTATTTTGCAAACTACGTGGCAATCCTTATGTGGAACTGGTGCATTGGTTTCACCAGATACTCCAATTGCAAGATTCCGACCTGCATCGTATCGTCAAAGCATTCGGCATTGATCCGGCGCGTTTGGTCAAAGACCTCACCGACTCCTTGGATCGCTTGCCACGCGGAGCCACCTCCATATCTGACCTATCCTCCCATGTCGAAGAAGCCGTTGAACGCGGATGGGTCTACGGCACTTTGATGTTCGGCGAAAATCAAGTGCGCAGCGCCCACCTAGTTGTCGGCCTGTTAAAAACCAAAGAATTGCGTAATCAACTGCTGGCCATTTCCAAAGAATTTGACAAAATAAAAGTCGATACGATCACCGACAAATATAATGAGGTGGTCGGCGGTTCCCCGGAAGAAGGCTTGTCCACCACCGACGGTTCGCAAGTGGGTGGCGGCGCGGTCCCCGGCGAAGCAGCAGGTGCCATGTCCCCGGCGGCGATGGGCAAACAAGAGGCGCTCAAGCAGTTTACCGTCGATCTGACCGAACAGGCCCGATCCGGCAAGATGGACCCCATTGTCGGGCGCGATGAGGAAATCCGCCAAGTTATCGACATCTTGATGCGTCGCCGCCAAAACAACCCCATCCTGACTGGCGAAGCCGGTGTCGGCAAAACCGCCGTAGTGGAAGGTTTTGCCCAGAAAATCGTCGCGGGCGATGTGCCGCCCCCGTTGAAGGAGGTTTCCCTGCGCACTTTGGATGTGGGTTTACTGCAAGCCGGGGCCAGCATGAAAGGCGAGTTTGAGCAGCGTTTGCGCCAAGTCATCGAAGAAGTCCAAGCCAGCCCCAAACCCATCATCTTGTTCATCGACGAAGCGCATACCTTAGTTGGCGCAGGCGGTGCGGCGGGGACCGGCGACGCGGCGAACCTGTTGAAACCGGCCTTGGCGCGTGGAACCCTCCGCACCGTGGCAGCGACCACTTGGGCCGAATACAAGAAACATATTGAAAAAGACCCTGCATTAACTCGTCGATTCCAAGTGGTGCAAATCAACGAGCCTAATGAAGCCAAAGCCATACTTATGATGCGTGGAGTGGCCTCGGTGATGGAAAAACACCACAAGGTGATGATCTTGGACGAAGCACTGGAAGCGGCAGTCAAACTGTCGCACCGCTACATCCCCGCCCGTCAATTGCCGGATAAATCTGTCAGCTTGCTGGATACCTCCTGCGCCCGTGTTGCCATCAGCCAGTTTGCCGTACCCGCCGAAGTGGACGATTGCCGCAAACGCATATCCGCGTTGGAAACTGAATTGGAAATCATCGCTCGCGAAAAAGCCGTGGGCATGGACACCGCCAAGCGGGAAGAAACCGCCAACGAAAAACTGGCCGCTGACAAGGAACAGCTAGTCACCTTGGAAGCGCGATGGAATGCTGAAAAGGAACTAGTGGAAAAAATTCTCGACCTGCGCGGCAAATTAAGGGAAGGTGGCAAGCCAGTCGATTTAGCCTTACCCACAGAGGGAGAAGCCCAAACCTCTGCCCTTTCACAGGCAGATGGCGCATCCTCCCCTCTCCCCCTTGGGGGAGAGGGTCAGGGAGAGGGGGAAAGGGAAAAACTCTTGGTAGAACTCACCACTCTGCAAACCCAACTCCACGAACTGCAAGGCGAAACCCCGCTAATCCTGCCCAGTGTCGACGCCATTGCCGTTGGCTCCGTAGTACAAGACTGGACCGGCATCCCGGTAGGCCGCATGGTCAAGAATGAGATCGAAACCGTGCTGAAACTAGCCGACAACTTGGAACAGCGCATCATCGGCCAACGCCATGCCTTGGACATGATTGCCAAGCGCATCCAAACTTCCCGCGCCGGACTGGACAACCCCAACAAACCCATCGGCGTATTCATGTTGGCTGGCACGTCCGGTGTCGGCAAAACCGAAACCGCCCTGGCCTTGGCGGAAACCCTCTACGGTGGCGAGCAAAACGTCATCACCATCAACATGAGCGAATACCAAGAGGCACATACCGTGTCCACACTGAAAGGCGCACCTCCCGGCTATGTCGGCTATGGCGAAGGCGGCGTGTTGACCGAAGCCGTGCGCCGTCGGCCTTATTCGGTCGTGCTGTTGGACGAAGTGGAAAAAGCCCACCCGGATGTGCATGAAATTTTCTTCCAAGTCTTCGACAAAGGCTGGATGGAAGACGGCGAAGGCCGGGTCATCGACTTCAAGAACACGCTTATCCTGCTGACCACCAACGCCGGCACGGAAATGATCGCCAATCTGTGCAAAGACCCGGACTTGATGCCCGAACCCGAAGGCATCGCCAAAGCCATCCGCGAACCCTTATTGAAGGTATTCCCCCCTGCCCTATTAGGCCGCTTGGTCGTCATTCCCTATTACCCGCTCAACGACGAGATGATCGGCATGATCGCCCGTTTGCAACTAGGCCGCATCAAGAAAAGAATTGCCGAAAGTCACAAAGTGCCGTTTACTTATGACGACGAAGTGATTAAATTAATAGCCAGCCGCTGCACGGAACTGGAAAGCGGTGGACGCATGATCGACGCGATACTCACCAATACCGTATTGCCTAAGATTAGTGAGGAGTTTTTAATTAGGATGATGGAAGGGAAGCCTATAGAGAAAGTCCATGTGAATGTCGTGGATGGGGAGTTTGGATATGGGTTTGAATAGATAAGGTAGGGCGGAACCAGGGATGGGTTCCGCCGAAAGTTGCCGACTCGTCGTATCCCATTCGGCGGATCACATCCCTGTATCCGCCCAACGGCCTTGAAGGAAACCCGTCATTCCGGCATGGACTGCCGGAATCCAGAACACAGGGATGTGAATGAAAATAGCCCTTGCTTGGGTTCAGGCATGCCTTGTTAGGACGACGATAATTTTGGGAGATATAAGTTTGAACAATATTTCCGTCAATCAACAAGAGGAAATCAATGCAATTGTGTTGCATTGGCCACCTTCGTTACGTCTGGGGGAAGATCAATTCTTTGACTTTTGTCAGGCTAATCGAGAATTGCGGATTGAGCGTACCGCAGAAGGGGATTGTGAGATTATGACACCAACCGGCGGTGAAACGGGTTGTCGAAATTCTAGGCTAGTGGCCCAGTTATCTGTTTGGGCAGACAGGGATGGCAGTGGTGTGGCGTTTGATTCATCCAGTGGATTTATACTGCCTAATGGGGCCACTCGATCACCCGATGTATCTTGGGTTAAAAAATCACGTTTAGCCACTTTATCGCCACAACAAAAAAAAAGGTTTTTACCACTTTGCCCTGATTTCGTCATCGAATTACGTTCGCTTACTGACAGCATCAATGCCTTGCAAGACAAAATGCTGGAATATATTGCCAATGGGGCGAGTTTAGGCTGGTTGATTGACCCGGAAACCAAACAAGTTCATGTTTATCAACCCGATAAACCAGTTTTCGTTTTGGACGATCCAGCCTGTGTTTCTACAGATGATGTGTTGAAGGGGTTCAAGTTGGAATTGTCCAAGATATGGGATGTTGGGTTTTAATGGGTAGGACGGATAAAGGGATGTATCCGCCGGATGAATACACAGCAGCGGTGCAAACCGCTAGTTCCGCTTTAACTCATGCGGCTCAATAAGCGGCGAATCCGCTATTACGCCTAATATCTACGGCCTTTAAAATTAAGCAGCAGTTTCTATTTTGACACAGAGCGGGAGATACACAATGCGATGTAATACTATTGTACTCATTAATCTATCCACTATGGACAGTAAAGAAGAACTAGAAGAAAATCGGAAATCGCTCAAGCGCAAATACGAAACGCGCGGACAAAATTGTATTGAAGTTAACTGGCCTTCGGACAAAATCCAGAGCCTAGTGAGTTCTGGTACTGTAGGCGTGTATGTTCTGTCGCATACCAAGGATGTCGTACCGTCTATACTCGCCGGCCTCATTTTCAATCAGATGATCTCTCAAGGAGCGAACGTTCGCAAGATTAGCATCGCATGCTGCAAGGCGGCAATGGGAAAAGATGGGCCGATGATGAAATTCTGCGATGAACTAGCGAAGTTTCAGACTGATAAAATAACTCTTCCCGTCGGCCTGATGGTTTGCGGCTTCAATATCAATATAACGACCTTCGACAGCAAGTCGGATTTTATGGATAAGGAAGGTAAAAAATTCAGCAACTACGACAAAATTAAATCTGAAGCGACGATAAGGAACCGCGATGTTGCGACAGTAAGGCAGGCTTGGGCGACACTCAATAGCGGCGAACCTAATTTTATGCATTTCGTCCACGAGAAAATGGGTTCTGGTCAGTCACCAGTTTTCATTCAGGAATTAATAAATCTCTTCAGTGAGAAGCTTGTGGAGTCATGGGACAAGAACGGTGTGAGTTTCATCAAAGGTCAGTTCAACAAAAACCAAAAGCCCGCTAAACAAATCAACGATCCAGAAAATTGGAGTTGGGGAGATTTTAGCAATACGTATCCGGATTGGGGCAGGCAATACGTCAAAAAAGTCTTTTGGAAAGATTTCATCGACTGCATTAAGAGTGTTAACCATCGGTCTGCGGCGATGTGGGTGTCGCTCGACGGTTATGTAAGGATGAAGTCAGTCATGAAGTTCGATGGTAAATCGTTCAAGCCAGTGGCACTCAGCGAGTATGCCGAGAACGAGGACATGAAGAATGCTTTAAGCTTCGTCGATATGGTTAATAAAGATAAGGGTTGTAATTTGTTATTTTTTCCCGAGATATAGCCGGGTCGGGCAACATCTTTTTGTTGCCCGACATAACGAGATTCGTCGGGCGCGATGAAGCCGCGTCCGACCTACGATGAATGTCATTTCCCGTTGCCCCGTCGGGGTTGTCAGACTTGTAGTCTCGGTTTCGTCTACGCTTTATCGTAGCTACCTATAGTGCCACAGCACCACCACATCCACGCCAGTTTTATAAGTAATAGCATTGATAAATAGTGACTTGAAGAGGTAAAACATGGCAATACCAGAAAAAGAGCAAATCAAAGAAGAGTTAATTTCAGTTATTAAAAAAGCAGATGAATCGACTGTTTCCAAATTAGAAGACCGAGATTCCTTTCTAATTAAGTGCTGTGCTATAAGTGAATTCCTAGCAGGTGGACCTGATAAGGTAGCTAAAAGCCTTAAGAAACTTGAAAATGCACTGCTTGTTAAAGTAGGATCTGAAACAAAAAAAAATGATGCAAAAAGCTATTTCGGGAACTGGAAAGCTCGGCAAAGCAACAAGTCGGTAAAAGGTGAATATTCAAAGCTTCTAACGCAGGTGCTAACTCAGACCGAAAAGGGAGCTGGCTTCAATGTCTTGGCCGATGGATCGGTAAAAATTTATTTGGGATTTCTTTCTAACGAAGTATTCGCAAAACAAGCCACAATAGCCTCGCATTGGAAGGATCTTGTTGCAACGGATCATGGAGAGTATACGCATCGCATTCAGTGGTATCTTGTTTGCGAGGGGGATTTAAAAGAATTTTCCAATAAGACGGAGTTTGCGGAATCATTTATTTTCATTAATTCAATACCTAATTTATGGGATTATATTTTTGATCGGGTAAGGCAAGGTGACCCACCAAGGAGACATGGTGAATTAGATTTTCGTGGACCAGAAGCCTTGAATAGCTATTTATGTTCAGTAGAAGCCGCGAAATCTTACCCACTGCTATCATCGTTTCTTAGTCACCGGAAGGATAAAAGAATATTTCAATTCGATGATAATAAAAATGTAGATGCGAAAAAAGATTATGTAGCTAAAAAACTGTATAGTAAATCATATATAGAATTGAATGAGGGTTCTAAGGGAAAACAAGTTGTTGACGATATTATGAAAGATGGCTTGTTTGAGACCGGGCCTACTAATCAGGGAAAGCTTGAAAAGTAACCAATAGCCAGCTAGGTCGGGCAACGTCTTTTTGTTGCCCAACATACGGGATTCGTCAGGAGCAATGAAGCCCCGCCCGCCTAAGTGAATGGCATTGCCCGTTGCCCCGTCGGGGTTGTCAGACTTGTAGGCCATGCGACTTTGTTGTTGCCGACATTTGGGATTGGCACCTGAGCGCGGCGGGATTTGCAACCCCGCCAACAACATGTTGTGCCAAGCCATGGCACCCGCTGCAAGACCTTGGGATGTTGGAATATAATTTTGTAAATTGGGAAACAGCTTTATTATCGGACCCAGCAGAAGGAATTTGACAGCAATGAGCTAAGCTATTAAAGTTTACCTATCCTTTTTCGCCTATCTTGAGGATGCTTTCATGCCGCTACAACTTCAAAAAGACGATTTAATTCATGCCATAGAAAGTGGCCTTGGCTTTGTAATCCACAGGGTCGCGCAAGGTGACTTACAAAACATGTCATCAATGGCGGTAGCGGCAAATCTCTTGCCTAAAAACGGCACTTTTGCTGCCAATGTCGCACAGCATGACGTGTTTGTCGCCCGTAATACAAACGCTCAGAATAGAACGGATGCCTACATCTATCTTTTACGAAGTCAGTCTGATGGACATGGATGGTATGTCAAACAAATTTGCTGTGCCCAACCGGCTCGCGGAAATGGTGTTGGCTCTCTGCTTTTTTTGGCTGCATTTAAGAGTATACTGGAAGTTGATATTCCGGTCACTTTGGTTGTCCATGACCAGCATAAAAGTGCAGCGAGCCTTTACAAACGGCTTGGCTTTCAACTTTCGTCTACATATCCAAACGATTTTTCCTCAGAAGAAAGTGGGGTCAATAATGGAGAGGAAGGGCTTTACAAATACTACAAACTTTCTGATGCTGGCAAGGGTTTACGCACTTGCAAGTCCGTAATGAAGGCTAAAATAAAAGGTACACTCAAAGCCAACCCTGGAAAGGTTAAACAGCGAGCCCTTGAAGTCTTATTCAATTTTCAAGGCGCTACAAGTGCTACTTTCAAATTCAATACCTCCATAGTAAATTACGATTGTCGGGATGTCGATTGCCCTAACACCGAACTCATCTTGACAGGTTTCAAAAACTTTAAGCGCGACTCAACTAATACACAAACTAGCATTCCTTGCAACTTTGTAAAAGCCACATGATTGACCATTTTTTATAGGGTGGGTGAAGCTTTATCACATTTACCTATGCGATAGCCGGGTAGGTCGGGCAAGGTCTTTTTGTTGCCCGACATGCGGGATTCGTCGGGCGCGATGAAGCCCCGCCCGACGTATGATAGATGGCATTGCCCGTTGCGAAGCGTAGCGTGGTTTGCAACCCCGCCGCTATCGTTATGTGCAAAGCCACGACATCCGACACGGCACAAAACATTTCGGACAGCCGGGTAGGTCGGGCAACGTCTTTTTGTTGCCCGACATACGGGATTCGTCGGGCGCGATGAAGCCGCGCCCGATATGATGAATGGCATTGCCCGTTGCGAAGCGCTGCGGGGTTTGCAACCCCGCCGCTATCGTTTTTTTGCGAAGCCACGGCATCCTATTCGACACAAAACATTTAGGAGGGGATTACAAATCCCGTCCGGCGTTGTCATAAATGACATACGGTCAACCCCCGGATGATGTGGATACCCTCTGTTGATACGGCACAAACCGTTTCGGTCGGTTGAATATGCCATCCAGTTTTGTTAGTGTTTATAATAAAAATCGTGAACAGCAAACAGGTCATCAAACGCTTGGAATCGGAAGGCTGGAAATTGGTCAGAGTCAAAGGTTCCCATCACCCGTTTAAACACCCGGACAGAGCCGGTCGTGTGACCGTTAAACATCCTGACAGCGATATTCCTGTTGGTACGCTGCGTAACATTGAAAAACAAGCGGGTTGGAAATAAGAGGTTGCTATGCGCTATCCCGTAGTTCTACATACCGATGACGGCATTCGTTTTGGTGTGACCGTACCAGACTTGCCCGGATGCTTTTCGACGGGCGACACCTTCGACGATGCCTTGACCAGCGTAGTGGAAGCTATTTGCCTTCATCTCGAAGACTTAGCCGAGGAAAACGAAGATATTATTGCCCCCCGCACGATAGCCGAACACAGGCTTAATCCAGACTTCGACGGTGGCATCTGGGCATTTGTTGACGTAGACATCACCCGCTTTGATGGACGTAGCGAAAAGGTAAGCATTACCTTGCCTCGTCGTCTATTGGCTAAGATTGACGATTATGTTCATACCCATGGTTCCACACGGAGCGGTTTTTTGGCAGATGCTGCAAGACAGGCAATGCGATAAGTCCGTAAAGGCCGAAGCGCGGCGGGGTTTGCAACCCCGCCGCTTACGTTTTGTGCGAAGCCACGACTTCCAGCAATTCTCATTATGGCTAAAACGCCGTCATTCCGGCATGGACTGCCGGAATCCAGTGCCATGGACGGTAACTTGTCGGTTCATAAGTGTCTGATTAAACATGACTGGCAAATCCTAGTTTCACGTCCCTGTGACTGG
>CAIOOA010000269.1 GCA_903859815.1 uncultured Methylococcaceae bacterium | reverse complement strand
CCAGTCACAGGGACGTGAAACTAGGATTTGCCAGTCATGTTTAATCAGACACTTATGAACCGACAAGTTACCGTCCATGGCACTGGATTCCGGCAGTCCATGCCGGAATGACGGCGTTTTAGCCATAATGAGAATTGCTGGTATTGACCTTGTACTGATGAAGAAGGGATTAAGACCGACTCGGTTTTCAAAACCGAGTCGGTCTTTTGCTATTGACTTTGCCTTAATGAAGAATGGATTAATTCGGACAAGTTGATTAAATCCTATTTCGCAGTCAACCCGATACCCTCTCCCTAAATCCCCAATACGGTTGAATTAAGCCAAGGATGGAGTGCAAGGCTTGCCTTGCGGGAGTTCGCCAATTCCCGTCAATATCAGCAAGGCAAGCCTTGCACTCCAAGCGTCAAAGCCATTAAATAAGCCGTTGGAGGTGAGCTTGTCGTTAACCGAATATCCTTCAGACAGCACGAACGGTTTTACCTCATTTTCCCATTGTTAAAACACTGATCAACCCCTACTTATATTTCTGAAGAGTTCATGATATAAATTAAAAAAATCAATAAGGAATAAACCATGGCAGATAAATTTCAATTTCAATTCGACTTTTCCAGCAATGCCAAAACCGGGCGGCGTGAAAATGTGCGCAAACGCATCTTGCTATTGGGCAACTACTCCGGGCAAAACCAAGATAAGCCCGAACTGGCAAGTCGCAAACCGCTGATAGTGGATGTGGATAGTTTGGACGCCGTACTTTCCAAGATCGCACCGCAGATACGATTCAGCTTGGAGGGCGGGGGGGAAGAAACGCTGATCGATTTTAAGACCTTGGAGCATTTTCACCCGGATGAGTTATACAAACGCTTAGACATTTTCAAATCCTTGAGGGGGATGCGAATGCGTTTGGAAAATCCGTCCACTTTTGCCGCTGCCGCCGAGGAGTTAAAACGGGGCATGGGTGAAATTACTTCGGAAACGACCCAGGATCAATCCCAAGCTCAAAATCAGGATGAAAACCTATTCGACAGACTATTAGGCGGTCACTCGACCGAATCTGAAAGCATTCCCAAACAGCCAGTGGACAAGGTTCAATCCATCATTCAGCAAATCGTCGCCCCCCATTTGAGCAAGGGCGTGGATTTGGGCCAACAAAAGCAATTACTGTCCGCCCTAGACGATTCAATCAACCAACTGATGCGCGGAATTTTGCATCATCCCCAATTTCAAGCCTTGGAAGCGGCCTGGCGGGGTGTGGAATGGTTGGTTGGCAATATCGAAGACAGCGATGATCTGAAAATTTATCTGCTTGATGTTTCTTTCGATGAAATCATGGCGGATATCGGGGCTTCAGAAGGGCAGGTCGAGAAAATTGCCATCCATCGTTTGATGTCGGAAAGCAGCTTGGGCATTCCGGGCGGTGAACCTTGGTCTTTGGTGGTGGGTGATTTTAGGTTCGGAGACAATGTGGAAAGCCTCGTTTTATTGGAATTGATGGGCGCTTTCAGTGCTGGCTGTGGCGGGAAGTTCATCGCGAATGGCAGTCCTCAATTATTAGGCTGTGAATCTCTAGCCATGACCCCGGACAAGGCTGACTGGTCGGTCCCTAAAGCAGAAATCGCCCAAGTTTGGCAAAGTTTGCGTAAGAGCCAAGCGGCTCGGTATATCGGGCTGGCACTTCCACGTTTCATGTTGCGGCTACCTTACGGCAAAAACACCAATCCCACCGACAACTTCCGTTTTGAGGAAATGCCCTCGAAACCCAAGCATGAGCATTATCTCTGGGGTAACTCAGCCCTCATTTGCGCCGAAATGATCGCCCGATCATGGCTGGAAGGCGAGGATGCCGAACCCGGCACTTTGCGTGACACGGGTTCCTTGCCTTATCATGTTTACGACGACGGCAGTGGTCAATCCATCAAACCTTGTGCTGAAGTCTATTTGAATGAGAAAACGGCAAATGCAATTCTCGATGCGGGGATTATTCCTGTATTGAGTGTCCGCAATCAGAATCGGGCGATTGTGCCAAGGTTGATGAGCATTGCGGAGGATGCCACGGAATTGGTGTAGTTTAAGGAGGGGAGGGCGCACTACCATTATGTCAAGAAATGTAGCCCGTATGTAGCGAAGCGGAATACGGGTTTGCTAGCCACGACTATCCCGGATTGCGCCGCAAAGAGGCTACATCCGGGCTACAACTATCCCAGGAGTGCAAGGCTTGCCTTGCCTGAACAGTCCGCAAGGCAAGCCTTGCACTCCTGGGTTACGTTTCGCAAGGCAAGCCTTGCACTCCTGCGTTACGTTTCGCAAGGCAAGCCTTGCACTCCTGCGTTACGTTTCGCAAGGCAAGCCTTGCACTCCTGAATTAGCCAATCGGGGGCGGGGCGGCTAAAGGTTTTCCAGCGAGCGCGGCACGGGCATAAGCATCCCATCGCGCTTCAAGGTCTATTGGGTTCAGGGTTTGCAGTGTACAGTCCCTGCCCAAATCAATGCCACGACGCCAGCGAGTGCCACTCGCCAAGATTTGCTTATGCTGTTGCCAAAAAACCTTGGCTTTGTTCAGGTCAGGCAACCAGACCTCCGGGGCGAATTCACGCTGAAATACATCCGCATCATCTGCGACAGGAGCCGTTTTGCGCGAACCGCGAATATCGACACCCGTTAGGCTTTCAAATGCTTCCCCGGCTGCGGATGCCAACATAATGTCCTCGGCAATCATCCATTTGCCGAGCAAATCCAATACCTTTGGATGCCCAAATCGGGCCAGTAACGCACAACCGTCAATTTTATTCTCCATCGCAAATACCAATCCCATGATTTGCGCCAAATCTTCGGGCTGACCTAGGGCAATCAACCATTCCAATGCGATGCGGTCCCCAGGTTGCGCCACTTTGCGCAAGGAAGTCAAAACCCAGGGTTGCCGGGTCCATGCGGCTACCCGCCAAGCCGCCGAGCGTACCCAAGGCGATTCATGCATCAAGCCTTGTTTGAATGGCCTAGCTGGGGCAGTGGCTAGGTTGGACGAATCGCAATGGGTGATTGCCAGCCATGCCAACTCCGCAATTTCAGGGGTTTCATCGACCAATAAGTTCATCAGCCTAGGCGTGGCAGGGTCTAACATGCGTTGATTTGCCAACACCACAGCCGTCGCCGCCGCTTGGGCCGGTTCCCCTTGCAGCAGAAGTTTACGTAGGGTAGGGGCGAACAGGCCGGCGGGGGCGAAACCGAAAGCATCCCGCAAACCGGCTAAACGCTGGCCTTGGGCGGTCGAAAATGATTCCAATACTAAGGCTGTGGTGGATTGTTCAGCGAGGCGCAATAATGGGCAGGCGGCGGCAAAAATTCCATCCCTGCCTTGTTCTTCCAGTCGCTGCCCCAAGAATTTAGGCAAGTGGGAACGCACTGCCAACAAGCCTTGAACATGCGCTTCGACGCGATCATTTAGATCAATAAAATCCCGCAGGGTCAGTTGTGAAGATTTTAACGCGGCTCGGCGTTGACCCCACAGGTATTCAAGCTCCTCGAAATGGGTTTCAAGAAGATCAGGGATGAATCTTGCCCGGTTGGTTGACATGCAAGCAATGACAGAGGGTTTAATTGATGGCCACAGTCCCTGCGCGGATGCGTTGAGTCCCTTTCGCACGCAATAATACGTCTTCGCCACGAACCATGACTTTGCCGTCGTTGCGCAAATCCACCGAAGCCTCGCCGCATTTTAGGGTCAAGGTTTCACTGGCTTCGATGATGACGTTTGGTTCTGGTTTAGGTTCATGATACCGACCAATGCGGCCTAACACGACACCATTTTCGCCGTTGGAAGGGGGAACCACCAGTAAGCGGTCACCGGGTTCCAATTTGATTCCAGCCGTGGCGGGTCCTTCCAGCCAGTCACACATAAACTCCCACCCTTCAACCGTTCTTACGTTAAGATGACCCTCTTTTTCGATGGAGAGCAATTCGCCTTGTGTCAGTCCTGTGGGATAGGTTTCAACCTTCCCGAAAGATTTTAAGGCTAGATTTCTCGAACTGATCAACTCTAAACTCATGATTTCGCCTCCATTAGCCAGCCCAGTTTTCGGGGGGAAGGAATGTCAATGTGTCTATACCAGATGATTCCAAATAATGCTTAATGGATTCATGCACGACAATGCCATTGGTCGCTTCCGCCAATCTAAACATCAGCGCAGATTTTGTTTTACCCTGCTCAATGCTTAATGAATTAAAATCCAAGGCCCTATTCCCGCTATCAAAAGCATGAAAGTCTGAATTTGCCAAATCCGCAGCAGCAATGACACCAATTAAATTAAAAGCTAGATAATCCGAGTAGACTTTTCCGGTTTTTGGGTCTAGAAACTCTATTGGATAGACATCCAAGTTATCCACACCGGCTGCAAGCAAAGCCTTATGCAAGCGGATTGACATGACTGGCAAAGGCGCTTTCCATAGTTCCACTAATTGACTGTCTTTACGCATTTTCAATCTAGCTTGAAGAGGCGTAATGGGTTCACTGTCAAACCGACTTCCCAAGGTCCAACTTCTAAACGGATCATCGTCCTCATAATCGAATAGGGCGGTATAACCATCCTGAGGGGAAAGGCATTCCAACATATAGTACATAATTGTATCTCGTTTAATTGGAGGGATTATTTCTTAGCCTTCTTGGCAGGAGGGGTAGGCAATTGAGCATCGTCTTCTTCCATATCCAAGTCATCATCTAAAGTTTTTTTCTTGGGCTTGGTGTCTTCCTGTTCTGCAAGATTACTGAGATATTCCTTTACCCATTTTGAAGTATAAACATTAGGCGCCCAGAATGGTCCATTCAGATGATTGCGCATCACCCCTGAAAGTGCATTGAGTCGCTTGGCAAGCCCAAACGGAGTCGGTATGCCTAATTCCTTGATCTTGTCAGCCTTCTTTTTACATTCTGGACAGTTCTTTTCCACAATTTTACTCTTGCGAAGCAAGACATAATTGTCAAAAATCTTATTGAGGGCACCCATCACAAACAAGCTATAGTCTTCATGACGGTCATGGAATTGCCCAGGTGTTTTTAACATGGCTTGTCTGACATACCGCCATTTGCGGTTATCCCAAGACACATCGTATAAAGCACCTGTGAGCATATTGGACTTGGGCGCACCGTCTTGTATAGGCTCATCGCTCATCATGTCCTGATCGACTTCACCATCTTCATCGACTGCTTCTTCGTCGTCATCATCTTCGTTATCATCGTCTCCTTCCCAAACCTTCATCCCTCCGCGACCGCCACCCACCGCATAATTGCCGGGCAAAAAAACCCCGTTTTCCAAGCCATTCACATCATATCCGACATCTGCCCACACTTCGCCGGATTTTTCTATGTTGTTTTTACCTTCTTTAAACTGTTCGGGTGTGTTCTTGTCCACCATGAACGCGATTAGCTTGGAACCCTTCAACGCTTCTTGGGCCGGTATGCAATGATGGGCAGCGCAAGTAACCGGATAAGTATGTGTCAAAATGGTGGGTTTGTTGGGCGGGTTTAATTCCCTAGTCCTAATACCAACCGCTTTGGCTTTATTATAAAAAACATGGCCTTTCACATGCCGAGGATCAAGCACAGGGTCTAAATCCGTTGTCGGCTTGTAAGGCTTGTAAAGCAAGGTGCTTTTACCCCCCTTCATGCGCCGGACTAGGGTACTGCCTATGCCTATCAGATCATTGACCACTTTGGGCGGGTCTTTGTTGTCGTGGTCAAATGGGCATTTAGTTTCATCGGTATCGACCATGCCAATGGCCACTGGCTCGCCAAGTTGAGTCATGCCACTTCACCCACAAATATTTTTCTTGTTATGCCACAGCATATCCCCCATGCGGCAGACATTCTTGCCTTCTAGCATCACATTGAAGGAGTAAAGTAAAAACTCACATTCCTGTTTAAATACACCGCTGATAACCCCACCCACATTGCCGGCTTCATCACCCGCACTCATCATATATTTGGCGCCTTTGACCATCACCATATTGCCGTCGGCCTTCACAGAGCTAGTGCCTTGTGAAGTATCAGACGATTTACCGATGTTAGGATAGGGAATGGGAACCGGTCCACCGGGTGTGGGGGTTTTGCACACATCGGGGAAAACCATACTCATCCCGCCGCTGCCCTTATGGGCAAACCCTTGGATATTGTGGACTGTACAAGGCATTGTGTGACCCTCCAAAAAGTTAGCTAGACCTACTCAACAAAATGGCAGCCCGTTCACCATAATCGGATGAAGCATAAACCAAACAGGGTTCGCGCCGATAGCCTTGCTGGATGCCATGAACCGCCAACGCAGCCAAAGCCGGGCCATGTGCCGCGCCAAGGTCGCCGAAACATTCTGCTGGATGTTCCATTTGATGGTTCGGGGCAAACTGGTCGGATTGGCGCAAACGGGCGACGCCGAACTCCTTGCCCCAGTAGCGCTCTCCGTTGAAACTGCAATAGACACATCCAATCGGTTTGGGCGGTGGCGCTTCGGCAAACAGGCTGGCAAATGTTGCGGCCAAGCCTTCGCCCAAATAAGGCTCCTCGGCATACAAATGGCCCGCTTCTTGGCCATGTGCGTAGCCAATCACTTGGGCTAATGATTTCAAATTATGTTTTTGAGCAGTCGTCCCAAGGGTCAACAGCAAGAATGCAGCCCCCTCACCCGGACTGAATCCATCACTATTGATTTCATTGCGAATCCGCCCGTGCATATCCAAGGTTCCCAATACATAGAGGTCAATCAAGCTATCGACACCACCCACCAGCACAAATTCGGCTTCACCAGTCTCCAATATCACGCTGGCACGACGAAAAGCCATTAAGCCGGCAGCCCTGCCTTTGGGTACGGCGACACTCAGCTTAGGGTCTAGCCGGACCTTGGCCTGATGGGCAAGCTTGTCGAGGAAGCTTTTGGCGTTAATCGGTTTCGTCGTGTGGTGTTCGGGCAAGCCTAGTAACAATGGCAGCACTTTATTCTTATCGACCAAAGGTATCAAAACCTCTTCCAATGCCACATGCGCCAGTCGGAGTAGGCGCGCTTCGCGGTAGGTTAGATTTAGCCCTTGTAGCTTGGGTTCCAGTTCAGGCAGGCCGTCATCCGGCACTGCGCCGACGATGAAAGGCTCGAATCGCCGGTCTCGCCATTCAATCTCGCGCAGACGGGCGATACGGGCGCGGGCGGAAGCTGCGGTTTCCGCCAAACTTAACCCAATTGGGGAAACCATGCCCGCTCCCGCTACGACCATAGGCTGACATGCCATCTCCTAAGACTCCTTTCGTTTGAGAGGATACTCTGGGCAGTTCACCACGAGTTCGCGTAATTTCAGCAAATGCTTGTCCACTTTAATGCCTGACCGCCACAATAATTGCACTCGCTTCTCGTCTGGTTCGATCAATACCATTTCCAATGCGGGTTGTTTAGGAATGGGTTTGCCGTCAAATTCAAATGACAATCCTAGGGTGCAAACTGGCAGCATAAACCGGATTGGGCCTTCGGTTGAGCAACCTGTCAACTCGACCGCCTCCCCGCCACGTAAAAAACCGGATGCGATCATACCCGCCGGGGCAGTTTGAAAAAAACGCAAATCGAAATCATGAGGCAAATGCGGGGCTCGATTCTTTTGCCAAGCTTCGTCGTAGGTTCCTGCATATTCTCGGCGCGGCAACCATGCCGGGCCAATCGGGGCAAAGCAAGCGGGCGGGGGACGGTCTGAGGGTTTGCGAATTAGAAAACTTGGGTCTTCCAAATTAGGCAACAAACGACCCTCAAAATGGCTTTCTTTAGTGCCGATGAAACCCCTCCCAACAGGGTTGAATGGCTCATACTCTGGCTGCTCGCCTTCTATTGGTTTGGCAGCACCACCAAACGCATATTCCCAACGCAAAGGCATTTGTTCCCAACTTTCCGGGGGTGTGAACTCCCAACCCAAACCCGTCTTTTCCCATTGGCGGTTACCGAAAACCCTGACGATCTTGGATAAAGGCCCGACCCGCAAGCCCACCTCGCTGACTCTGATGTTGCTGCGTCCGGCTACGGCATGTCCCACCAATAGCACATCGGTCGATGGTTTAGGCAAGGAAAACTCATTCGCCGCCCGAAGACTGGTTTTATCCGGTTCGCCCCAATACGTATCAACGGGAACCAAGGGCATTTGTTGCTCCGCCAGCCTCAGCCCCGCTTGCGACCATGTAAAGCTTGCCTTGACCACGGCATAGGCGCATTCCACCCCATCGGCGTCAGAAAAAACCGACAAGGAGGCAGAAAATGGGGTTTGATTGAGGACTTGCAGCATCGCTTAGTTCTGGGCAATCTTGGAGCCTTTAAGCACCATGTCGCCGGATGCCTTGATGGAAATCTTCCCACTGCCGACGATGGTGATGTCTTTGCCTTTGATCTGAATCGTACCGTCCTTTTTCATGTTGATACTGGCATCACCCGTTTTGAGGGTGATTTCATCGCCCGCATCCAGATAATATTTTTTGCCGACTTGACTCATATCGTCCTTGCCAATGCTGGTTTCCCTTTTTTCTGCCACATCAAGGGTTTGATTCTTGCCAATTTGTATGGTTTCATTCTGGCCTATCGCATGTTGCCGGTCTTTGCCAATATTGACCTGCTCATTTTCGCCCACGTCTTCGGTGCGGTTCTTGGCTATGGTTATGGTTTCATTTTCCCCGACCGACTCGTCACGATTTTTTGCAATCGTGATGGTTTCGTTTGCGCCTACGTTTTCAGTGCGATTCTTGCCAATGGTGATGGATTCATTATTGCCTACAGTTTCGGTGCGGTCATTGCCCACTTTCACCTTTTCGTCATGGTCTATTTTTTTGCTGCGATCATGCCCGACCCAATGACTTTCATCATGCTCGACCTCTATCATCTGATCCTTTTCGGCATGTAGGAATATATGCTCCGATCCTTTCTTGTCTTCAAAGCGAAACTCATTGAAATTAGATGTACCCCCACCTTTGCTGGATCGGCTTTTCATGCCGCTCTGCGTCATATTGGCCGGCAAATCGTAGGGCGGCATTTGGTCGGCATTATAAACCCGGCCTGTAATGATGGGTTGGTCGGGGTCGCCTTCGAGAAAATCGACGATAACCTCCTGACCAATTCGCGGAATGGATATCATGCCCCATTGCTTGCCCGCCCAAGGGTGGGACACGCGCACCCAACAGGAACTATTCTCGTCGCCAGTGCCGTAACGATCCCAACGAAACTGGACCTTCACCCGGCCATATTTGTCTACGTAGATTTCTTCCCCGGATGGTCCGACTACGACAGCCGTTTGTGGACCACGGACAGCGGGACGTGTCGTGACTCTAGGGGGTTTATAGGGTATCGTCCTATCCATCGCCCTAAAACTGCATTCGAACACCTTATCCACACCAGCAGCATCGGAAGACGACAGATAATCGTCCAATTGCAAGCGATAGGAAGCAAATACGATCAAATACTCACGATTCAGTGAACCTAAAGGATGATCTTCCAATGTGAATAAACTGCCAACAGACACACCTCGGGCATTGGCCTTCCCTTCGCAGCATTCATACTGGGCTTCAAGCTCTTCGATACGCTGGCGGACATAATGTTCACCGTCGCCTACCTCGACATACTCACCGGGGTAGTCGAACCATTCGTAGGATGAATGGGGGTGACCCCTAGTCACCGACGACTTGGCCATAAGCCCTGACCTAGGTTTTTTAAAATCATAGTCGGTCAAAACATATTTACCCGTTTGTACTTCAGTCGAAACCTCCCATTCAAAAATATGCTCCTTGCGTGTGCTGTCGTTTAGGCTGTCTTCCGGGTGGTAGGGGATTTTCTCGTAACCCGGAACATGGTCATGAGCACTGACGGAATCTGCCAAGATAAGGTCATGTTTGCCGTTAGTATGGTCAAAAAAGTAATAAATGCCTTCTTCTTCCATTAAGCGGCTGACAAATGCAAAATCAGATTCTCGATATTGAACGCAATATTCCCGAGATCTGTAACTCCCGCTCAATCTTTCATGGAAACCGCTAAAACCTTGATCTCTAAATACCTGTTTGACGATATCGGGTACTGTTTTATTCTGGAAACTTCGGCAGTTCGCAGCGCGTGTCAAAAACCATAGCCAAGGGCGGACAACGGCGCGATAACAGAAATAACCCCCGTTATGGCCAAATTGACCGAAACGAGTGACGAATCCATTGAAGTGACGCTTGCCACCGTTTTCCAACTCGATATGAATGGTGACAGTTTTTCCTAGGATTTCGTTAGCTTTGATTCCATCTTTAGTGCTTAACAGTTCCAACTCATATTCAAACAGTTCGCTTAGCCGCTCCACGCCGTGCATCCGATAAAACAATAAGACATCATCACCTAACGGCGAGGTGATCTGAATGGGTCGGTTTTCTTGGGTGACTGGCATAGACTTAGGATTCCTTGCTGCGCGATTGAACAAGATCAAGGTAACTTTGATACCTTAATTCAAACGGTACGTCAAGCATACGCTGACAAGGGAATCATCCCCTGTCGTTTTTCATTGTTGGATAATCTTCTTTTGGCCTAGCCTCGCCAAAGCAATCGGTATCAAACCCAACAGTATCACCCCGCCAAATGCAAACCCGGCATTGATGGCATTCATGCCCAATTTGATGGACAGGGTGTAAAGCCCAATCATGCCTAGCATGGCGAGGTTTTCAAACAGATTCTGCACCGCCACGGCGTGACCGGCCCCGACGCTGTCATGACCGCGCTCTTGCAGCAAGGCATTCAAGGGGACGACAAACAAACCTCCGCACAAGCCTACCGCCACTAGCAACAAGGCCGCTTCGGTCAAGCCATGCACCTGAACCAGTACCATAATGACCGGGCCTAATAACAAACCGGGGATCAAGGACCGATTCACGGTTTCCAGATTAATCCAAACCGATGCCAAACCCGCGCCCAAGGCGATGCCCACTGCTACCGCACCATTGAGATTGGCCGGTGTGGTGGTGTCCAGTATGCCTAAGGCCAAGGGAACCCATGCCACGAGTAACAAGCGCAAGGTCGCGCCACTGCCCCAAAACAGGCTGGTGCAAGCAAGCGAGAAACGGACATCACGGTCTTTCACCAGCGCCCAGGTGGTGCGGATAAAGTCTATAATCATCGCCCAAGGTCGGAAGCGGACACCGGGATGGACAGCGGGCAATGTGGGGATCATCAGATTCGCCAGCATGGCGGCGAAGTAACACCCCGCCACGGTCCATAATCCTAGGTCGATGGAGCGGTCCGCCAGCCAACCGCCAGAACTCACCCCCAACAGGATGGCAACAATGGTCGAGCCTTCCATCAGGCTATTGGCTTTAACCAGTTTTTCCGCTGCCACCAGTTCGGACAGGATGCCGTATTTGGCGGGTGAATATGCTGCGGCTCCAGCCCCCACCATCCCATAAGCCAACAAAGGATGAACCCCGGACAGCATCGCGCCAGCCCCCAGCAATTTAAGCCCATTAGACAGTATCATCACTCTGCCTTTGGGCAATGCATCGGCGAAAGGTCCTGCAAAAGGGGCCAGCAGGACAAAAGCCAATACGAAAAATTCCTGCAACAAGGGTACCCATTCAGCAGGCCGCTGTTGTGATTGCACCAAGGCGATGGCAACAAACAGCAAGGCATTGTCTGCCAGTGCTGAGAGGAATTGGGCTACCAATACGGCTGGAAGCGCACGAAAGAATGGGGAGGAAACAGGTTTGACGGTCATGGAGTGGTTTATCCTTGCATCGGAATTACTGCTTGAGACTATCATAACAGCAAGGTACTAGATTCAAGCTGAAATGTCTGGGCAATAAGCTGGCTTCGACCCCGTTCAGCCAGCGGAATTTGTTAAAATCAAACACTTGTTTTACCAAAAACCAAGATTTATGTGGACAACCAGCATTTTATGACTTACTGTTATTACATATGTAATAACAAGGTGATGCCATGCTTACACTCAAACTGACAACGATTGGCAATTCCGTAGGCGTTGTCTTACCCAAAGAGGCATTGGACAGGCTGCACATTGAGAAAGGCGATAAGGTGTACCTAACCGAATCCCCGGATGGCTTTAGGCTGACACCTTATGACCCGGAATTCGAGAAGCAAATGACAATGGCACGGCAGATTATGAAAAAGCGCCGTGATGTTTTGCATGAGTTGGCGAAGTGATGCCGGTCGTCTGGATCGAAGAATCCGTTGTCCTTGCCTTGCATGAGGAACATCTCGCAGAACATGGCGGCGCCGTGGGCATTCGTGATCGCGGATTGTTGGAATCCGCGCTGTTTCGTCCGCAGAATTTAGCCAGTTACGGTGACCCAGACCTTGCCGCTCTGGCTGCCGCCTATGGTTTTGGCATTGTCCGCAATCATCCCTTCGTTGACGGCAACAAGCGGACAGCTTTCACAGCCACAGAGCTTTTTCTTGCGCTGAACGGACAGGAATTGAGTGCCGATGATCCGTCATGCGTCGTCACCATGTTAAGGTTCGCGGAAGGCAGTCTGTCCGAGAAGGAGTTTGAGGACTGGATCAGAGCAAACACCAAACACCAAACACCAAACACTATCATAGCCTAAGAGAATCGTTTAAGCTGTGATCGAAGGTCAGCAATTCTCATTATGAGGCAAAGCGTTGATGTATAACCCGTCATTCCTGCCGGGAAGCAGGAATCCAGTCACATGGACGTGAAACTTGGGTTCACTCACGGCGCTAAATCAAACACTTACGCAGCCGACCCGATACCGTCCATGGCACTGGATTCCGGCAGTCCATGCCGGAATGACGGCTTCCACGCCAAAATGAGAATTGCTGATCGAAGGTCGGATCACATCAATTCACCCGTGAACTGCGTCGTATTAACCAGTCGTTTACTCATCCAATCAGTGGCAGTCCTATGAAAAATACCAGCCTGAAAATCGTCCTTGCTTTGCTTATGATGGTCCCCTTTGCTGATGCTCAAGCCGTTGCTTGTGCCAGGGGCGTGTATCGTTCGGGTTGTGCCGGGCCAAATGGTGCGGTGGTCAGACGCAACCCTGTCGTGGTCGCCCCTAGGGCCGTTGTGGTTCCTCCACCTCGTTACCGGGGTGGTTGTCGCTGGGTGAACGGGGTGAGGATTTGTAGATAGGATGGTTCTTTCTGGGATACCTAGCTGATAGCATCACTGTATCTTCCCGATTGACTTTCGATTTGCCCCTCGCTACGGTATCCTAGTCCTTTTATTCACCGACTTACCGTATACGCCGTCAATGGAAGAAATTTACCAGCCGCAACAAATCGAAAAAAAGGCCCAGTCCGCATGGGATGAAGGTCAAGTATTCAAAGCCGTGGAAGATTCCACCCGCGAGAAATTCTATTGCCTGTCCATGTTCCCGTACCCCAGCGGGCGTTTGCACATGGGCCATGTGCGCAATTACACCATAGGCGATGTCATCAGCCGCTATCAGCGTATGCAGGGCAAAAATGTGCTGCAACCGATGGGTTGGGATGCCTTTGGACTTCCTGCGGAAAATGCGGCGATGCAGAACAATGTCGCCCCGGCGGCATGGACTTATGCCAATGCCGATTACATGCGCAAACAGCTCAAGGCTTTGGGATTTGCGATAGACTGGGATAGGGAATTTGCAACCTGCCGACCGGAATATTATGAATGGGAGCAATGGCTGTTCACCCGTTTATTCAAGAAAGGCTTGATTTACAAGAAAACCGCCCCAGTCAATTGGGACCCGGTGGACAATACCGTGCTGGCGAATGAGCAGGTGATTGACGGGCGCGGCTGGCGTTCTGGTGCTTTGGTGGAGAAGCGCGACATCCCCATGTATTTCATGCGGATCACCGCTTATGCCGAGGAGTTGTTGAGCGAATTGGATAATCTGCCGGGTTGGCCCGAGCAGGTCAAGACCATGCAGCGCAATTGGATAGGCAAGAGTTACGGTTGCGAGGTGCATTTTCCGATTGAACCATTTAGTCACTGTAGCCCGGATGAAGCGAAGCGTAATCCGGGTTCAGAGGACTCTTCCTCCCGGATTACGCCGGAGGCTCCATCCGGGCTACATGCAAGCGGTGTTTTGAAGGTCTACACCACTCGCCCGGATACCTTGATGGGCGCAACCTATATGGCCGTGGCGGCGGAGCATCCGCTGGCCTTGGCTGCGGCACAGGAAAACCCGGAAGTGGCTGCATTTATTGAGGAATGCAAGCAAGGCGGCACCTCGGAAGCGGATATGGCGACCATGGAAAAGAAGGGAATGCCGATTGGACGCTTTGTCATCCATCCTTTAAACGGCGAAAAGCTGCCGGTGTGGGTCGCGAATTATGTGTTGTGGGGCTATGGCGAAGGCGCGGTGATGGCGGTTCCTGCCCATGATGAGCGGGATTATGCATTCGCACAACAATATGGATTGCCCATTAAGATGGTGATTGCTTCGGCTACGGGAGCTTACGAAACGGTAGACACCGAAGGCGCATGGATGGATGCCTATGCCGACTATGGCGTTTGTGTTAACTCCAGCCAATATGATGGTTTGGATTACCAACAGGCTTTCGATGCCATATCCTCTGCTCTTCAGGCGAAGAATCTAGGCCAAAAACGCACCCAGTTCCGTTTGCGCGATTGGGGTATTTCCCGCCAGCGGTATTGGGGTTGCCCAGTTCCGATCATTTACTGTCCGACTTGCGGCGATGTGCCAGTGCCGGAAGATCAATTGCCGGTGGTGTTGCCGGAAGATGTCACCATCGACATTGGTTCCCCCTTGAAAAAAATGCCGCAGTGGTATCAAACCACTTGCCCGGAATGCGGTGCGGCGGCGGAGCGGGAAACCGACACATTTGACACCTTCGTCGAGTCTTCATGGTATTACGCCCGTTACGCTTGCCCTGATTCGGTCTCCTCCATGTTGGACGAACGCGCCCGTTATTGGCTGCCAGTGGATCAATATATCGGAGGCATCGAACATGCCATCTTGCATTTGCTGTATGCCCGTTTCTTCCATAAGCTGATGCGGGATGAGGGTTTGGCCCCCGGCAACGAGCCGTTTACCAATCTGCTGACTCAAGGCATGGTCGTCGCGCCAACGTTTTTCCTGGAAGGTGCGGATGGCAAGAAGCACTATCATAATCCGGCGGATGTGGATGTCAGCACCGATGAACGAGGCCGTCCGGTCGGCGCCAAGCTGAAGGCAGACGGTCAGCCTGTCGTCATTGGCGGCACGGAGAAGATGTCCAAATCAAAAAACAATGGTGTCGATCCACAATCCTTGATTGATCTTTATGGAGCGGACACGGCTCGCTTATTCATGATGTTTGCTGCCCCGCCGGATCAATCCTTGGAATGGTCGGATAGTGGTGTGGAAGGGGCCTACCGCTTTTTGAAACGCCTATGGGGTAGAGTCGCGGCAAACGTTAATGGTATTTTCGCGGAACACCCTAATCGTGAGGACTTAAAAGTCAAAGATTGGGCAAATCTTCCAATGTGGAAAGATCACCGCGACGCTCGACGAAAGATCCACCTATGCTTGAAACAAGCAAATTTCGACTTCTCTAAGCATCAGTTTAATACTGTTGTTTCTGCATCGATGAAGATTTTAAATATCTTGGCGGATGATGATGATGTTTGGAATGGCGACCATTTACAAGATTTACCCGGTCATGAAGAATTCATGAATAATGTAGCATTTATCAAGTTCGAGGGATATTCAATTCTCACCCGCTTGCTCTATCCTATCGCCCCGCACATCAGCCATGCGCTTTGGCAAGCATTGGAACCGGGCGTGGACATTCTCGAAGCGGGCTGGCCTGTCGAAGATGAGTCTGCCCTGATTCAAGACGCCATGGAACTGGTGGTGCAAGTGAATGGCAAATTG
>CAIOOA010000268.1 GCA_903859815.1 uncultured Methylococcaceae bacterium | reverse complement strand
GTTCGTCCGCCGCGCCATCTGGGCGGGCAAGTATTTCGTCAACTCCAAAACCGGCGGCGACCGGTTGGAATTATCCTGCCGTGACTGGGATGCCTTGCTGGATCAACTCGCGGCAGTGGCGTAAAAAGGCCAAAGTCGAGGCTATGCAACCCTCTCTAAATTCGCCTTCGCGGGTTGCGAAATTGTAGGTTTTGTAGGTTTCTGTTGCCCGCACCGGAAAAAGTGTCAGATTATTGTTAGGTGGGAGGTCGGCCAGCGCAAGAGCCAGCAATTCTCATTATGGCTAAAACGCCGTCATTCCGGCATGGACTGCCGGAATCCAGTGCCATGGATGGTAACTTGTCGGTGCATAAGCGTCTGATTAAACATGGCTGGCAAATCCTAGTTTCACGTCCCTGTGACTGGATGCATTCGGAACATCCCTGTCCCGAACCCTACGGGCGGCTGAGCCGTGCAAATCGGCTGTCCTGCCGATTTGTCCTGCTTCCCGGCAGGAATGACGAGTTATACATCAACGCTTTGCCTCATAATGAGAATTGCTGCACAAGAGCAAAGTGGCTTGAATTTCCCTTATCTTCGTCCTATGATTAAGCAATTATGCGACAAATAGCATGAGATCTACCCACGACAGTGATAAAGAATAAGTTTCAAATCGGCTGCTGTGATTTGAATAGGGGGTCGCGAACAAGCCCCGCCATCTTCCTGCCTGCAGACATCGAAACGCTTGCCCGGTGCATCGAGAGCGTGTTGCGGTACTAAATGACTGGCCGGTCCCGACCCATTGCGGACAGATAAAATTTTAGATAATGTCACCCTAGAGATCATCAAGCTGCCAATCTTGGAAAACTCAACATCCAGCTTGAGTCCTAGGGCTAGATTGTAATGGTGATCGGGTAATTGAGTGATCGGTTGCACTATGCGTGCATCTTGGTTTGATGTTGACCGCCATCGATGGAGCCAACAAAGCCAATTCGCTTTGACATAGAACAATAGTCTTGGAAAAAAAACATCTAAACTGACAATCGTTGACCAAAGTAACGGGACACACTTGAATCAAGTTGCGATGCTACCAAGGCAAGCAACGATCAGGGGTAATTCCAAAAACTCCAGGTTAGACATTAAGCTTCACAATTACACTCTCCGCTAACGCTTGAAAAAAAAGGAATCAATATGTCAAATCCAAACACCCCATTCCATCCCATCATCTATGTGCGTGGCTATGCCATAACCCCAGATGAAATTGATGCAACGACGGCAGACCCGTTTAACGGCTTCAATATCGGTTCTACTGTTTATCGTGCAACGACCGAAAAGGCCCAGCCACGAAAATTTATTTTCGAGTCACCCATCGTGCGGCTTGCCTCTGATTTTGGCTATGAAGATGTCTTCCAAGATGGCAAAGACATACTCGATCCTGGCTGGGATAAAGATGTGAATGGAAATCTCACAGGCAACAAATTGAAAAGCCGTTCCATCATCATCCACCGCTACTACGACGAAGCCTCACGGCTATTGGGTACGGGTGAGATACCCCCTATTAATGAGTTTGCAAAAAAACTAAGCGAACTCATCCTGAGAGTAAAAACCTTAGTTTGTGCGAACACAGCTAATGGCATAGCACCAGAAGACTTTCGCTGTTATCTGGTTGCGCATTCCATGGGCGGTTTGGTATGTCGGGCATTCCTGCAAGACCCCGACAACGATCCTATGGAAACGAGCCAATTCGTCGATAAATTTTTCACTTACGCAACCCCCCATAACGGTATTGATCTAGCCGGCATCAATGTTCCTCGATGGCTGGAGAAATTCAGCATCAATACCTTTAGCCGAGAGAATATGAGGGAATATCTTGGCCTAAATAAACTGCCTTCCCCATCCAACAAAAGTCAAAGCGAACGGGCAGACTGGCTTCCTGATGACCGTTTTTCTCCTGATAAAGTCTTCTGCATGGTCGGCACCAACCGCCAAGATTACGACGCAGGAATGGGGATTTCCCGCACCTTTGCCGGTAACGGCAGTGATGGCTTGGTCAGAATTGAAAATGCCACCTTACGTGGGTTAAAATCGGATGGAACGCCGGGCCAAGCCTGTGCCAAAGCCTTTGCATACCGAGCCCATTCTGGGGTTTACGGAATCGTCAATAGCGAAGAAGCCTATCAAAACCTTACCCGCTTCCTGTTTGGTAATGTAAGAGTGGATATATTCCTCGATATTATTGATATTCGATTACCTTCCGATGTGCAAAAGTTGAAAGATAAGGGTAACTCTATTGATGCGCTTTATCAATTTGAAGTAGTGGCATCGCCACGTGGAAAACCCTGGTTCCTCACCCGTCGCACAGCCACCGAAGACTCAGTAGCCTGTTTAAAACATACAGAATGGGAAGCTGATCCTAAAACCAACGGTGTTATCTATCTCTCTTCGGTTTTTCTTGCTAATCGCTGTAAGGTCAACCCAACGAAAGATACCTTGAGTTATCAAATGAAACTCAATATCCGTGTTCCTGACTATGAGGTCGAAAGAAAACTTTGGTTTAACGAACATTATGAAGGGCGTAATCTCTTTCAAGATACCCTGATAATAGAACTAGCTCCCCCTGCTCAATCAGGAGATGCATGGATTATCACAGGTGCTTGGCAAGGTTCTGCGGTAAGTTTGCAAGCAAGAGACATCAGGGCAAAAGTCCTAAAGGATGGCAAGATCGAAGTCATTCAAAAACTTCCAACCAGAAAAGACAGTACCCCAGGTTTAGATGGGCAACTCCGTCTAGTGGTGTCGACTTGGAATCCCGATGCACTGATGGAAAATTAATAGCAAAACCTAACTTCTCCAAGAGTGAAACCCATTGCTGAATAATTCAGTTTGGCTATACTCTTGGGGAGGAATTGGTTCATGGTCGTTATTGATAAACATGTTTTACCCCAAATACCATAGGATTAATTAACAATGAATACCTTATCTCAAAATTCCCGCGTGGCAATTATACAAGCTGGACTGGAATGGAATAAAACCGATATAGAATTGGAAGCCGGTTGTACTTATGATTTCTCAGTCGTCGGTACTTGGATGGATGCCAGTATTGAATGCAGTGCCGATGGTTATCCACCTCCTGAATTAAAACTCTGGCAGAAAATGATTTTAGCTTGCTTCTCGCCCTTACGGCGAGTCCGTTCTGAAAAGTGGTTTGCCCTTATCGGGGTTATAGATCAAGACATGAGCACGGCATTCTTAATCGGACAGGAGGCAAAAGGTATCAAAGTGGCTCACTCGGGCAAACTCACTTGCTTTGCCAACGATGTGCCATTCAAGTACGGCAATAATTCAGGGGCGGTTACGCTCACAGTGACGGTAACTACCCCTACTCAACAAGCTATTCCTTAATTAATAATACGCGGATCGGCATTAGTCATTTGTTGTTTGTTTAGTGGTATAAGCTGACAAACATCAATCCGCAGAACTATCAATCTTTCTTGAAATCTTTAATTACACAACTCACGGGCGCAAGTCAAGAGCATTCTCCACGCGCCCGTCCAAACAGGAGTAAAGGACATGGCCGATAATAATGAATCAGGTGGATCAGGCGGTTGGTTTCCCAATATCAACCAACTCATGGTGGCTTTATTAGCCGGAACATTCATAATCACCCAAATACCTTTTAAATCGACGCGACCAGATGGGCCTGAAACTTCGACCTATCTCAATAATTCGGTGGATGCCAGACTTTGGCAGGATCCATTGGATGTCGTCAAACATCATTTGGAAAAATCGGGTAAAGAGGGAGAAAGTAACGATGTCCCAAGCCTTGACCAGCTAGCAAAGGACATTGTGAATAAGCTAGATGCTAGTGATCTCAAAGATTTAAACGTCATGGTGGCTATGCTGCCAGGTGGGCCTTATTTCGAAGCAAGCGAAACCCGCCGTAGGATACGCTATGCAGTGCTATCCGGTTTTGATGCGGCACTACGCTACCAGCCAGAAGATACTGAACATCTCAGCTTTTTCTGTATACCAGAAACCCATGCACCAAGCAAAATCTTCTCAACTGACCAAGCATCGAATGGATCAGTAACTAATAAATCTGAGAATAATTCTCCGCCTACCTCACCGTCGAAATTTTGCGAAACACCTACGACTCAACAAACTGGTGAATCAAAATTAACGCTGCCTAAACAGCAGGGAGCGTATGAATGGATGGTCTATAAGCCTATAGACCATCTTAATTTATCGTCTTCAAAAAATCCTAACGAACGCCGCTATGAACATCCTCCGATATTGATGCTGTGGCTAGATAATGATAAGTACAGAGTTTCCCCTTATGGGTTATTAACCAAAATATTCGATGAATTGAATAATCGGTCTAAAGATCAAGATAAAGCGCGTGATAAGTGGAAAATTAGGGTTTTAGGACCCTATGGTTCCGATACTTTGCAAGATATGGTTGTAGAAGTGAAGAATAATACACCTGAAAACCCTTCTACTGAAAAACCTTTCAAGTACGACTTCAGTTTTTGGTCGCCAAGTGCAACACTTCCAGATGACCGTTTCATGCTAAACGAAGATTCTAAGGACACTGAGAAATGTATCGATACGACTCAACCAAAATCGTTAGCAAGATACTTTTGTAATCGGGATATTCAATTTATCCGGACTATTGCCACCGATGATGTACTAGCTAAGGGAATCCAGCAGGAATTGTTGTGGCGTGGGATTAAACCGGGGAAGAGCAGCCGAGTCATGTTAGTGGGAGAGTGGGATACTTTATATGGTTGGCATTTGCCTTGGACAGTTGCGCAAAAATTGATTAATAGTGTAAAACCTCCTAATCTGAAATGTGAGAATAAATATTCTGATCCGAAAGATCAGAAATTACAGAAAATTTATTGTCAAGATGGTAATGCAATTTATGACGAGAAGGATCAACTTGTTTTCAATTTTAGCTATCTCAGGGGATTGGACGGTGAAGCGGCAAAGAATCTGCCCAAGAATGATAAGGATTCCAGCAGTACCGATAAGAAAAATAGTCTGCTTGAAGAAGCCGAAGGCGAAAGCCAATTTGATTATGTGCGACGGTTAGCCGATGAAATAGGGGAACTAGATAAGCGCATTCGTAATAATCTAGATAACGATATTCATAGCCAACACGCCATCCAAGCCATAGGCATACTCGGGAGCGACTTTTATGACAAGGATCTTATTTTAGAAGCCTTAAAAGAAAAATTCCCCGATGCGGTCTTTTTCACCAACGGTCTCGATGACCGATTCCGCCATCCCAAATACAACCAATGGGCCAGAAACTTAGTCATGGTGTCCAGCTTTGATTTAAAGCTAGATCGTAAATTGCAAAGGGATATTCCTCCCTTCCGAGACAGCAACCAAACGGCCTATTTTTTAGCAACTGAGATGGCATTAGCAAAATTAGTTCAAGTTGCTCCATCTAAGTGCGATGAAAAAACATCAGAAGAGGCAACGCTTTCTAATCAAGACATTGATAAGTGTAAAAAGGAATATCCGACATTTCATTGGTTTTTAGGCAAAGATGAGAAAGAGGAAAAAGATTATAAAGGGCTTCTAACGGACTCACAAGTCAAAATATTTGAGTGGTTCAAAAACTACCGTCTCAACGAAGTTGGGCGAACCCGTATTTTTCCTTTATTGCAGCCAGATAACCAAAATCCGGTTCATCCGCAGGTCAAGGCTAATTCTCTAGCCTTCAGTCCAATTGTGATGGTACTTGGCGTTATGGGTTTGATTTTGCTTTGGTTCTATAAGCGCACAAAGAATTTTCTTGAAAGAATCGGAACAGTAAATAATATTGTATATGCATTATCAGTCTATGTAATAAGCGTGGGATTTGTGCATCTCATTACTCATTTACATAAAGCCTTCCTACCAATTTGGATATTGGTTATAGTTACCATCGTAGGGATTTTGTACATTATTGCAATAATCATCATTGCAAAATCTAACGAAATTTGGATGCCTGATGATACACCGAAAAGCATCTGGGCTTACGCCTTTAGTTTTATATTTATAATCGTGATTCTTTTTTTTATTTGGTCTTTTGCCAGTCCTCAAGGCCTTCTTAATCATGGGGAACCCTATTCCTTACTGGAAGGTGTCAGCATGTGGCCAACAGAAGGCTTACGATTTATTGCATTCATTCTGTGTGGCTACTTCACCCTTGAAGTATTACGATATCCGTTGAAGTTCTTAAGCGGGTTAGAAGTATTTCTAGGTAATATTAAATTACCAAAAACCACTCCTTTTAATTCTAAGCTGTGGTTATATTTTTTGCACGATTGTGCTATGCAAAAAGAAAATATTAGTGGTTTTAAAAAATTTAGAGTTCTTGCTGAGTGGCTGATGTGGCAACCTTTAAATTGCCGACTAGTTAGAGGGGGCTTATACACACTCGTTTTTTACATCATTGGGGTCTGTCTCTTCTATTTATTGGGCTTTCCTCATATCCCGTTTCGCAGTAACCCGGAAGCTGATGGTTCAACCATACTAGCTTTGGACACCTTCCTAATGAGAGGATTGCTCGTACCTGCTTATCTTTTCTTGTTAGCTCTCGTAATCGACGCTACTGCAACCGCTATTAGTTTTGTTGATAAATGTTTTCCGGAGAATTACGAGAAAAGTGAAAACAGGCCGATTAATGGACATTATCAGAAATCCGACAAAATGCCTCTCAACCACTGCGTTCTTAAGAAGATTCCGAAAAATGTTAATATTCAATCACAATCTACAAGTCCCATTGATCCGTGTGGTCAATATATTTGGAATGAAATCCGCTTTGTCGGGTTACTCACTAAATCCATCTATGGATTCATCGGTTATCCGCTGTATATCGCTGTTTTGATGGTGGCGGCGCGGTCTAGTTACTTTGATAATTGGGTGATGCCGCTCGCGCTAAAAATTATTATTGGCGCAAGCTTTGCCATCATCATTTTTCTGGACTACCGGCTCAAAACTGTATCTGACACTGCTAGGAATAGGGCGCTCTCCCTGCTACACAACCGGATTATCCACTTGGGAGAAGATGGAGACAACGGTAAGATGGCCAATCAGTTGGAAAAAATAATCAAGAGAATCGAGGACGCTGACGGCGTGGTCACAAAGTCCTTCATCCAACGCCCAGTTTTCGGGGGTTTAGTGCTCATCGCCGCCGCCGTATTGGCCGATAGCGTGGATTTTGCAGCTTTGGCTTCTAAGCTATTTTAGGGGTCGGCAGTTTGAAACGAGAGCGAGTGCGAGGGAAGTTGATCATGGGCGTAACAGATACCCCGACTGCCTGGATTAGCCAAGAAAGCCGCCCTCTGAAAAAATTTCGCAATGACGGCTCCTGGCCGACTTCCCCCGTTGGAGGATGCCAATTCATTTCGCTGTCATTCAATGTCAAGATTGCCGATGATAGTTGCGTCCCTTAATGATGGTGCAAATTGCGAGATTGAAACCTTGACGGGTGTTTAGTTTGCTTTGGTTCCTGATGACGGGCAAGCCCATGAGCCTCAGATCTAAGGATGATGGTCCACCCCTACTGATACTGGCTGGTCACTATTGGCGCGTCATCTCCCAAGATTGGGACTCAAAAATTGTCAGGGTGGAGCCAAGCGAGGATGAAGGCAAGGCTGCATGGTTCGGGTCTTCGAAATCCATGAGGTTCGACCTTTGCCGAATGATCCATGCCATCCCGATTGACCGCACAGTCCCTGCAATACTTTCCAAGCGGGCGATTGGCAAGCTAGACGAACTGACCGGGCAATTTTTATTTCTTGAAAGCGATACAACCCCCGTGGTGAGTGAGTCGCCGACCGAATGGCGATGGTGGACCTTTGCTGGGTTGAGTGCCAATTCAGTATTGGGGGATATTTGTCGCCATTTGCAGGTGAAGGTTGTGACTATGGACAACTACTCGATTAAGTTGCAACATCCCATCGAATCATTCCCCTCCGATACACCTTCCCTCGCCTCCCCTATAAGTACCGATGCGGAAAAAAAGTTAATGTCTTTGGCGGATAAGTTGAAATATTCCATTTGCCTTCCACCTTCAGCCCGACTTCTTATATTAGCCAATAGGGTTAGGAATATTAAGGATGCCTCGACCATTAGCAGGATTCCAGTCGCCATGTTTTACAATCGGATAATTGACAGCTAATCTACCATCGCAGAGCTATTTCTGTTAGGTTCGCCGCGAACGGCTTCAATGACTGATGAAGCAACCCGATTCAAGACCACAAGTCGATCACTGCGATTTTTCACCTTTGGACCCGGAATAATAAAAATGCTGGTATTTAACTCTGGAATCCTTACCTCCCAATCCCAGCGTAATTGGCTGACCTCCTGTTCCCGGCAGCCGGTATTTACCTTGAACAAGGCCATCCTAGCCAGGTGAATGGGAAGTTCCTTGAGCAATCGCTCCTGCTCATCCCAAGACAACGGATAAGGCTTTTAAGGTCGAAGACAATGACCACCCCGCCGCGCAGTACAGCCTGTGTCACCAGAATGTCTAACAACAGATTCTTGCCCGCATCCGTGTTGCCGACAATCAGCGTGTGTCCCGTGATGCAATCAAAACATGGCTTACACCATCATTATTAGTTTAAAATTGTCATGGATGATATAAGATACGATTGTCTATTTGAAAAACATCCAATATTTTTAAAAACTTACAGCCAAATATTATGGCAATGACTTCTATTTCAGAAGTACTCGAACGCTACGAGCAAGTCCAATATAAAAGGGCAACTGGTGGCATTAACTCATTATCAGGATTTAATTACCAGTTACGCCTGTATTTGGCTGAGTTGGTCGAGAGCCTGGCAACTGGCGGCGAGGACATGCGGCAAGCAGGCCAAGCCTTTATTGAAGCCCTTTCGGATATTGCCAGATACGAAGGGGACAACCTAATTCTAATCCAAGCCAAGAAAACCCTGACGGCTGAAAAACTCAAAGAAGCGGCTGAGGAAATCCAAGTCGTGGACGGATTCCTTGCCCAGCATTACCCAACAATGCGGGATACAGTAAAGTTCCGATTAATTGCTTCGGGAGGGAACGCAACAATCACTTGGGCGAATCTAAAATCTGACCATCACACCAAACCGCTGATTGACAAATTGCTCGCATCAGGCCGTTTGGAACAGCCTATCATTGAAGCTGACCCTTGGTGGCGTTTGATCGTGGCTGTCTGGTCGCGGTTGTCTGATCCTTATGGTTTTGCACGTTATGCCTTGGATAAAGCCTTGTCTCGTAACTTGTCAAAACATAATGCACAAGACTTGCGTGACGACATTTGCGAACGTTATCGCAGTGCTCTCAATAAAGCCATTCCCTACGGGAATTTGTTGAAGCCCACAGATTTCAGCTTGACGCTCACCCTCAGCAAGAAATTGGATGTCGGTGCCCAAGTGAACTTGAACCGCTTCAAGGACGGCCAGTACATGCCGCGTGATCGCAGGGTCAGCGAGTTGCATGCGGAGGTCACTCAGTTAAGTCAGCAACCCGGTCAAGACTCAATCCCGGTGTATTGGCTGCACGGTTCCTCTGGTGCTGGCAAAAGCGTGTTACTGGTTCAATTGTTGGAAAAGCTGGTGCAAGAAGGGCGACGAGTATTATGGCTAGGAAGCAAATCAGAACAATTAGAACCAGTCCTCAAAGCCATTCATCATTTGCCGGAGGATTTGCAACCAGAGTTTATCGCCGTAGACGATCTGTATGATTATTCTGCTCGCGATGGTCTTAAAATATCGAGTTTGGCTGAATTCATTGACGAATGCGGCGTTCATACTTGGCCGCTGTTGCTGACCTGCGGGCCAGCCGATTTTGCCGAGGATTTTGAAAAAGCCAGCCTATTTCAAGGTTTTAAGCTACATCGCAAAGAAGTCAGGTTAGTGGCGCATGACGAGGCCGGCCAATTTGCCCACTGGTATCGGCAAAGGACGGGGCGAACCGGGCAACCTGCCGAAGCTTTTGACGAAGCCCAAGCCGGGCATGGCCTGTTTGTTTCGATGGCGGTGGAGTTTGAATTGGGTAAGTTTGAAAGCTTTGCCCAACGCTTCGCCGAGCGAGTCAAACAGCGACAATTGGATCATGCCTTGCGGCTACCGTTGGCCTTGAACCGGCTTTATATGCGTACCCCTTATGCATGGCTGTCTGACGAGGATCGCGAACGGTTATACGATTTGACCGAAGCCGAAAAAGATTTCACCATCGACACAGGTGAGGAAGGCGATGAAGACGGGGCTATTCGCCTCACTCATCCGCATCTGAGCGATGCCATTTACCGCGCCTTGCTACCAGATGCAAACCCCACAGCTTATGCCAATGACCTAGCTAAAGCATTCCAGCGGGCGTTGCAAGAATCACGTGGGTCAGTTTCCGGGCAGTTATTGCGGCTGTTCACCACCGAGCGTAAAGATATTGCGGGTAAACGGCTGTCGTCGGTCAATGAACCCGAACTCGCCAAACAATGTTGCAATGCTTGGCTAAGCCATTGCGATCCATCGGCCTTGGATGCCGACACCGCCGCCGATTTCGCCACCAGTTGGGCTTGTTGGGCAAAGCAGCAGGAACTAGTCGGCCAGAAATTAGGTGCTGGATTATTCCAACACGCAATCGACACCCTAGAGCAAGCAATGGCTGTCTGGCCTGGTAGCTGGCAACGTTTGTGGCAAACTTATCCCGGCGATCAAACTTTGCTGAATTGGGCCATAACTCAATTGCCTCAAACGGATCGGATGCGCCATTCGCAGTGGTCTTATGTTTGGGAAAAGGGGTTTTTACATGCGATTAATTCAACCAGCGATAATCAGCCTTGGCAAGACATGGCCTTGGTTTGGTTGCAAAAACCGATTGTTAGAAGAGATTGGCATTTTGTCTGGAAACACCTGCTAAGCCTCTCAGCTTCTCGGCAAGCACAGCAAAACCAGCCCATTGTCGAACTGGCTTTAAACCGCTTGCAACAGTATCCAGATGCCCCCGAATGGGCTTTTGTATTGCAAGATTTGTTGAAGCAATGTCATTTGTTACCCGAGGGAGCAGATTCCCGGCAACTGGTCAAACTGGGCTGGGAATGGCTGGACGGGCGGGAGGAAAGGCCAGATTGGAGCCATGTCTGGCGGGATTTGTTGGAACACCAGCAATTGCTTCCCGAAGGAACGGATTCCCGGCAACTGATCAAGCTCGGCTGGGATTGGCTGGATGGGCGGGAGGAAAGGCCAGATTGGAGCCATGTCTGGCGGGCTTTGTTGGAACACCAGCAATTGCTTTCCGAAGGAGTCGATTCCCGTCAACTGGTCAAGCTCGGCTGGGATTGGCTGGACGGGCGGGTGGATAGGCCAGATTGGAGCTATGTCTGGCGCGCTTTGTTGGAACACCAGCAATTGCTTCCCGAGGGAGCGGATTCCCGGCAACTGGTCAAACGCGGCTGGGAATGGCTGGACGAGCGGGAGGATAGGCCAGATTGGAATTATGTCTGGCAGGCTTTGTTGGAACATCAGCAATTACTTCCCGAGGGAGCGGATTCCCGGCAACTGGTCAAACTCGGTTGGGAATGGCTGGATGAGCGGGAGGAAAGGCCAGATTGGAGCCATGTCTGGCGGGCTTTGTTGGAACACCAGCAATTACTTCCCGAGGGAGCGGATTCACGGCAACTGATCAAGCTCGGCTGGCATTGGCTGGACGGGCGGGAGGAAAGGCCAGATTGGAGCTATGTCTGGCGGGCTTTGTTGGAACACCAGCAATTGCTTCCCGAGGGAGTCGATTCCAAGCAACTGGTCAAACGTGGCTGGGAATGGCTGGACGGGCGAGGGGATCGGCTAGATTGGACCCATGTCTGGCAAGTTCTGCAACAGCAACAAGCAAGCTTGCCACTTAAATTCACCGCGTTGAGGTTGCTAAAAAGCGGTTGGGATTGGTTGAATCAACACAGAACGGCCAAGGACTGGCCCGTGATTTGGACGGAGTTTGCCAAGTTGAAGACATTGAAAAAATCCCGACAACATACACTTCTAACACTGGCGAATGTTTGGCTTGAAAAAAATCTAGATATGAATGTGGGGTCAGCCGGTCGGATAGTGGAAGGTGGATTGGATTTGGGTTTTCATGACCCGGATTTTCTAGCTCATACCATCAGATGGTTGGAAAAAAACAAGCGGCATCCTTCTTGGCCGGATACTGCTGCTAAATTTATCCTAGCCTATTCGACTTCAGATCATGTTGAAAAAATAACGTGGGAATTGATGCAGCAAATCGAAACAAACCCAAATAAACCAGCATGGACAAGAATAGAGAAAAGGCTAAAACTCTTCATTCATTCCATGAGAAATGAACACCCATCTATTGTAGCATTGTGGAAAAAACTCCATCCAACCCCGCTGGAAATAGGCAAGATTTATACTGGCAAAGTTTCTGAGTTCAGAATTTATGGCATCCTTGTCAGAATAGATGGGCAAAGAGGATTGTTGCATAAAAACCATTACCCTCAAGAGCAGGGATGGGCCAGTTTGTATCGCATAGGCGACCCGATAGACGTGCGGGTTAGGTCTATCAGTGACCGTGGAGTGGAACTAGACCTTGTAGGCATTTTCCCGGACTGCACATAACCCCAGTGACTGGAAATTTAGGCGGTCGCGCAATTATGTTTACATAATGCCAGTCCTTGTCCAGTTAACGGTAAAAATGCTTGACAGCTAAAGGCATCACACTCAATTCACTACCGACAAAAAGCAGCCCTTTCCAAGACGCATTCGGCGCATTAGTTGCCCGGATTGTCCTGCAAGTGGCGGCTAATCACCATTGCCGCCGTCACCGTCTTGCAGGTAACTTCAGAGAAACTGATGTCACAATTTGACATCAACGCCGTACATATCGGACGAACCGCTTATGAATCAATGGCTGGCGAGCTATTTAAGACTGAAATGAGGGAGAAGGCTTGGTGCGGCAGGCGGATTCTGCGATTATACCG
>CAIOOA010000267.1 GCA_903859815.1 uncultured Methylococcaceae bacterium | reverse complement strand
CTGACCAATCCCTGCTTGGAAAGGAAAGGCCGAAACCCGCCACGCGTCAAAACGTCCGCAAGGGGATTGCTGGATTTTCATAAGCGGCAGAAAAAGCATTGTTTTTAAACGGGTTTCACCTTAACTTAATGGCAGTGACGCAGGAGCGTTGGAACTATCAATGAGTGCCGGAGCTTAGGAACCATCAAGCCATCTTCACAACGGCTACCAAGAGGAACCCACTCAATGGCTATCCTCAATCTTATTCTCTTGCTACTACTGCCTTGCCTCGCAGGGCAAGCACAAGCCGCTTGCACCAGCGGCTATGCAAGTGCCAATTACTGTTTGGCTAAACCGAAATTTGACACCCTAGACAACCAAGGCAAGGATATTAAATCGAGTAACTATCAAATTTCAGCCAGCACTATGTACCCAGTTCAAGCACAGGCCACTACTGCTGAACTGGCTTATTGGCAGCAAAAAGCTGACACCAATTTACAGGCAGGGAAGGATTTCTTGAATGGATTGTTACTAATCGGCGTTAACCCACAAGATAACAGTGCCTTATCCAGTATTCTCAACAAACCCGAAGAGAATTATGAAACTGTAGGATTGCTTGGTAACTACACAAGCATCGAAGCAGGATTAATTCAAGCGAGAGATACTTTTTCCTACCATTTGTATAGAGGTTATCCTGATGCAACGACCGCTAGAAATAATTTGCTGAATACGTTGAAGATATTGGTCAACATTGACCTGATGATTGCAGATGAATATCTAATTGATGCCTTAAATTGGAGAATTCCAGTTAATATGCCGGGCGTTGCCGATCCGCTATTGAGCAAGCAGCTTGATCTCTTGGAAAAAGCAAAATTTTATTACGAGAGGGCAGTCAATGTCTTCGTATCTGGTTTTAGTCCCGCAGTAGGAACCACCATCACGATCTCTGATTCCTTTGATGATACTACTTTTAGTCTTTTTGATCTTGCCGTCGAACGTCTTAGTTTAACGCAGCGCGAGAAAACCTCTAAGCAATTGGCAAAGATGATGAATACCGACCCAAATGGGCGAACCGCATTGTCAACGATAAAATCGGCATATATCAACATGTATCTTACCGCATCTGCTGCGGTAATGGCGCAGAATTCACCTGTGAGGCTACAGCAATCTGATAAGTTTAATTCCTTTGACGATACTCAAGCGGGTAGTAGTTTAATTGCTGCATTAAACATGCTTAGAAATCAAGGAAATATTTATAACCAAGGGTTAAATCCATTAGGTTATGACAATCGTTACATTCCAGCACAAAACTTTAATACCCTTTATGACCTAGCATTGATTAACTATAATAATGCAAAAGACTACGAAACAAAAACTGACAGAAGGTCTTTATTTGATTCAAGTCTCACTGAATTGAGAAATGAGTGGAAAAACTTAAATGACGGGTATGGGTTAACCTTACAATCTTTGACTGGATGTAAACTATACGATCCAGATTTTGTGGAATGCATTACTTTGGCAGGCAGTGATTTATTCCAGTGCCGCACTGTCGATGGATTAGATAATATGGAAAATTGCATTAACAATAGTACCACTAAAACAAATAGTGGTAATCTAGCACTTAAGTATCTTAAAATAAAACAAGCGCAACTCGCTTTGAATAGGGCAATTGCGACAAAAGACAATCTTATACAAAGTAGAATTGATAATATTGAGGTAAATGAGAAAAAGATATACTATATTAATGATAAAGGTATATCGACCAATATAGCTATTGAAAAATATCTGCCTTTATTAAAAGAATCAAGGACAATCGTAAATGAAACCGTCAAGACAAATCATAAAGTTAAGGTAAACGGCAAAATCCAAACCAAACAAACTACTATTGATGATATTACCAGAACTTCGCTTAGCTTGAATGAGAGTTTAGGTATTGAGGTAAAAAAAGCACAAGACCTTCAAGCAATAACGGAAAGATTTGAAATAAGAAATGTACAATTGGGAACAGATTACATTGAAAAGGATATATTGCGTAAAATAGTCATGGCTGATTATGATATTGAGAACGCAGTTTTAGAGAAAAATTCTGCGGTGGTTGATTTTATGAACTCGTTTAACGAAAAGGAAGTTCTAGTATTGGCTTACAAAAAAGGACTTGAGCAATCGCAGCAATTGACAGGGGACATCGCACCATTAAGAATAATTAAATCTTCTGATATAATAAATCAATCAGAACAAATAAATTTATCATCACATTACGCATATTTGGCTGCAAAAGCTTTGGAATATCAATATGCAACACCTCTAAAAAGCTCCCCGAATATTAATGACATATTTAAAGCACAAACACCTAATGATATTTATAAATTTCTTACTTCACTCTATGATTTTAACAGGCTGAGGTGTCCTTGGGGTACTTTCAATGGCAAAACAATATCAGTTTCATTGGCTTTTGACATACTAAATTTGACTTATGATGCTCTGGATCCAGATGGTGATGGACTGACATCAGACGGCAAGGATCTTACCGTTCGCTCAATTTTACCCCCAGTTCATTAAATTGTGGCTAAATGTGTCCATTTGCCATGGAAACACCAATCAACATAACGAGAACCGAACGGGTAGACGACATTCCGCTGCTCTTGGCGCAGATGGAGAAGATG
>CAIOOA010000266.1 GCA_903859815.1 uncultured Methylococcaceae bacterium | reverse complement strand
TCACCACGTGGGCATTGAGCAACGCCTTGCTGGACTTCCATTTGGGCAGCGGCAGTGACAGTGCCGCCATCGGTGGCGACCTCGCCTACCAGTATGGCAAGAATGGCACACTCAACGGCATGGGGCTTAACGCTGCGCAAAGCGCGGTCAACGACCCCAGCTTCGGGCAGAGTGCGCAAACCCTACACGACCCCGCCGTTTGGCAGGCGGAGGTGGCTAAATTGAGTTAAGGCATGACCCGAATGGACAGTCACAACGACCTGCATGATTTCTCCCCCGGCATTCTAGCCATTGAAGATGCCCCACCTTCTCCTTTGCCTAGGGTGGTGTTGCGCGGGGTGTTGCTGCTGATCCTCGCGTTGTCGGTCTGGGCTTGTTTCGGGCGGCTGGACGTGGTTGCTGTGGCAGAGGGCAAGCTGGTTCCAAAAACCTATCTGAAGATTGTGCAGCCCGCCGATGCCGGCATCGTTCGCGAGATCGCCATCAAGGAGGGCGAGGTCGTGACGGTAGGCCAAGTATTAGTGCGCATGGACACTCATGTGTCAGAGGCCGACAGCCAGACCCTGCAAAACCAGTTGCAACACAAATCCCTTGAACTGCGCCGGATCGAGGCGGAACTGGCGAATCAACCCTTTGCCAAGCAATCAGGGGATGCTGAGGCCATGTTCAAACATATTGAGGCAGAATACCTAGCCGACCGCACTGCGCTGGAAGACGCGCTAGCGCAGGAACGCGCCAGTTTGGACAAGGCCAAGCAAGATTTGTCGGCCAACCTTGAAATCCAGCGCAAGCTGGTGCAAACCCTGCCCACCTACCGCAAACAAGAAGAGGCATACACCGAATTGAGCAAAGACGGCTACGTGGGCGGCATGACGGCATTGGACAAGCAGCGCGAGCGCATTGAAAAGGAGCAAGATCTGCGCACTCAGGAATTTAACGCACAAAGCCTCAGAGCTAGCATCGCCCAGTCCGAAAAACGCCTGGCCCAAATCACCTCCAACTACCGGCAAAAGTTGCAGGCCGACAAAGTAACCACCTATGCCGATCACCAGAAGCTACAGCAAGAATGGGCCAAGCAGGAACATAAAAATCGCTTGCTTGAACTCAAGGCGCCTCAGGCAGGGGTTGTCAAAGACCTAGCCACCCATACGCCTGGCACCGTGGTTTCACCCGGCACCGTGTTGATGACCCTGGTGCCGAGCGATGAGGCCATGCAAGCCGAGGTCTGGTTGCGCAACGACGATGCCGGCTTTGTCCATGCGGGCCAACCCGTCAAGCTCAAACTCGTCGCCTATCCTTTTCAAAAATATGGCATGATTGACGGCACCGTCCTGCAAGTGAGCGCGGATGCCAACGACGCACCCGACAAGACCAAAATCACGACCGACGGCCACACTGGCGAAGAAGGGCAAAAGACGGCGGGTCAACTGGCCTATCGCACACTGGTTGAATTGAAAACCCAAGTGTTGCCTACGGAATTTGAACAACTCAAACTTACCCCCGGCATGCAACTCGCCGCCGAAATCAAGCTACGCGACCAAACTGTGGTGGAATATCTGCTATCCCCTGTCAGAAAGGCATTTCATGAGGCAGCGCGGGAAAGGTAGGCGATACGTCACTAAAAGCCTTCATCCTAGTATCTGCAACTCGAAAAAAATTGGATAATAGACACTTTGTTTGATGATGCCCTATATGGCCCGCCCGACCGCCCCGATAAACTTGTCTCCCGAGCAAAACGAACTACTCCAAGCCATCATTCGCAGCCGTGAAGTCCCGCATAGTCTGGTGCAACGCGCACAGATCGTGCTCGCCGTCGGCGAAGGGCGCGCCAACAAAGCCATTGCCGGGGAATTGGGGCTGTGCGAGGAGACCGTCGGTTTGTGGCGGAAACGTTGGCTGCAAGGGTGCGCGGGCCTGGAAAGTCTTGCATGGCCCTCTATACCGGAGGCTCCAGACGTTTCGTTACCTCCACGCCTGCTCCGATTGCTACCGGCTGGAGCGAAAGTTGCCGGGCGGGATTCGCACCCGCTGAAAGGCCGTGCCTTTGCACGGCGCACTACAGAAACATACGCTAAGGACCGTCAATGTTTTCCGTTGGCTGGTTTAGCGGCCTGAGTGGCGTTGTTCAAACGAGGGTTACACTTTTGGCAAGGCATCATAAGGCCAAAGCCTTTAGTTCCATGGGATCAAGCCTTTTGAGCGTCAGAAAAAGTGTTACCCTCAGACTTGGCAAATTGAACCATGCCGGCGTGACCATTACAGGGAAAGTCGGATCAATCGAGTTAAACATACCCGAACATGGGGCGATCGCAAATGATTTGAGAATTGTTGGCTTGCCGGGGCATTCTTCGCTTGACAGAGCGACCTCGAATGCTGTGTACTTTAACCAGTCGCCAATCTTATTGGAGGCTTAAACTGCGGAAACCCATTTAAGCACCCTTAGAATTCTGTCCACCGCTGATAATAGGTTATAGGCGATGTATTTAACGGCTCCCACAACCTTGCCCGAATATCTTTCCTGCTATGCTGAAAGCATACCTGAAGCCACTGGTTTTACTTTCCTGGCTAACGGGGAACATGAGGAAACCAGTTGGACATTTGCGGATTTACACTGCCGTGCGCAAGCAGTGGCGGCCTATTTGCAAGACCAAGGCTTGGCACCTCAAACCCCCGTCGCTTTAATATTTCAACCGGGACTTTATTTTTTGGCCGCTTTTTTTGGCTGCCTTTATGCAGGCACAATAGCGGTTCCCGTATACCCCATCAAACGCCGCGAAGAAATAGACTTGATATCCTCCATCCTCGCGGCATGTGGAGCCAAGCCCATGATAATCGATCATGCAACGTATCAAGTGCTTAAACGCCTACAGGGGGACAAGCCTTTTCCTTGGAATGTGCATATCATTGATGAGATTATCAATGGCGAAGCAGTGGATCGGTGGGCTGGCGCTTACCGTTGGCATCGCACATGCCCGGACGATATTGCCTTTTTGCAATTTACCTCAGGGTCTACGGCAAATCCCAAGGGTGTCATCATTTCCCATGCCAACATACTTGACAACCAAAAGGTCATACTTGACGGGTTTGGTCACGGTGACCATACCACAGTATTAGGCTGGTTGCCTTTTTATCATGACATGGGCTTGGTGGGTAATGTCATGCAACCGCTATTCCTAGGTCGGCCTTGTATTTTGATGTCATCCACGGCTTTTATCCAAAAACCGATCCGGTGGTTGCAAGCGATTGGACGTTATGGCGCAACCACCAGCGGAGGACCTAATTTTGCCTATGACTTATGCGCCAAAAGTATCACCGACGAACAGATAGAGCGACTTGGTGGGTTGCGCCTCGATTCTTGGCAAGTGGCATTTACTGGCGCAGAACCAGTCCGCGCAGAAACGCTAGACCAGTTTGCCGAGCGCTTCTCTCCTTATGGTTTCAAGCGCAGCGCCTTTTACCCCTGCTATGGCATGTCGGAAACGACACTGATGATAACCGGCATAGAATTGTCGGCGGGACTCCGTGTCATTGATGTGGATATTGACTCGCTGCAACAAGGGAAAGCCGTAGCCAGTTCAGCGGACAGCCCTGCCAAAAGGGTTGTCAGTTGCGGTTTGCCAAGAAACGGTAATAAAGTTTATATTGTCGATCCTGAAACAAATCGGCAATTGCCCGAAAGCCGCGTTGGGGAAATATGGGTTCAAGGGGGAAGCATAGCCCAAGGATATTGGAAGGACGAAACATTAAACGCATCGCAGTTTCGTGCCTGTTCACCCGATTTCCCGGGTATGTATTTTTTGAGGACTGGCGACCTTGGATTTTCCTTGGAGGGTGAGATTTATGTGACGGGCCGCCTAAAGGCGCTCATTATCTTGAATGGCAAAAATCATTACCCACAAGATATTGAGGGTATGGTGCAAGTGCTGCATCCGGCATTTCGCCCACAAACCGCTGTGTTCCAAGATGGGGACGAAGACGGTCACGTCGTTCTTGTTCAGGAAGTATTCACCCATCTGGCTTCGAAAATCGATTCCGAGCGAATTAAAGCGCTCATCCGCAAGTGTGTGGTTTCCAGTCACGGTGTCATGCTGCATGATGTGGTGCTTACGACTAGCCGCATACCCATCACGACCAGCGGTAAACTTAAACGCGCTGCATGTCGGGATGCTTGGCGGGCGGGTGAACTCTCGATTGTGGTCTAACAAAGGGTATCATACGAAGGGGGGGTACACTGCAAATGAGTAAGATTGATTCGTCGGAAATAGGGGGGGATGAGGAGTTAGACGTGGCTGATGCTTGCGCTGCAGTTCCTTCGGGGGTTGATCGCACAACTGAAAGCACACGTTCGGTCGATCTCATATTGGCCGCAATTGTGAGTTTTGCTCCGCCGCTGGCTTTTTGTCTGGCGATGTGGCTTTGGTATGCCGGTGTGCATGCGCCGACTTGGATCGACCTCTTCGTTATGCTCGCCATCAATTTTTTCAGCTTGGCCGGGGTTGAACTGGGGTTTCATAGGCTTTTCGCCCATCGTTCCTACAAGGCTCACCGATCCATTAAAATTGCCCTGGCCGCATTGGGTTCAATGGGCTTTCAAGGCCCGCCAATCTGGTGGGCGTCGATTCACCGCAAGCATCACCGTTACTCGGACCAACCGGGTGATCCACACTCCATGTACCTATACGACAAAGACGGCAAGTTTACTTGGCGAGGAGCTTTGCATGCCCATATCGGCTGGGTTTGGACAGGAAGGAGCGTTGGTCAAGGGGGGTTTGCCCGTTATGCACGCGACCTTTACTTGGATCGTGACATATTCTGGATACACATGCATTACTTCTATTTCCTACTGGCGGGCTTTCTCATCCCAGGAATTGTGGCCAGTCTGCTGTATGGCAGTTGGGAAGGTTTTGCTTGGGGTATCTTGTGGGGTGGATTCATACGGATTTTTTTTATGAATCACCTAACATTCTGGTGTATCAATTCGGTCACCCATGGCGTGGGGCGCCGTGACTATGACACCTCTGACCATAGCACCAACTTTGCACCATTGGCTCTGTTAACGCTGGGGCAAAGCTGGCATAACAATCATCACGCCTTTCCGATTTCGGCAGTCATGAGCCATCAGCCTTGGCAATTGGACCCGGGCGCTTGGATTCTTCATGGCCTACGTCGGATCGGATTGGTTACCGATATGAATTTGCCGACACCTGAAGCCATTTTAAAAAAGCGACAGGCCAAAAATAATGCCTAAGCCACTATCAACCAGACTAGGAAATACACGATGACCGACTTAAAATCACCCGCTCGCGATGACTTAAAAAACTGGTTAGTCAGGGCCGTAGCCGAGAAACTCGACTTACCGCCCGAACAAATACAAACCGACACGCCTTTCGACGAATACGGTCTGGATTCGGCGGCTGCCGTGTCTCTCAGTGGCAAATTGGGGGAGTTGTTAAATCAGGATTTGCCGGGCACATTGCTTTATGAATATCCCACCATCAATGAACTCAGCGATCATTTGGCACGCACTAACTAACTGATGTTTCAAGGCTATTAGTTAGAGTGTCAAAACTTGCTTTGAACGTGGGACTGGATTGGTGCGCAATATCAATAAACAATATTCGGTAGGCCGTCCGCATTACGGCAGGCCAAACCGCGGGGACAACGACGATGGGTAATCAAACAAGCCGCAAGGGCGCATCTGCCCAAGCCATACAAGATCATTATGACTTAAGCAATGATTTTTATCGTATCTGGCTGGACCCCAACATGGTGTACTCGGGGGCGCTTTGGCAGGACGGCGATAGCTTGGAGGAGGCTCAAATACGCAAGTTGGAACACCATATCGCATCCGCTCGCGCTTATGGCAAGGCGAGTGTCCTTGAAATCGGCTGCGGCTGGGGTGCCTTGTTAAAGCGCTTGGTAAACGACCATCAAGTTTCCCGTGCTGTTGGCCTGACTCTAAGCCAAGCTCAGTATGATTGGGTTCGTTCAATGGATTTGCCCGGCGTGGAAGTGCGACTCGAAGCTTGGCAAGACCATCAACCAGTCAAACCCTATGACGCAATCATATCCATCGGGGCCTTCGAACATTTTGCCAGTTTGGATTTATCCGAAGCCCAAAAAGTTGCCGCATACCGGCAGTTCTTTGCACGTGCCAGGGAAATGCTGGTGCGCGGTGGGTTTCTGTCATTGCAGACATTTGCTTATGGGTCTGCCTATCCACGAACATCGGCCATTGAAAAAGAATCCACCCAATTCTTGGCAAGGGAGATATTTCGCGAAACGGACCCGCCTCGCCTAGCCAATATTGCCGAGGCAATCGAAGGTTATTTTGAGGTGATAGACATGCATAATGATCGCTTGGGTTATGCCAAGACTTGCAAGGAATGGCTGGAAAATATGCGCAAGCACAAAGCTGCCATTGTTGCTCTGACGGGTGAGGCAGTGTTTGAGCGTTATCAAACGTACTTGAGCTATTCCTACATCGGGTTTAAGACCGGTAACCTCGACCTCTATCGGATCACATTGCGGAGGCTTGAGCCAAAGGTGGTTCCAATTTGAATGAGGACATGGGAAAACGGCAATGAAGTTTGAGCTGCGCCATAGGGTTCTATTTTCCGATGTTGGTGCGGATTTTAAAGTGACTTTGGGTACTATGCTGCGCTTGTTCCAAAATGTCGCAGCCGCCCACTCAGAATCAATAGGCTTTGGCATCAGGACCCTGTCAGAACGTAGTATTTATTGGATGCTGAGTAAGTTATGGATTGAAGTCACTCGCTATGCCTACTATGGCGAAGAACTGGTCATTACCAGTTGGTCACGGGGTGCAAACGGTTTCAAGATGCCAAGGGATTTCGAGATTCACGTAGGTGGCGAAAGAGTCGCCGCCGGGTCCAGCATCTGGTTTGTGGTGAATACCCGGCATCGAAAAGTCGAAAGGGTCCCTGCCGAGATTGATGCAGCGTATCTTACCGAATCCATCCATGCGCTCAGTCAAGATTTGGGGGAATGGTCTCCCTATGAGCGATTTGACACTACTAATCGATGGATCGCCCAGACGCGCCATAGCGACTTGGATGCGGGGGGGCACGTCAACAACACGGTTTATGTTGAATATTTATTGTCTTCGCTGGTCGTACAGCAAGGTGCAGACCCCCACATCCCGTCATTGAAATTGCAATTCAACCGTGAAATCGGACCCAATGTTGCCGAGGTTTTTGTTGAAACAGCCGAAACATCAGGCAAGCTCCTTTTCAAAATAAGTGACGGTCAGCAGCAAGTTTACGCAAGGGGCGAGTTGGTTTTGACGGATCACTCTGTCCGAAGCAGATGGGACAATGCGTAATTGAGTGGCTGTAAAACACGCGAGAGTGACATTTCTAAAGTGCGGACGGGTGACAGTATCATTGTGCGCCTACATACCGATTACACATAATCATAATTTTGTCGAATAGGACGGCATTTGGGGCGAAAATGCGGGAAACAGTATCTGTTTTTACGCTATCCGCCAACAATGGCTTTGCCGATGCAGTCCCACCGCACGGCAAAAATGCAGTGCATCTCGTCAGGGGTTTAAAACCCCCATATCAAGCGCCTCGACTGTGGGTATCACCAAGGTTCCGTCTATCAACGGGCTTGAAACCCTAATTGTCTGCCGTCTGCTTTTATCCAACAATTGCTTTTAGTAAGGCATCACAAGCATCCTGATAAAACTGAATATCCACCTTGGTAGCCATCTCATCTGATAAATCATAGAGTTGCCTTCTGCATGTCACTGGCATCAACAAAGCTTGCGCCCCTTTTTCGACGGCTATCTCGGCGATGGTCACAGCGTTGTGTACCGGTTCGATGGAGCCGCCCAGATTGATCTCCCCGACCACGATCAAACCTCCCCGGATCGGCTTTCGCAGTAAGGCACTGCACAAGGCGACCAGTGCCGGCACACCGAGTTTAGCCCCTAACTTCGCAGCGTCAAAAGAACGGAGTTGCACCGAAAACTCATGCGCTCGTGGATCACGGTCCCCTACCAGTTGCGCGGATCGTGCGTACAGGTTCTGTTCGGCGTAACGCAACGATTCTTGAAATGCAGCAGGGGTTGGTTTGTTGAGAATACGCACACCGGAACCTGGCCCTTCATTGACTTCGATTCGGTACAGTCCCGCATTCTCGTCAAGGCCACCGGGACTGATCCCCCATATTTGCCCAGGTTCCAAGGGGTCGCTGCCAATGCTGTTGTCGCTTTGCAGTTCGGGGGTCACGACAAACTTTTCAACACCTTCCTGCCCTAGCGTATAGCTGAAATGGGTATTGCGGAATTCCGCCGCACCGATGCGTTTTTGCTGTTCCTTTACGCGGCGGCGCACTTCCAGAGCTAGGCGTACCGCCCATTCCAAATCCTCATCGGCAATCTCCATCGCATTATCGGAATACAACAGTTTCAAAAGCCCGCCAACCGTCTTATTGACGGCATTGAGGTCACGCCCAGAGAGCGCACCGCCAAAAAATACCCTACCTTGTAAGCTTGAAACCCTGCTTTGATTGCGTAATTGACTAAAGCATTCCGAGAGAAAATCGCTGACTAGCCCGAAATGCTCGGTGAAAAGGTTGGGACTCATCTTTGGAATATCCCATCCCGGCAGAAACGCATGGATGCGATCCATGAACGCAGTGTCATCGCGCATTTCCTGCGGCATGGGTCCGAACAGATGGCCGATACGCTGCTGATGTTCAACATCGACATCGAAATTACCGACCAGCACAATGCTACCATCGGCGCGGATGCTTTCCTTGCCCCGCGAAAACTCGCCGGATTCCATATAACCTTTCATGATGTTTACGCCGTCCTTTTGGTCAAAGGAAATGCCGGATATTTCATCGAAACACACCACGTCGTATTGGCAAACAAGACCCCTTTGCCCTGTGGAGTTGTTGACGAACATGCGGGCTACAGTGGCTTTGCCCCCGGAAATCAGGTGAGCGTAAGGCGAGATTTGTTGGAACAGATGGCTTTTACCTGTGCCACGGGGACCCAACTCCACCAAGTTGTAATTCCGTTCAACGAATGGCACCATGCGCAGAAAAAGGCCGTCTCTCGCACGGGCGTTCATTCCGGCAGGTTCCAATCCCACGCTACGCAGCAGTAATTCTTTCCATTCGTCGGTGGAAAAATGCTTACGCGCATCGTTTAACACATTCAGCACCTCGCGTTTTGATAGCTGAATGGCGCGTAAGGTTTCGATTCCGAAAGGTCGCCCATGCTTTTCTTGGGCAATGGCGGCATCATACGTCAAGGTGACTTCGGCATAAAACCCGCCGGTTAGCATTCGCTCATTTTCGTTGACCATTTCCGGCGAAATGCGAACATCGGTCAGGCGTAGGCTGGGTAACGAGGCAATATAGGAATCAGTTTTCGCATCCAGACGGGCCGTAATCAAATCGATGATCTTGACTGAGCCTGATTCCCGCGCTCTGGCCTTGAAAAGTTCTTCTTCCCCCGCCTTCACTGTGCGGGATTGCAGTTGACGCTGGACAATCGCCAAACCCTCTTGAATTTCAGACTCGTCAGTCGTAGCGCAGTAACGTCCAAGTAGGAATTCGACAACATAGGTCGGCACGGGAAATTGTCGGCTGAATCTTCGCACCAGGTCTTTGCGGACAATGTATCCCTGAAATACCTCTGCCGCTTTTCTGTCGAGTGGGTCAAGTTCCATTGGTTTCATTCGCCCCCTATCGTTGTCGCCATTTTTTGTAGCACCTGTCCAGATTGATCGAGTATCACGATACTGGCTGTTGTACCCATCATGTCATCCCGATCTGCATCAAGCACCAACGATGCATGACCCTCAATGCACGGCTTGGGTGTGCTAACCACGCTTGAACTAGCCATTGCCGCTTTCGTGCGAATATCGGCCTTCACATCGGGCAGGGTCGGGGAAATTTCAACGCGACAGCGTAAACCCTGCCATAGTGCGGATTTGATTTCGACAGACTGCAAAGCAGGGGAACCCGCCTTCGGTATAATGTCGATGATGGGGATGAGCGATTCTTGCAGACTTAAACCGCCGTGTCCGTATTCACTCCCCGCCACGAAACTACCAATACCCGGAGCCATCGCCACGATCACCTCTGGACACCAACTCCAACCAAAAGACAAAGGCGTACCCTGTGAATGGTCTTTCAAAACTGCACAACGCCCCCAGAGGGATTCAGTATCAAATTTCTGCAATTCGACCTTGGGCATTCCGCCCGGAACCAACAGCCAGCCATGGTCAGTCACGATGCGGATTTGCCCCCATCCCGCTTCTAGCAGTTCCTCGATTCGTTCTAATATCGCTTTTAGCTGGCTAACCAGATCGCGGGCTAGTTTTAATCCGTGTTCATGACCGTAATGATCTAGGTCGCCGCATTCAGTCCAAGCCCTATTGTTCGGGTCGCCCGTTTGGTGGCTAGACAGCACCTCCCAACCATTTTCTTCCAACAGCTTACGGAAATTGTAGGTGGATAACGGCTTGTCATTCTCGGCCACGCTTGCCTCAAAACCCGTACTGTCCGCTTTCCCCTTGATTTTAGAGGCCACCGGTGAAACCCAAGCTTTCCCCGAAGCGGTGACGGCAGGAATGGTGGTCCACGCCACTTGCAAGCGCACGTCAACACCCAAGCTTTCCAATAAGTCGGTCAATCGAACCGCCAAGTCGTAACGTAGGCCATCGACGAAAACGATACATTGACCTACTTGATAATGATGCTTCGGCTCGGAAATGCCTAAGCCAGAACCAAGGCCATTGAGATTTTGCACGACTTGCTGAAAGCGTAGGGCGGCTTTTTCAAGCCAAGGGACATATAGGGCTTGCAGCGCGGACTGGACCGCCAAAGCATCTTGCTTTGCATGAACACAGGCCAATGCATCCAAAGCGGCTAGGTCGATTTTCCAAAGCTCGTCGCGATAGGACGCTCCAATGTCTTCTAGGCTGTTGCCATTGGGGATGCGCTCGGCTAGGTGGGCAATGATTGCCAAATGTTGCAGCGCATTCGCCAAGGGGGTAAAACCCATGCGATTCCAGAGCCAGTTGCGCCGGTCGGCGTGATGATCTTCTTCCGCCAACAGCGATTCACGCGCCTTTTCCAGTGACAAGTTAGCCAATTTGAGCAAACTGGCTCGAAGTTCTTCCTCCTTCTGGGTATTCGCTTTCGGATAGCCGGAAACATCCTCGAAAAGGGTAGCGGGAGGGTTTACCCGTTCCAGCAGTTCGTAAACCTTCGGGAAACGCCCATAGGCATCCCCGTAGAATTCCCAAACTTCAGCCCAAACCCCAGCATGAGCGGCTAGTTTTTCGGCAGCGACTAATTCACCGTCTTGGTCTGGATGAAATGCGTAATCCTTGCGGCAACGATCCACGAAAATATCCCACCGACCTCCTTTCCATTCCTGTTTTTTGCCTTCGGGGTAATTCATCCAAGCCAGAATATCTTTGACTGGATTGGGTGCAATCAAGGCATCGAAAAAGGCAGCGTCAAGGGTTTTGTTTTTGAATTCTGCAACCAATCTTGGCAGTAATTCGCCGGCGGCTAAAGCACGAAGCAAGGCGGCTTGGGTTGCCTGATCCTGCAAGACCGGCAACCCCAAACCACCATGTTTGGAACAGAGGAAGGCATTGACCGTCCAGTCCTTCGCGTTGACTTGACTCCAAAATACGCCCCGGTATTGCAGTTCGGCCAAAGGCTGTAAATGCCTAGGGCAGCTTTCAATGGCGCGGAGGTCGGAGCGGCTGACTCCGGGCAGGTAGATGACGGGTATCGCACCGTCTGGGATATTCGCTTCTGGCAACGTACCGGCCACTGCACATTTAATCCAAATAGCCGGGCCTTGGCATTTCTCGATGTCAAAAGCCCCCAACGACACCAAATAAGGAATCTCTTTTCTGAGCAAAGGAATGACAGATTCCCAAATTCCTTCCTTATCCGTCCATAGAATGGCGGCGGGAGGGATTTGAACGCTACGATTGTAAGCGCTGGACTTGGTTAATGATTCAATAATGCGCTGTAACAAGGTCATGCCATTGCTCCTAATTGTTCGGCATATCTCGCCACGACATGCCCAAAAGCTTCATGCCGTCCGTACTTCATCGTCCGAAATTGAGTTGTAAGTGTGGCAAGTTCTTCATTTGTGAAAGTTAATAGGAAATCCTCATCAAATACGCCTTTCAAAGTTTCCTCGCGCCTATTTTCCAAATAGGCAATATACAGGTTGATATTTTCGATCATGCTGGATGCCGGATAATCCGTTTCATCGGTTGGGTATATGGAGCCGTCCAAGGTATAGGAAAATCGACTTTCGCAATCAGATTCAAGCGGCGAAATTGCTAATTCTTCATTAAACCACTCGCCTTTATGGTGTCCACAGTGAAGCGGCATTTCAGGATCACACTCCCGAATACAAGAGGCATGTAGATTTTGGTAATCCAGTTCTAGGCTTTCAAAAGCATATTGTGGCCTAAAATGCTCAATATGGCTATTACCAAGCTCTATTTCCCTGCCACAGTAACAACATACAAAACCTTGTTCTTTTAATAAAGCTCGGTGTAAGTCTTTCTTCTCAGGGTTTTGCAGTGAATCGTATGAAGGTTGCCAGTCCTCATTGGCTAAAGCCTTCCAATCCTGAAATAATTTCGGCTCATCACCTTTCACAATATGCCTCATCGCCCCAGTATCTCCTTACGCTTCAATAAAGCCCGTGCGCGTGACAGTTCAGGAATATCAGCTATATTTTCTAAAGAAGCAAGGAGGCTTTTGGAATCTGCAAGATTTCCAGATTCAAGCATCAAAAAAAGATTTTCTAAGTCTGCCTTTACCGAGGGTTCCCGTTCTGGCACATCCATGACTTCCTCAAGTATGTGGCTAGAATCCATGCCAAACGTCACACGGGGGCGTGATGCCCTGATGCTTTTGCCGGAGGCGGTCAACAACCAAACATCGCCCGCCTTAACATGGCTTAATACCTGAGGAGAATGGGTTGAAACGATAAATTGGCAGTTTGGGAAAGTCCTTTCCAAGGCAGGGATGATTTCCCTTTGCCATTTCGGATGTAGGTGCAGTTCGATTTCATCAATAAGAACGATGCCATCGCCTTCAAGCTTGTTTGTCCGCAATGGATTGACCAACGCTAGGCGACGTGCGAGATCGCCGACCATCGACAGAAGGCATTTTTCACCATCAGACAAAAGGCGGATATCAAGTTCTTCTTCTGATTTTTTGATAGTCATCCGCAAGGGTGAACGGCGAATACGAAGATCGGTATACTCAGGCATGAAGTTAGAAATTGCAGTTCTGACCGCTTCAAGTTGTGGATCAACATAATACTGCACATCCCTTTTCTGTTCATTCTCCAAGTCTTCTTGTAGGCGAAACCAATAAAAGAAACTACGAAAATTGCCAGCGCTATCCAAAGCGGCTTCAAAAGCATCAGCGGGTCCATAGCCGTTTTTCCTGCGCACCCGCATGGGGATTTCCCTTACGGATCGATTGACGCTATAAAAAACGGCTACGGGTAGATTGATACCCAGTGGTCTGTTATTGATAACACTTTCCATAAGCTTGAGACCCCAGAATGCACTTACCTCACTGAGTTGCGAAAACCCACTCCGTTTTTCGGATTTTATCTTGGCGTTACGGTTTCTCACTTGTGTCCACGAAAACGTATTGTTATCTTCACGCATCGCTATATTTAAGGCGAGATAAGGTTTTTCCAGTTGAATATCAATCACCGAAAAGTTACGCGCTCTTTGATAGGTACCCAAAATTCGGCTCGCCAAGGCCGACAGCATAATTGCCAAACCTTCGAGAATAGCGGTTTTTCCTACGCCATTAACCCCGACGATGACCGTGGTTTGTCCGGGAAATTCCAAGTTGATGTCCTGCAATCCCCGGAAGTTTTCGAGTTTCAGCGTGTCTATGTGTATCATCGTTATTTGCCTTTATTGGCTTCTCGCTTTTCCGCCAAACTTAGATGATGATCGTTGATCCTGTCCCCATTAAACACAGGATACCAAGGGGCCGATGACACATCCTTGCCACGGTCCTTGTCCCATTTGATATTGAGCTTGGGTGGTTTGTTGTGGCGTAAGACTTCCGCCGTCATGAACGGACGAATATTCAAGCGGACACCATCGTTGAGGTCGGGGTTCCAGCCGATGGGCTGTTGTTCGATGGGTTTCCAGCGGATGAAAATGTCATGAGGCGTTTCGCCTTCAAGGATGAGTTCCAAGCGTTGTTGTAGGTTCTTGGCGGCGGCGAGGCGGGTCACGGCTCCGTCGATGTTGTCCTTGACACCCTGTTCTTGGATGCGAATCCAGTCACCAAGGTAGGTATGGATCAACCGTTCAAGGTTCTTGGCATCGAGCTTATGATAATTGACCAAGGCGGCGAAACCGTCTTTTTGCCCGTCCCAAACATGCCAGATGAACGGGCGATGATGGAAACGCTTGCAGTGTTGTTCAAAGCATTTGTCGCGTAGCCAAACTTCCAAGGTTTTGCCCGCGCAATCGGCCTCGGCGAGCAGTTTGTCCAGAATCGAGGCTTTCCAGCTTCCGGGTTCCACGGTTTCCCAAGCGTCAATCAACAGATTCAACAAGCGTTCCGCTGCTGATTTTTCGCCGCGTAGTGGGGGCAGACAGATAATGCCGTCGTCATCGGCATGATGGGTGAGTTTGGCGCATTGGGCTATCCAGTCGCGGGCTTCGTCGGATAACTCCATTGTTTCATCGGTTTCGGCGGGCCAGTTGTAGCCAAGCAGACGGGCCAAGGCGACTTGCAGCGGGTCAATTGAGGGTTTGGGATGGCCGTGGAATATCCATTGGGTAGGGTCGTCGGAATAGGGTTTGGGCAAGCCATTGGGGTAGCGTTCGGCGGCGATTTGTTGCCAGTATTCGAGGTCGAAGGGGACTTTGACTAAAGATGCATTAGTTACATTTAATTTCTGAGATATTTTACGAACATCTTCTTTATATTGATCAGCGCTACAGTATACCCATATTGGAAGTAGAAATTCTTCTTTTTTAGGAAGAATTATTGCAATGTTTGTATCAAATTTATTACCTGTTCCTAAAGTGGCAGGCAAATTTCGCATCTGACTTATGCCAACAGCCTTTTTCCCCCAAGAAGCATTTCCTCTACGATCTGCATCATGTAATCGTTCCTTTGCCTCGTTAGCAAAAGCCCTCAATTTTCCATTGCCACCCTCCCAGAGAATTACTTTATGTCTTCCGCCATATTCCAGCGTTTTGTCTACAGTAGATTGCTCAAATTCCCAGATTTCGCCTATCTGAGTAATTTCCCAAAAGCAAGCTTCAAATCTGGTGGTATCGCCATTTAAAACACCAGCTAACCCTATAGCATAATCAGAAAGCATTTCTTTACTTCGTATGTTTGCTAAAGCAACCACTAAGTCTGGATTATTTAACTGCTCTCGCTGAACAATTTCTATTAGGTTTTCACTTAAGATAGACTCGACTTTTTCCCTCGCATTTTTTGGCTCACTAGCGTGTATACCTCGTAATAGAAAATCATTTGAAGGCTTTTGTCGAGTGAGCGTTAGAAGAATGGTAAAAGCTCCTGCTGCTTGAGAGCTATCAAAACCACCTTCACCTAATCGAACTAATAAATTCCATGACTCATATTTCAGTAAATGTTCCCTTTGTTTCTTATAACTAGTGAGGAATAGCCAATTCTGCGGCATGACGATTTGCACCACACCCTGTTTTCTCGACAGTTGCAAGCACCGTTCAAGAAACACATTGGCTAGATCGTTTTTGGCGTTGCTGTAATGGGTTTCGCAAAACTTCTTTAATTTTTCCGATTGCTTGCCCCGCGTCAGATAAGGCACATTGGTAATCACCAAATGATATTTCTTTGCCAATAACCTAGCAGCCTCCGCCAACCCCTGTGCTGCGATCACCGTTTCTGATAATTCCTCGCCTTCCTCGGTTTCAGCCGACGGGGTTTCTTTCGCCAAAGCCTCCGACAACAACGGCGCAAGCTCGGCAAAGTCGGCGGTAATCAAATCCCCGCTTGCCGCCCGTTGCGGATCAATTAAACTGCCTAGCAAGGGCGCATCTTGGAAAGCGTCATACAGTGCCTTCATGCCGCGTTGCAGGTGTTCGTCATCACCTGCCAAGGCCAGCCAATCGGCTTCCTTACCCGTTACCGCCAAGCCACAACAGGCGATATTTAGCTTCGGCAATTCCCGATAGCCCAAAGGAACGCCCTCTCCCCCGACCCCTCTCCCATCAGAGGGAGAGGGGAGATTAGGATATTTCCAAGCAGCAAGGGCCAGGGCAAAAACGGCGAGTTCCACGCAACGGGCATCCAATTCCAAACCATGCAGGTTGTCGCGCAGCACGGCATCGACCGCTTCTTTTGCGCTCAAGCCTTCCGCTACCATGCGCATTGGAACCAGCATCAGGAAAGCTGCCACGAGGAAATGCCCGGAACCGCAGCAGGGATCGAGCAGGGTAAATTCCGCCAAGCTGTCGGGCCAACCCTCGAACTTGCCAGCAGCGGGTATCTCGCCAAGCTCTGGCATGAGTGGCTCGCTTGCCGTCCCTGGACGCTGGATTCCGGCATCCATGCCGGAATGACGGGGTTGGTCGGCGGCGGGGGTGGTTTCGCCTTCACCCCCTTGATGAGAGGGAGAAGGGACAGTGCGCAGATAAGTCAATTCGACCGGACAAGGCTTGTCGGGATGGCGTGTCACCCACCATGCCCCCAAGGAATTGTGCAGCAGGAATTCCACCATGTACGGTTCGGTGAAAAGCTGGGTCACGGCGGGCAATTCGTCCGCGCCTATCTTCACTTCCGAGTTGTTCACTTCGTCCTTGCGCTTGGCCTGCCAAAATTGATAAACCCAGCCCAAGCTGTCACTGGCTTGGAAAACCTCGCTGGGCAGATTGTTTAGTAGCTTTTCGAGTTCGCGTTGATGCTCCGGCGCGAAGCTCAAGGCAAATACCGGCGATTGCGATTTGAATACTTGTGGCAACATGCGGGCGGCGAGTTTTCCTGCCAAATCCCAACCACTCTTGGCCCTCATGTTCACGTCGGGATCGTTCGCCAGTTCCGCACATTCTGCCAAGGTCACTGGCGCACCCGGTTCCCACATCAGCAAATGATTTTCTGCCAAGAATCGGGCAAATAACATTCGATGCCAGTGTTCGTAAGCCGTTTCCCAAACTAAGCGGCGGATTTCCTGAGTATCATTGACGTGCTTACTATCACCCAATTGCCGACCATGCGCCCGTAAACGGCGACGCAGATGCTTTTGTTCATCGTTGAGATGTTCGGGGGCTTTGGCTTCGCCAACGCCGAGTTGATTGATCGCCGCTTGTGCTGCCGTTTCGGCAATGTCTCGGGCCGCTTTGACGGTGTTTTCGAGTTGGGAACGGAGGGGTTTGGCGAGCGTTTGGGTAGCCATGATTATTGTCGTTCTGGGGCAAAATTCCAAAGTGCTTGGAGATTTGGATATTTCTGAATGTTTTCATGTTGAATGGGAAACAGCTTATCCCATCCCGATTCCACTTCTGCCCATTCATCTTCGGAGAAGCTTGGTTCTGTCATATCGAAACCCTCGGCTAATGTCACCGAACCATTCAGACTTTCCGGTGGTTTACGCGGTTTCTTAAGCTTAATCGGTTGCGATTCCTGCCTTAGTAGAATAATTTCCACTTTCTCATGTGGTTTGAGCGTTGGCAAGCCAGTCAAATGCCCTTGGGCATCCGTATAAGTCACGAATTTTTCGGCCAGCATAAAAACCTCAGTTAATCGTAGTCCCAGTCGGAAATAATCGGGCCTATGTCGTCGCCGTGCAGTTGTGCGCCTTGCCAAGCCAGTTCGACAGGGGGAGTCCGGCGGAATTGACGCTTTCCCTGTTCTTTGCGGAGCAAGATAACCTCAATCTCTTCATTGGGAGGCAGTATGGGAAGGCCCGTTATATTGCCTTGGCTGTCGGTGCGAACCATGAATTTTTCGGCAAACATCGTGTATTTCTCCTGATTGTGTTGCTCACAGTCTAAACCATGATGGGTCCTGATTTCAGGCGTTCGTTCAAAAGCTGTTCGGCTTCATGCAGCCACGCTTGAACATCTTCTTCTGTCTTTAAAGTACGCTTGGGGAGCGGCACATGCGTCACCTTCGGCTCCAACAACTGCGCTGCCGCCATGCGTAGCGCATCGAAACGGGAACGCAAGGCTTGGGTGCGTTCAATCCAGCGTTGTAGGTCACATTCCTCAAGGGCATCAACCAATTCATCGGTAGTGGAAAGGCTGATCGCTTTAAGAGGGGTAATTTTGTGGACTTTCAATAGGTTCGCTTGCTGATCCTCGGCAAGGTTTTGCCAATTTGGATCATTTTCCAGTTCTGCTTGATGTTTTGCGAATTCGTCCTCATAGGCTGAAACTTTGACGTTCAATGCTTTCCGCAACACATCGGCGGTTCGTTCAAGCAACGGGCGGACTGGATCAGGGTCAGCCAGTACACTGCGTTGATCGTAGATAGCTTGCTTCTCGGCATTAAGCGATTCATGAGGCCCAAGCTCTTTCGCATAATCGAGCAAGCCTTTCAACTGATTCCAAGCCGGTTGACGCTGCTCGATGCGTTGTGCAGTCGCTGCCCACGTCTTGGCAAAACCAGTTAATTCATCATAGCGATTGATCAATTCCAATAACAGGCCGTTGCCTGAACGCTGTTCTAATTCGGTAAGCACCGATTGTTCCGGCACGGGTGGCAAAGGCGCTGTCCCTCCCGCCTTTTCTGCCAGTTGCCGCAGCTTGCTGGTCAATAAAGACGCTTTCGTCAATTCTTCATGAGGCTGGCAAGGAATGCCCAATTCTTGGAAAAGCTTCCGAATCTTTATAAATTGAAGGGTTGAGATGGTGATGGATTCAAGGCGGAAATTGGCTTGGGTGAGCTTGTTACGGTCTAAACTCTTAGCATTCACCGAACCACCAGAGGCATCGGAAGCACGGACATGGCCTGTGGTCAGCAGCGTGAACAAAGCGCCGTCGATGGCATCACGCGGCCAACCGTAAGGCGGGGCTTCAAAATTGTCTCGGATTTCCACGCCTTTTTTGCCTGGGCCGATGTAACTCATGATCTTTTGACAGACGGGATGCTTATCCGCCTCCTGCGTGTGGCCTACCGCTTTGAGTGCTTCGGCGTTGCCTTTTCGGGTTTCATCGAACACCTTTCCCCAGCTTTCATGATCGGCGCTTTCAAAGTCGCGGTAGAGGCGGATCATGGAAGCCTTGCCAGCACGATTCAGCTTGTCGGCCAAGTTATTGCCCTCAACGACCTCTTGACCCCCAGACTGGAATACCCGAACACCGCCGAATATCTTGCCGAGCAGGTCTTGGATTTCCTTTTCCGTATTGCGTTGTCGGGCTTCCATCGAGCGTTGGGCATCGCTGCCTTCTGCCGTCGTAGGCGAACCCTTGCGTTGCAGCGTTTTGGTGGCCGCTTCGTAGGCAACGATGGCGTTGGCAAGGTCGGTCTTGTATTGATCGGGAATGAAAACAAATAAGGTGGGATTTTCCGTCACCTTGTTACGCGCTTCGGCCAGCATGGATTTTTCGTCGGTCTGCCAACCATCCTGTATCCAAACGTAAAGTTTTTTGTCGTGGTCTTTCGGCAAACTCTCATCGAAACAGGCGGTCAGTGGACGCGCTTCATTCGATTTACCTTGAACGAGGCGCACCTTATTCAGAATTTCCCGGCAATGTCCTTTGAATAATTCCCCGCGTTGCATTTCCAAGCGTTGCGGCGCGGCTTTGAACTCGGCTTCCTGCGCACGATACTCGTCATACCAAGAACTGCTCTCACGGGTTTGCAAACGGTACTCGGTGCCGGAAGCGCCTTCCAAAGCCATGACCAAACGATCTTGATGCTGCAATTCGTTGAGTAAGGGGGGAAGTTTCTTGCGTAGCTCCGATGAACCGGCCTTTAAATCGGTGACAAGGAGGTCGGCTAATACGTCATCGGTGGCATGTAGCCCCAAATTCAGGGCAGTTTCAGCGGGCAACTTGTTGATGAGGTAAATCAGCTTGAGTAGCTTGGCTTTGAGTGCGCCCGTAGCATTTCCTGCGGCAAACTTTTGGACGTTTTCAAACACTTCGCGGGGCAATTGGGCGGTCGCCACCAAATTGGCGGCAATCTGATCGTAGAGAAAATCACCCGACACCACATGTCCCAACGGCTGGTCTTCCGTCGCAAGAACCGCCTCGTGTACGACGCGAAGCTGACTGCGGAGTTGGGAAACAGTGCCTGTCGTGTCGATGGTTCTCAACACCTTTTCCCAAAAACGGCGCCGGACTGGAAGAATAGGGTAATCGGCGGTCATCATGCCTTCGTCATCGGTGACATACTCTAGCTTAGTGCCGCGCAGATGGCGGGAAATCTCGCCCAAATTGTCACGCCATACGGTTTCAACGGCGGGTTGGGCAGTAGGCTTCTTAGCCAGAATAATTTGCCGTGTGACGTTTTCCACATCCCAATCGCCCAGCATGATCGGCACGGGAAAACGCGCCATTATCCGTTGCAAGTTCGGAGTGCCGGACAATGCGGATTGACCCGTGCCGACAAACAGCAATTGCCCACTGAAATGCTTGCACAAGGTTTCGGTTATTTCCTGTACCTGAAACGCCTTTTGTACGTCTGAGCCTATGTATTGCTGGACTTCATCCAAGACAATCAAGGTGAGTGGAAACTTGTTTTCCGCATTGGATAGTGCTTGAGTGATGGCTACAATTAACTGATCGCTGGTAATATCGGTGACTTGCGGATATTGGGCTTTCAATAATGCCCGTGCTTCCGTCTCCGAGTTGGCAAAATCAGGGTAAACTTTAAGCAAGGATTTTGCGATATAGGGCGAAACATATAGGTGCGAGAGTTCTTGCGATAAAGTACGGCCTACCGCTTCCAGTTCGGATTTTACCGTGTTCAATAAACCTTCCCGATTCAGCCACATGACGAATTGTGCTTGTGGGTATTGCTCGGGCAATCCCCTAGATTTGAAGACAATTCCTAATAAAGCGAGGCGAACATTATCACCGGCACCTGCGCCTAGCTTGCCCGCTGCCGCATGAAGGCCACCATGACGCTTTCCGGCTGTGCTTAATTCTTTAAGCGAATCAACAACGCTCGTCGGCAATTTGGCAAGACCTCTTGCTGTCACGCCATCTGGAAAAGCAAAATCCGTCCACAGTATCCTTAGCATTTTGGCGAGATGAGACTTTCCGCTACCATAAAATCCAGAAATCCATAATCCAGGTTGCTCATTACGGTTACTCAAATTACGGATAAAAGTTTCGAGAATAGTCTCCAAGCCTTTTTCGTATTGGCCATCGCAGACAAAGGTTTCCAGTTCGTAACGAAGCACTTGGAGTGCAGAATCAGAATAATCTTCTGAAACCTCCGCAACACCATTATTGACGAGTCTATTTTGTTCTGGAGCTTTGAGATAAATTTCCCGATTTAACATGGTTTTCCCTCAATAGATTATTTTTATTCTTTAGCTAACAAAGGTACGGCAAGATAATTCCAGCCGTCACGGGCATCAAGCAACCGATAAGTGTGATTTTCGGCATGATATTCGCCGGGGAAGAATACCAGCAAGCGACCGGTAACAGATTCTTTAATGCCTTCAACTACTGTGGAAACACGCGCCAAACCGAACAAACTCCCCACACCGGATAATACGACTACCGTATTTCGACCATTGCTTGACAATATTCGATGCTTCAATTGCTGAATAAAATCATGAACAAATTCCGTTATCTCTCCTGTGTGATAACCAGCCAAATCTTCAGGGCAATCGAAATAGGCATCACGATATTCTTGTGCCGCCATCCACTCTGGAAAGGAATGGGTGACATCAATGAATAACCAATCGTGTGCCGCCTGATTTGTGGCGAGTTCAAACTCGGTGATGGACGCTCTCAAGCGCAATTCATCTGCCTTATCATAGACCGCAAAGATAACACGCTGAATTGAGGCTAGCCCATCTTGCCACGGTACGGAGAGATGTTCCTTATATGCGTTGAGCAGTTTATCAATCTTGTTCATGAATCCATTTTTCCTCTTCTGCGGATAAAAAACCGGGAAAGCGCACTTCCACGATTCCTCCGGCATTCAAAAAAACCAAAAGTCCACTGTTAGCCGCCGAGGTGAGTAGTGCGGTTAGCTCATCAGCCGGACATCCCAATAGATTGGCCCATCGAGTGGAAAATAACCGCTGTCCAGAGAGACCTTCCAAGTACCCAAGGAATACACAGAATACGGAATTGACTGGCATTATTTTTGGGCGATGCCTTATCTTTTTTGTCTTTCCAGCCAAGAATCCTGCCTGTGTCCAAGTGGAGTTGATGTTTTGAGCGAAAGATTTTAGTGATGCGGCGCTGAATCGTCCTGGCTGCTTTTGCTCAATAACAGCTAACATTTCTTCGGAAGTGACAGAACTTCCAACGGGCTTTGCCATGATGAAATCCTCGCTCAAACGGAGCAGTGGATCACGCGCCAAGGCCATTGACAGTGCCAAGAGAGGTCTCGCTTCTTCATCCAATGCCCAAAGTTTTCGGAACATGCGGAACAACGGCAAACCGGGATCGAGACCATACAAATCGTTGAGATGGCGGAAGGTAAGTTGGCGGGTCTTTTGAGTGCGTTTCGCCAACAGGTTACATTCAATAATTTGTTGATAGTATTCGCTGCGAGTAGTAAAGTCTGGGAGACTTTGCAGCAAAGCATTAACCTCATCAAACATCATGGTTCGGGCTGAATGCGCCCCACTCCGACCCACACGAAAACCTAGTTTGGTATTCAATTTTCTTTAACTAAAATATGGATGCGATTTTCATCGCATTCATAAACCAAAACATTTGACAAATAACTAAGCCAGACATCGCGCCAAGCCACTAATGAGGAAAACATTATAATACACCTATACTGATCCTATTCCAGCCATAACCAACCCATGCAATCCAAACTGTCGGTGGACAATCGACTTGAAACTGGCATAACCCCTGTTTTCGATTATGGCCTTGAAGCGATGCTTCAAGTCGTCAACCATATCATGAGGTAGGGCTGTCATTTGCATTTTCCCTCAGGCCGCTTTTTCGTTGATGCAAGCAATGTCAGCCACCTGATTTGTGAGACTGCCATCGACTTGCTGGCCGGCGGCGAGGACAATGCCGAACTGAAGGCCATTTACAACCGCCACAGCGGGTTTGACTTCGACGAAGAGGATGCGGAACTTGATGCCGCCACCGGCGAATTGATGAAATCCATGATGGAAGGGATGTTCGGCATGGACTTTGGCGATGCGGATGTCAGTTCCATGGAGAAAATGAAAGCCTTTGTGGAGGAAAAAAGGGAGTCCATGCGCAGCGAACGG
>CAIOOA010000265.1 GCA_903859815.1 uncultured Methylococcaceae bacterium | reverse complement strand
TCCTCGGCAGTGGTATTGCGATGGATTTCCGGGTTGGCAGGGTTTTTGAACTGTTGCGGGATGAAGTAGCGCGGGTCAGAAGCTGCCAATTCCTCGGCACGGCGAATTGCTCCGCCCATGCCTTCCGAACCGGGCGTCAAAATTAATTCCGCCCCATAGGCGCGAAGCAGCATACGCCTTTCCTTGCTCATGGTTTCCGGCATGGTCAAGATCAGCCGATAACCACGAGCGGCGCAGACCATGGCCAGCGCTATGCCAGTGTTGCCGCTGGTCGGTTCGACAATGATGGTGTCCGGCTTGATCAACCCAGCTTTTTCGGCGGCATCGATCATGGCCGCACCAATGCGGTCTTTGACACTATGGGCCGGGTTGTAAAACTCTAGTTTGGCGACGATCTCGGCATTGACACCTACTGCAAGGCGGTTGATGCGGACTAAGGGTGTATTGCCGATCAGGTCGGTGACGCTGTTTGCTATAGCCATGGGAACTCTCTTTGCTTAGTATTTCTGGAAAATTAGGTCGGCGGCGGTTTTTCAAACAAGCCTTGGCTTACATTATCTCTCAAGCGAATATAGAACGTTAAGACGAATTTGGAATTTGCCGGACTAGGATATTCTATAGCCTAATGGGCCTCTCGAAAAACCTTGCACTTCGACAAATTAAGTGCGAACGGTTCTAATTAAAACAATATATTCCGTTCGTGCGAGCCTGTCGAAGCATGAACGGAATTGGTTTTTCAGGGTACTCTAATGAGAATTGCTGGGCTTTGCGCGGGGTGTTGGCGTAAGCGATATGATAGGATGTAGGTTTGGCAAGCGCTGTCTTTTTAAAACTCGCTTTTGCTGTATCATCTTCTCGATAAACGTTTGAACCTGACGGAAACCAACCCATGTGCCAACTGCTCGGCATGAATTGCAACGTGCCTACCGATATTTGCTTTTCCTTTGAAGGCTTTCATGTGCGCGGCGGCTTGACCGACCACCACCGTGACGGTTGGGGCATTGCTTTCTTTGAAGGTTCGGGGTGCCGGGTGTTTCTGGATTCCAAAGCCACCATCGAGTCGCCCGTGGCCGAACTGGTGAGAAAATATCCGATCCATTCGAAAAACGTCATTTCTCATATTCGCAAGGCCACCCAAGGGCAGATAGCCCTAGAAAATTGCCACCCCTTCCAGCGGGAATTGTGGGGACGGTATTGGATTTTTGCCCACAATGGCAATTTGGAAAACTTCCATCCTGAAGCGCTCGAATTTTTCCATCCCGTCGGTCAAACCGACAGCGAATTGGCCTTCTGCCATCTGCTGGAACGGATGTGGCGGCAATTTCCGAACGGTTATCCAGGATGTGCGGAACTTTATCGTTTTATCGAAACGGTGGCAACGGAAATTGCCGCTTATGGCATGTTTAACTTCCTATTATCCAATGGCGAATGCCTATTTGCTTTTTGTTCCACAAACCTGCATTACTTGGTTCGTAAAGCCCCGTTTGGCAATGCCCACCTAGTCGACCAAGACCTGACGGTGGATTTTAGCCAATTGGCTGGTTCCAATGACAAGGTGGCGGTGATCGCTTCCTTGCCGTTGACGGATAACGAAGTCTGGACTCCTCTGGTACAAGGCCAGTTGTTGATGTTCGTGGAAGGCGAACCCGTTTTTTTACAACAAGCATCTGCTTGATAACAAGCTATTTTACTTTTTCAGGAGTAAACCTATGAGCAAACATCTGGTTGCGGCAATTCAATTCGCAGCAGGCACTGACGTAACAATCAATCTTGGCATCGTAAGCGAACTGGTGGCTAAAGCCGTTGACCGGGGGGCCGGTCTGGTGGTGTTGCCGGAAAACCTCGCACTAATGGGGCGACAGGAAACGGACAAACTGCATATTGCCGAAACCGAGGGTAACGGGCCGATTCAAGACTATTTGGCCGATTTGGCGGTTTCCAAGGCAGTTTGGATTGTAGGGGGAACCATACCCCTGCAATCGTCACTAGGCAAAGTGACGGCCAGTAGCTTAGTTTATGATGATTCTGGAAAACAAGTTGGCCGCTATGACAAAATCCATTTGTTCGATGTGGATGTGCCCGGAAGCAAGGAGCAATATCGTGAGTCCGCCACCATTGATGCAGGTGACAAGCCTTTGATTTTAGATTCCCCGTTTGGCAAGCTGGGGGTGACCGTCTGTTATGATTTGCGTTTCCCAGAGCTTTACCGCCAAATGGTAGATGCGGGAGTGGAGATTTTTGCCGTGCCGGCCGCATTCACCGCCAAGACAGGGGCGGCGCATTGGGAGTTGCTGGTCAGGGCAAGGGCTGTGGAAAACCTTGCGTATGTAGTCGCATCGGGGCAAGGGGGCTTGCATGAAAACGGACGTGAAACCTACGGCAACAGCATGATTGTTGACCCATGGGGAACTGTGGTGGCAAGGTTGGGCATAGATCCGGGCGTGGCGGTTGCAGAAATTGACTTGGATAAACAGCGCACTTACCGGGAGCTTTTCCCAGTTCTCACCCACCGCAAGATGGACTCAGTTCGCCACGGGGTGGCAAGCTTGAATTTGACCGAGCTAAAACCCCATGGTACTTATATGTAGCAGATGTTACTCACTGATACGCAAGTTAATTGATTTTCCGGCATAACGGGAGCGTCAAAGCTTGCTTTGCGGGAGCGTCAAAGCTTGCTTTGACAAGTGAATTAGCTTTCTTCGCCTGTCAAATCAAGCTTTGACGCTCCAAAACTATGCCTCGCTGCGACTTGAATTTGCATCAGCAGGACAAGGCCGAATGGAGCATGTGGAACCTGGGGTTTCAAGATATTATTGCCCCCAATTCCACATAAGCTTCATCCGGGTTACATTTGAGCTAAATCACCTTCTGACTTTGACTACCCTGCGATTACCTTCCAAAGCCACTCGCTCATGTTCCTTTTGGAGTCGGTCGGCTTCCCTTTGTTCATAATCTTTAATGATGGCGGATTGAAACTCAGGCCATCGTGCTTTAAAGCTTAGGTAATCTGCCGTAGCCGCTTCACTCTCGGCTGGGCCTAAAGAGCTAATGTAAATCGATGCGTAGATGTAATGGGGGGCCACCCATTTGCTGCGTTTGTCAACGAAGGTGGTGCAATCGCTGCATTGGCAGAAAAAGAAATCGGCTACCAACCCTGATTTATTGCTTGGAAGCGTCCGGTCGAGCACTACCCAACCATGTTCTTTACTGTACCCCCACCATGGGGGTGCATCCAATAATTTTGCCATGTCTCTCCCTCAAGATTTGGCATAGCCACTCGTCAACGGAGGTTGGCGTGGATACGCCTGTAAGATAAGAATAGTTATTTTGCTGGTTTGCGCTTGGTTTTGCCCTTGCTTTCTTTTCGAGGGCTGTTGCCTTTCATGCAGGGTTTCATTGTTGCGTTCCTCGGTGTGTCACAGCGTTTTGCTTACCACCATCATGCGCTTTATTTCGTTAAATAGATAGCGAATTTTGGCTGGATTGACAGGTTTTAAGAACTGGCAGTGTCAAAAGAGGCACAAGAGGCTTTATGGCACTGCCAGATTTGTCAACGTGGTTTTTTTCTCCGAAGGATATGCATCAAATGTTGTACTTCTTGCGTTTGCGCCAAAGGGTGACTCGACTCATTCCAAGCTTCTCGGCAGCCTCGTCCACCTTGCCATTGGCCGTGTTCAGTGCTTCTCTGATTCGGTTCGCTTCATCCAGCGTGCTTATGCGAACATCTGTTGGGTTTGGCGAACCACCAAGAAAGACAGGGTTTAGTGGTAAATGAGATTCAGGCGAGGTTTCGCGAAATTCGGGCGGCAGGTCATCCACAGTCAATTCAGTTCCCCGACCGACGGCAAATGCATATTCCACCACGTTATGCAATTCCCTCACATTGCCGGGCCAATGGTAATCCAGCAATCGCCGCATTGCTTCCGGTTCTATGCGCTCAATTCGCCTAGGGCCATGAGCATTATGGCGCTCGATATAATGCCATAACAAATAACTGATATCCTGTCGGCGTTTTCGCAGTGGCGGTAGAAATATAGGCACTACCCTTAGCCGATACATCAAATCTTCCCGAAATGTCCCTGCTTTGACTTCTTCCCGCAATGAGCGATGCGTTGCCGTGATGATCCGCACATCCACAGTCAGATTGCGGTCACTACCCACGGGGATGAAGGTTCTTTCCTGCAAAACCCGAAGCAGCTTAGATTGCAGCTCAAGCGGCAACTCGGCCACTTCGTCCAAGAAAAGCGTTCCGCCATCGGCCCGCTGGAACAAACCTGAACGATCTTTGACCGCGCCGGTGAAAGCGCCTCTGACATGCCCGAACAACTCGCTTTCCAGCAAACTGGGCGTCAGGGCGGCGCAGTTGACGGCAAGAAAGGGTTTTTCACGGCGATGGCTTTCCTTATGCAAGGCATGGGCGACCAATTCCTTGCCAGTGCCAGACTCCCCTCGAATCAAGACCGTTGTTTCGGTTTCGGCAACATTGCGGATGATCTTCAGGGCTTCTTTCATGGCCGGATCGCGGGTGAAGATTCCATGAAAGCTCTCAGCATCTTGCTGAGTTGGGCCGACAGAGAATTTCGGCAACTCCGGCCTCAGCACCTCAAAGGCACCGACAAAGTTTCCGCTCGTATCAAAAAATGCCCTAGCCGTGCGGAACATGTAGATGTCACTGCCACCTTCGAGTATAAGCTTAATAGATTGGTCCTTGATGACGCCCTGCTCGGCCAAACCGCAAGGATCGTTGCCTTGCTCGCAATGGATGGCTTCGGTGCAAGGCTTTCCCATCACCTGTTCACTCGTCAAGCCTAGGAGTCGCTCCGCACCTTTGCTCCAGAACAAGATTTTCGTGTCGGCATCAACGGCAAACACAGCATCGGAATCCAATAGTTCGGTGAGGACCTGTATCGCCATGTCTGGGCCAATTTGTCCAAGCCAACGGTTGAAGAAGGGTGAAGATTGACTCATGTATGTTTCAAGTTAATAGTTTCACAATGTTTCAATATCGTATCATGGTTTCTTGAGCTTGACACCGTGAAACATCGCAAGCCTTGCGATTTCTCTTTATCACCCTATAGATAACAATCAGATAAAAAAGGCTAGGTTGTAAAAATCTTTGGCATGGTAAATGTTAAAGTAAAGATAATCGCAGCTTATTTAACAGGCTGAAACTTTAGGAGGCAATTCATGTTATTCAGGCAATTTTTTGAACCCGACACGTTTACTTACACCTATTTGCTCGGTTGCGAGCGTACAAGGCGCGCCTTGTTGGTTGATCCCGTCGCTTCCGAGGTCGAAACTTACATTCGCCTTCTGAGTGAAGCCAACCTGAAGCTAATCTACACCTTGGAAACCCATGTCCATGCCGACCATATTACCGGCTCCGGCTTGCTTCGGGAAAAGTTGGGCAGCAAGAGCGTGGTCCATCGGGATGCTGGTGCAATGTGTGCCGATCTCTTGGTCACCGACGGCGTTTTATTGCAGGTTGGGGATTTGGAAGTCGAAGTCAGAGCCACACCGGGTCATACTGCCGGATGTGTCAGCTATGTCGTGGGTGACCGAGTGTTTACGGGTGATTCGTTATTGATAGGCGGTTGTGGGCGCACTGATTTCCAGCAGGGCGATGCCGGGCAATTATACGACAGCATTCACCGCAAGTTGTTTTCACTGCCAGCCGATACCTTGGTTTTCCCCGGGCATGACTATCAAGGTCATCGAGTGTCGACCATTGCCCAAGAGATGGAAAACAATGAGCGGCTTGGGGCTAACAAATCAAGGGATGAATTCCTAACCATCATGAAAAACCTGAAACTGGCTTACCCCAAATATATTGACCAAGCCCTGCCGGCCAATCAAGCTTGTGGGCGACCAACCACGGAAGTCCAAGGCTAGGCCAGTCCGATGACGCTTGCGATTGGTCTTTCTTTACTGATCGGGCTATTGCTGGGATTGCTCGGTGGGGGCGGCTCGATACTCACCGTGCCCATGCTGGTTTATGCCCTTAAAATTGAACCTAAATCAGCCGTGGTCATTTCTCTGGTGGTCGTTGGCCTATCCAGCACGATTGCCATCATCCCTCACGCACGCAGGAAATACGTTTGCTGGAAAAGTGGATTCATTTTTGGCCTTTCCGGGATGCTGGGTGCGTATGGTGGAGGAAGGCTAGCGGCTTTTTTCACCGGGGAGGTGTTGATGGTCTTGTTTGGCATGGTGACGTTGGTCACGGGGCTGGCCATGCTTACAGTGCGTCAGAGCGAAACCACTAGCCCTACCTTGGGTGTTCCAGTAATGGCTTGCCCACTGAAGACTGCCTATTTGAGATTGCTGTTCGACGGTTTTTTTGTCGGCCTTTTAACGGGTTTGGTTGGCGTGGGGGGCGGGTTTCTGATAGTGCCCGCATTGACCATGCTGGTAGGCTTGCCCATGCAGGCGGCGATTGGTACCTCTTTGCTAGTCATTGCAATGAATGCCATGGCTGGATTGGGGGGTTACGCCAACCATGTATCGATTGATCTTCACTTGACCGCCGTGGTGACAGGCGGTGCTGTCACCGGGGCCGTTCTCGGTGGGGTTCTGTCAAAACGAATCAGCGCCAAGGTGTTGCGTCGGCTATTCGGGTTGTTTGTGATCGGAGTGGCTGTCTATGTCATGTACCAGTCAATCACTGAGGCAATCATATCGAGCCTGACTATTATGCTATCCAAGCATGTCGAGTTTCTGTTAGGCATTGCCTCCCTTTCCATATGTTTATTGCTATTTCGTTTTGGCCAATGGATTCATCGACACGATAATGGAATTTCTAATTACAATCACTAATTTTGGTTATTGCCGTGACTACTCAACCCATTTCAAAAGGTTCTATAATGCAATCATTTATATATTCGCTTCGGGAAGATGCCTCAATAATGGTAGACGGTCTGGGCAGTTTCTTAGCCGACGCATTTCATTATTTAACGCTATTCGCCATCGGCGCGACTGTGGCTTGGTCTGCCATAACGGCATTTATGGGTATGCTGTCCCGAGGCCACGCATCGATTGATGATATTTTGTTGTTGTTTATTTATCTTGAGCTTGGGGGAATGGTGGGCATCTATTTTAAAACCAATTTGATGCCGGTTCGTTGCCTGATCTATATCGCCATAACCGCCCTTTCCCGATTGCTGATTTCTGATATTCAAGCGCATCATCAACCGGATATGGGCATATTGCTGGCTTCGGGGGCGATACTCATGCTGGCCTTATCAACCCTTGCTATACGAAAGACACCGGATAATGCGGAAAAACCATCTGCATAAAAAATCCATATTACGTTATGGGGCTTAAGAGTTGTTCTTAATACGACAATTCATGAGTCGGACTGCTGAAAGCCATTGATTTATCCTTTAACAGTAAAGTCACCCTTCATTTGGAGTATGTGCAATGAGTTTATTTCCTAAATTACCCGGTCCCCACGACATCCCTTTTGCTGCACCTTTATGGGCGGCAGTTATTGTGGGATCGGTCATTGGTTTTATCATCTTCAAATTGCTCGACTATTTTATTGATGAGCAAAAATAGCCAAAATGAAATAGCTGACTAGATGCAGCAATGTTTCATTCGTGTTTCAAATTAAAGAAGCTTGTTTCGTTAATGTTGCAATTGAATCATTGTTATTTTTCATCAACGTTTGAGATGGATAATTATTCAATATAATATCATGATTTTAAAATACTTTTATAAAGCTGTAGGTGATGGCCTAACTTTTGCTTATAAAAAAGTCGTCATGTGAGAGGAAAAACCAATGTATGACCGAGTTTCAAACCTGTTTCATCTCATTTCGCAAAGGACCTTGTCGCGAGAAATTGCTGCTGCCTTGTTAATCAAGCTGGTGCTGCTGTGGGGGCTTTGGTATGTCGCATTTCGGTATGATGGCGACAAACCAGTGACTAAACCAAATATTGCCGATTTGTTTCGTTATACGAAGGCTTCCATGCCTCCACATAATTTCATTCGCTCTTAGGGGAAATATCTAATGATTTCAGGTGATGATGTCGTAAATTTGTCCAGGCTACAATTTGGTCTGACTGCACTCTACCATTTCTTGTTCGTACCTTTGACCTTGGGGTTAACTTTCATCCTCGCCATCATGGAATCGGTCTATGTGATGACGGGGCGCGAGGTTTATAAGGACATGGTCAAGTTTTGGGGGAAACTTTTCGGTATCAACTTTGCCATGGGAGTAACCACCGGATTGACCTTGGAGTTCCAATTCGGAACCAACTGGGCCTATTACTCGCATTATGTCGGCGACATCTTTGGTCCGTTGCTTGCCAGCGAAGGCTGGATGGCGTTTTTCCTCGAATCCACCTTTGTCGGTCTGTTCTTTTTTGGTTGGGACAGGCTCAGTAAAGTTCAGCATCTTACGGTGACGTGGTTGCTGGCATTGGGCACCAGCCTTTCGGCTTTGTGGATTTTAATTGCCAACGGGTGGATGCAGCATCCAGTGGGTGCGGAATTCAACTATGAAACCCTGCGCATGGAGATGGTCAGTTTTGCGGATGTGTTTTTCAACCCGGTGGCTCAGGTCAAATTCGTTCACACCGTCGCTGCGGGTTACGTCACAGGTTCCATGTTCGTGCTTGGCATTAGCTCTTGGTATCTGTTGAAAAACAGGGACATTGGCTTTGCACGGCGCTCGTTTTCCATCGCCTCCGCATTTGGGTTGGCTTCAGTTCTATCAGTGATCGTGCTAGGCGACGAGAGCGGTTATACCTCCGGCGAAACCCAAAAGATGAAGCTTGCCGCCATTGAAGCTGAATGGGAGACCGAGAAGGCACCAGCCAGTTTTACACTGGTTGGCATCCCGGATCAAGTGGAAGAGAAAACCCATTGGGCGCTCAAGATTCCCTTCGCGTTAGGGCTTATCGCCACCCGTTCGGTCGATGAGGATGTCAAGGGATTGAAAACGCTGCGGGAGGAAAATGCAGAACGCATTCGCAATGGCATGGTCGCCTATGGCGAATTGCAAAAACTTCGGGCGGGCGACAAGTCCCCCGAAACGCGACAGAAATTTGCCGAACATAAAGCAGACCTTGGCTATGGCTTGCTGCTAAAGAAGTATACCAACGAGGTGACCAATGCAGGTAACGACCTAATTTTGAAAGCGGCTAACGACACCATCCCGCGTGTCGCTCCATTGTTCTGGACATTTCGGGTGATGGTGATTAGCGGATTCACCATGCTGTTCATTTTTGGCATGGCCTTTTATTACTGTGCAACCCGTGTGGCTGACCAAAAACGCTGGCTAATGAAAATGGCCGTCCTAGGTATTCCCTTGCCTTGGATTGCGGCTGAAACTGGCTGGTTCGTGGCCGAATATGGTCGCCAGCCGTGGACTATTTCGGGCGTGCTACCCACCCACATAAGCGTTTCCAGCCTTAGCACCGACCAACTTTGGTTCAGCATTGCCGGTTTTGTGTTTTTTTACACGGTGTTGTTGGTGATCGAGGTTTATCTGATGCTCAAGTATATTCGTCTGGGGCCAAGCAGTCTGCACACTGGGCGCTATCACTTTGAAAACAGCGCCGCGGTTGGCTACGTCAGCGCCACGCAGGCAAGCAAAGCCAGCGGCGGGCAGGCATTTGTCAAACCGGCGGCCGGCTTGGTGTCGCGCCAGATGCGGATTGAGGGGATGCACTGCACTGGCTGTGAAACCGTCATTGAAGAGGCGGTCAAGCAACTGCCCGGCATCCATCGCGTCAAGGCGCGGTTTGCGCAGGGCGTTGTGGACGTTGAATTTGACAATGCGCAAGTGCGCCTCAGCGATATTGTGGGCGCGATTGAGCGCAAGCATTACCGTTTGGTCGCCGAGCAAACCCCGACGCTCGCCGGGCGGCTGTTGAATGCGTCCACGTTTTTGGCCTTGCTGGCGCTAATCGGCGGCGTCACATGGTGGGGCAAAAACCAGATGGGCGTGTTGAGCCAGCTCAATGCGCAGATGGGCGACGCGGTCTTGCTCGGCATCGGCTTTTTGACCGGCTTCCATTGTATCGGTATGTGCGGCGGCTTCATCGTCGGCTATACCGCCGCCGACGCTTCGCCGCGCCAGCGGGCGTTGGGCCATGCCGTGTACGGGGCCAGCAAAACCCTGTCCTATACCGTCATCGGCGCGGGCTTTGGGCTGTTGGGGGCGATTGTCACCATCACACCGACAATGCGCGGCGGCGTTGCATTGGCCTCCGGTATCTTTTTGATTTTGTTTGGCCTGCGGATGCTGAACGTGTTTGACGGCTTGCGCCGGGTGGGCTTGCGGATGCCCGCATTTTTGGCGCGGCGTGTGGCGGCGGAAATGCGCCAATCGCATAGTCCGCTGACCACCGGCTTGTTAACCGGCCTGCTGCTCGGCTGCGGCCCGCTGCAAGCGATGTATGTGCTGGCGGCTGGCACTGGCAACCCGATGGAAGGGGCGCGGATGTTGTTTTTCTTTGGCCTCGGCACCTTGCCCGCGCTGCTCGGCTTTGGCTTTTTTGCCAATCTGCTCCCGAAAGGCGCTATGCAGCATATCTTCCGCGTGTCCGGGCTGCTGGTCATCGTCATGGGTTTGATGATGAGCAACCGGGGCATAGGCATTTTGCGGGCCGGGGCGAATGCCAACCCGGACATGATGATGCACGGGCATGGCAGCATGGGCCATGCGCAACCGGCTAGCCCGGCTCGGCTGGATGAGGTCGCCGAGCGCGGGGCGCATGTGATGCCGTTTGCGTTGGACAAAACCACGCATGTGTTCAGCCAAACCGCAAGCGGCGGGCGGCAAAATGTCATCGCCAAAGACGCCCACGATAGCGCACAAATTGAATTGATCCGCCAGCACCTGTCCGCGATTGCCAAGGGCTTTGCGCAAGGCGACTTTTCCGGCCCGCTACGCATCCACGGCGAGGCGATGCCGGGTTTGGTGGCGTTGCAAGCCGCGAAGCCGGGGCAGGTGCGCTTCGACTATCAGGATTTGCCGGATGGAGGACGCATCGACTACACGGCAGACGATCCGGTTTTGGTCGAGGCGATCCACCGCTTTTTCGACGCACAACTGAGCGACCACGCCCACCACGCCATGCCCGGACATCAGATGATGCACGGACACTAACTGTCAAGGCCAATAGAGAGAGACCACAACCATGTTCGATTATGAAACCATCCGCATCATCTGGTGGCTGTTCATCGGCCTTGTCGCCATCGGCTTCGCTGTCACCGAAGGGTTTGACTTTGGCATTGGTGCATTGCTTCCTTTTATTGGGCGCACCGACACTGAACGCCGCGTCATCATCAACACCGTAGGCGCGACTTGGGAGGGAAACCAGGTTTGGCTGGTGTTGCTGGGCGGGGCAATATTTGCAGTTTGGCCTCCGGTGTATGCCACGCTATTTTCAGGCTTGTATGCTGCCATGTTATTGGTATTATTTGCCTTGTTTTTTCGACCGGCTGGCTTTGATTATCGCAGCAAGATCCAAAACCCAGCTTGGCGCGAAGCATGGGATTGGGCTTTGTTCGTCGGCGGTGCAGTGCCACCCATCTTGTTTGGCGTGTTGGTTGGAAATTTAATCCTTGGAATTCCGTTCCATTTGGATCACGATTTGCGTTCCTTCTATACCGGTTCATTTTTTGGGCTGCTCAATCCGTTTGCATTATTATGCGGGGTCATTGGATTGTTATTCACCTTGTTTCACGGAGCTATCTACCTGAAATGGCGCACGGAAGGAGTGATTCACGAGCGCGCCAGCAAGGCAGTGGCAGTATTTGGGCCATTATTGCTGGTTCTGTTGGTGGTGGCGACGGCATGGGTTATTTTCGGGATAGGACGACCGGAAATCACCGCCATGCCAAGCACGGACGCACCCTCAAACCCACTTAACAAGTCTGTCCTAGCCGTTGGCGGTGGATGGTTGACCCATTTCATAAACCATCCATGGATGCTGTCAGCGCCAGCCTTGGCTGTGGGGGGCTTAGTCGTCGCTTGGTTGCTTGCCAAACAAACCTCATCGGTAGGTGCATTTATAGCTAGTTCAATCGGGGTTAGTGGCTTACTCCTTACTGTTGGGTTTGGGCTGTTTCCTTTCCTGTTGATTTCATCCACTGAGCCAAACTCCAGTTTGACCTTATGGGATGCCACGTCCAGCCATATGACCTTGGCGCTGGCGTTTTGGATTACCGTTGTTTTTTTGCCGATTGTTCTACTTTATACTCGTTGGGTGTATAAAGTGATGTGGGGCAGCGTGACGGAAGCCAAGGTATTGCAAGACACTCACACTCTTTACTGATTTGGAGAAAACACATGTGGTATTTCACTTGGATATTAGGGGTCGGTTTTGCCGCCGCATTCGCCGTCATCAATGCCATGTGGCTTGAGTCGGTTTGTGATATTGACACCCACGGGATTGATCAATCCTGTGAAACCCTCAGAAAGCCAAATTCTTGATATAAGATCAATATTACGGAGATAGAACGTTATGACCACCCATCGCATCGTTAGAATTGTCGCCGGAACCTTCGTATTGATTTCATTGGCACTCGGTGTCCAGGGAAGCCCATTGTTTCATAGCGCCAATTGGCTTTGGTTTACGGCTTTTGTCGGTGCCAATTTGCTGCAAAGTGGGTTTACCCAGTTTTGTCTAATGGAGATATTTTTGAAAAAGGCAGGGATTAAAGAAGCCTGAAAAACTTAAGCACTGAAGTTTGTAAGCATTTCAACTAGGAGATGCTTAGAAAGATAAAGACCAGTTTCAACACAATAAAAATTATTCATCAACACGCAACGGAGAAGAATCATGGCTAAAATTGTCCTCATCGGTGCCGGCATTGGCGGCATCCCCATGGCCCTTGAAATGAAGGAAAACGCCCGCAAGGAAGACGAAGTCGTCGTCATTGCTGACACCCCCACCTTCCATTTCGTGCCGTCCAACCCTTGGGTTGCCGTCAACTGGCGCAAGCCGTCCGACATCAAAGTCGAACTGGCGCCTATGTTTAAGAAAAAGCAAATCACCTTTATCCAGCAGAAGGTTGCAAAGGTCAAACCGGAAAGCAATCAATTGGATTTGGCTGACGGCAGCACGGTTGACTATGATTACTTGATTATCGCCACCGGGCCGAAGCTGGCTTTCGATGAAATACCGGGGCTGGGTCCGCAAGGACATACCCAATCGGTCTGCCATGTAGACCATGCCGGCGAATCGGGCGAATTTTGGGACAAGTTCGTGCAAGACCCAGGGCCAATTATCATCGGCGCGGTGCAAGGCGCATCCTGCTTCGGTCCGGCCTATGAATACCTGTTCATTGCCGAGACCGACTTGCGCAGGCGCAAAATTCGTGACAAGGTGAAAATGACCTACGTGACCTCCGAACCCTACATCGGACATTTGGGCCTAGGTGGGGTGGGAGACACCAAGGGCATGTTGGAAAGCGAATTGCGCAATAAGCATATCAACTGGATTTGCAATGCCAAGGTGGATAGCATCGAAGAAGGCATGATGTACATCACCGAAATGGACGAGAATGGCGTGGAAAAAAAGAAGCATTCCTTGCCGTTCAAACACAGTATGATGCTACCCGCTTTCAAAGGTGTGGATGCCGTGTTCGGTGTGGAAAAGCTGACTAACCCGCGTGGCTTCATCTTGGTGGACAAACACCAGCGCAACCCGACCTATAAGAATGTCTATTCCATCGGTGTGTGCATCGCCATTCCGCCTTTGGAGCAGACGCCCGTACCGACTGGCACGCCAAAGACGGGGTATATGATCGAGTCCATGGTGACCGCCACCGCGCATAACATTCGCGAACAGTTGGACGGCAAGGAACCCACTCACGAGGCGACTTGGAATGCGCTGTGTTTGGCAGATTTCGGCGACGCGGGCGTGGCTTTCCTCGCCATGCCGCAAATTCCCCCTCGCAATGTGCAGTGGTCTTCCGCCGGACGTTGGGTGCATTGGGCCAAAGTCATGTATGAATGGTATTTCATTCGCAAAGTGCGCAAGGGCATCAGTGAGCCAGGTTACGAGAAATACACACTCAAGCTGATGGGCATTATGCGGTTGAAGAAATCCTAAGGCTGAAGCCCGGATGGAGCCGCTTGCGGATTCATCCGGGCTACCCTTTATCTGTGTAATATACCTGACTGAATAGGGCAAATCCATGTCATCTGTCTTAAAGCAAAACCGCTTGACCCATGAAGAATATTTTGCGTTGGAGCAGGCGGAAGACCAGCGTTACGAATATATTGCAGGAGAGGTTTTTGCCATGACTGGCGGCACGGAAAGACACGCATTGATTTCCATGAATATCGGCGCTGCATTAGTCATTGCCTTGCGGGGCAAACCCTGCCGAGTTTATGGGGCAGACATGAAGCTATATGTCCGTGACTATGATAAATTTTGCTATCCCGATGTGCAAATACTTTGTGAAAAAGGCATTCGGCATGAAAAATATGTAGAGAATCCAATTTTAGTTGTCGAAGTTTTATCCGATTCCACGGAATCTTATGACCGTGGATTGAAGTTTGAACAATATCGGAGCATCGAAACTTTGAAATATTATTTATTGGTCGATCAACACCGCAGACATGTGGATTTATTTGAAAGGGAATCTGGGCAGCGCTGGATGCTAACTGTACCGCAGGATTCAGCGGTTTTGTCTTGCTTGGATATTCAATTGGAAATAGATGAAATTTACAGTCAAGTTGAGTTTATTCCGAATACAAAGGCATAAAAATCGAAATGAATAAGGAATAAGTGTTTATGTCATCCCAATCCATATTACATCAAAACAAACTTAGCCACGAAGAATATTTTGCTTTAGAACAGGCCGAAGACTGGCGCTATGAATACATCGCCGGGGACGTATTTGCCATGGCGGGTGGGTCGGAAAGCCATGCATTGATTGGAGCTAATATCATTATTGACTTGGGTAATGCTTTGCGTGGCAAACCCTGTCGGGTTTATACCTCAGATATGAAACTGTATGTCCGTGAGTATGACAAATTTTGCTATCCCGACATTCAGGTTTTGTGTGAACAAGGTATTCGTCATGGGAAATATGTTGAAAGCCCGATTTTGATCGTTGAGGTTTTGTCGGATTCCACTGAAGCCTATGATCGCAACAAGAAGTTTGCGCATTATCGAAGCATTGCGACATTAAAATATTATGTGCTAGTTGATCAAGCCTATAAACATGTGGAGCTTTATGAAAAGGAATCCAAAGACCGTTGGATAGTGACTTATCCCAAAGACCAATTAGTGTTTCAAGATTTGGATATTGTCTTGGATATAGAGGAAATCTATCGGCAAGTCGACTTCGAAATTTTGGGTAGCAATCCTTGAAAGTAAGCCAATCAGGCGGGTTCCCAATACGACTGTTATCCGTCACTAAAACAATAAGAAAACCATGAATCGCTCTCTCATTTTTTTGCTGATATTACATGCGGCATTAACCGTCCAGGCATCAGGTAATGCAACGCCCACTCAGCCCATCGCATCAAAAACCGCCGCCCTTGGCCTAGACCAACTACTGGAATTGGCCTTCGAACGTAACCCAGATTTGCAAGCCGCAAAAGAACGCATCGGTCAGGCCGAGGCTCAAGTCGCCGAGGCGACGGCGGCGTTTTATCCTAGGCTGACGGGTGCGGTCGGTTACAGCTATACCAATAACCCGGCTTTGGCCTTCTCCGCCATCGTGTCGCAAAGGCGTTACGAGCCGACCATGAACATCAACCAACCCGGCTTTGTTGAAAATTTCAGGCCAGAACTCATTGGCAGCATGTCATTGTTTCGTGGTGGGCAAGATTATTACCGCAAAAAAGCAGCGGAATTGGGCGTGGAAGCGGCGGAATTGGAACGCTCCGCCATGCATAACCGGCTTGCCGCGTCAGTGACGGCGGCCTACTATGCGGTGCTTGCCGCCCCCAAACAAGTCGAAGCCGCCCGACATTCCTTGGAGGCGGTTGAGAGCGAGTTGAAAAATGCCCGAATCCTGCATAATGAAGGCGCTTTGTTAAAATCTGATGTGCTTTCACTGGAAGTTCGGCGCTCGCAAGCGAAGGAAACCGAATTAAAGACTCTCAATTCGGTCGAGCTGACCCGCTCCGGTTTGCGAACCCTGTTGGGGCTGGACACGTCCGAAACCTTGGAAATACGTGAGTCAACCGATAAACCCATTCCAGCCCAACAAGATAATTTATCCGGGCTAATCACCCAAGCGCTAGTGCAACGCCCGGAAATGCAAGCGGCGGCTCGCCAGGTTGAAATCCGTGAAAAGGAATTGCGTGCCGAACTAGGCGGACACCTACCCAGGGTCAATGCTTATGCCTCCTATGGCATTAACAATCGCAGCCCATCGTTTAATTTCAACAACGATAATTTGACCATGGGGGTCAATGCTGAAATCGATCTGTTTGCTGGCGGGGCCACGGTGGCGCGAGTGACGGGTGCCGAGCGCAAAGTGGCTGAGGCACAGGCCATTCGTGAACGCACCCGTTTGGACATCGAAGACGATGTGCGCAAAGCCCAAGCCAATTGGGTTGAGGCCGAACAGCGCAAGGAAGTGGCGGAGGCGGCAAAGCACTCCGCAACCGAAGCACTGCGTCTAGTGCGCGAACAATATCGTGCGGGCGCGGCGACGGTGACCCGCTACCTGGAAGCCGAAGCCGACCAAGCGCAAAGCGAGATTCATGAGGTGTCTGTCCGCTACGACGCACTAGTGGCTAGGGCCTTTTTGCAACAAGCCATTGGATCGTGGAAATAATCATGAGTACAGGAAAACATTCTTCCATCAGCAAACTGCTTCAAGCCTTAGTTTCCATATTGGGTTTAATCTTGCTATTAGTCTGGATGCAAGGGGGCTTCACTGCCAAAGTCCAGCCCGGCACGGCGCAAGCTGCCGGGAAATCGGAAGCGATGCATGGCCCGGTGGCAACAGTGATCAGCAAGGATATCGATGAAACCTTGCTTTGGCCCGGTACGGTGACGGCCCGAACGGTGACCCAGATAGCCCCCAAAGTGCCGGCCCGGATTTTAGCCATTCACGTCAATACAGGCGATGCGATCAAAGCGGGGCAATTGGTGGCGAGATTGGACCCTAACGAGTTGGGTTCCCGCGTCAATCAGGCGCGTTCTTCATTAGTGGCGGCAGAGGCACTAGCCACCAAAACCGGGTCCGATTTGCGACGGACGCAAAGTTTGTTTGACCAAGAGGCGGCTACTCAACAAAGCTTGGAAGCTGCACAAGCCGCTGCTCATATGGCTCAAGCCCAAGTTGCCGAGGCACGGGCATCGATTGCCATTGCCGAGACTTTGCTGTCAGAAACGGATTTACACTCCCCTTTCGATGGAACGGTTTTAAAGCGCAATCAAGAGCCGGGCGACATGGCAATGCCGGGTATGCCGGTTTTGACCGTCCAATCAGGGCAGCGCTTGCGTGTGGAAGCGGGCATCCCAACCACTTGTGCGAACAATCTGCACGTAGGCGATTCATTAAAAGCTCGCATTGCCGATAAAACTTACACGGTCAAAGTGGAAGAAATCACCCCGGCAGCCGACCCCAAAACAAGCACGTTCCTTGTCAAAGCGGGCTTGGAAAATGCCAACGTGGCAAAACCGGGTGTTTTTGTCTGGCTCGAACAGAATTGCGGAAGCCGGAAAACCTTGCTGATTCCGGCTTCTGCCGTCAGCCGTTCGGGTCAATTGGAAAGCGTTCAGTTGGTGCTGGAAGGGGGTTTGAGGCTTCGCCATATCCGCACGGGCAAGCTACGCGATGGGTGGGTGGAGGTTCTGTCAGGGCTGAAGGAAGGGGATGTCGTGTTGGCGGGGGTTGCTAAATGACGGTCGAAAACACTCCGAACAAGCGCGGTTTCACCGCCGAAATCGTCCGTGTCTTCATCACCTCCAAACTTTCTTCATTGTTGCTGATTGCCTCGCTCTTGGCGGGTGTTGCCGCCCTATTGTTGACACCGCGTGAAGAAGAGCCACAAATTGTGGTTCCGATGGCTGATGTGTTCGTCAATATGCCAGGTGCCTCGGCAGAAGAAGTGGAGAAACTGGTTGCATCACCTTTGGAAGCCAAACTCCGGGAGGTGGATGGCGTGGAATATGTCTATTCCGCCTCTCGTGAGGGGGAGGCGATGGTCACTGTGCGCTTTTATGTTGGGGAGGATCGCGAGGACAGCTTGGTCAAGGTTTGGAACAAGTTGATGTCCAACCAAGATGTCATCCCCCCCGGTGTCAAGGACTGGACCGTCAAGCCCGTTGAAATCGACGATGTACCGATTGTCACCTTGGCCTTATCCTCGTCCAATCCCATTTATGACACAGCGAACTTGCGCCGGTTGGCTGACGAGATTAAAGACAAGCTCAGTGGAGTCAAAGATTCGGGCAAAATTTCCGTGGTTGGCGGCGAACTTCGGCGTGTGCTGATTTATCCAGACCCGGTGCAACTCGCGGCACATGGACTGAGTTTGGCTGAGTTGATGCAAACTTTGGCGGCTGCCAATGTCACCGTGCGCGCCGGTCATTTCGATGCGTCTAACCGTTCCGTGCTATTGGATGCCGGCCCTGCCTATCACAATGTGGACGAAATTGCCGAAACAGTAGTCAAATCAGAGGCTGGTCGGCCGGTTTATCTGCGTGAAATTGCCGTAGTTCGCGACGGGCCCTCCGAAGTGGAAACCTACACTCGGATAGGGTTTGGGCAAGCGGCTGCAAACAGCAAGACTATCTCACCCGAAGCTTCCTCTCATTCGGTGAAAGAAGGTGAGGAGAAGCGGGAAATTTCTGTAGCGGAACGCCAATCTGTCACGTTGGCAGTATCTAAGCGTAAAGGCGCGAATGCCGTGGCTGTGGCCGAAGACACCATCAAAACCATGGAAGGGCTGTACGGCAAACTGATCCCGGAAGATGTGACGGTGACCATCACCCGCGATTACGGTGAAACGGCAGACCATAAGGTCAACGAATTGGTCAAGCATCTAGGCATCGCCATTGCCACCATCATCGTTTTGCTGGCTTTGGCACTAGGTCCGAAAGAAGCCTTCATCGTTGCCATCGCCGTGCCGATGACCTTGGGCGTGACCTTGTTATTCGACCTGATTTTTGGCTACACCATCAACCGCGTCACCCTGTTTGCCTTAATTCTATCCTTAGGTTTATTGGTGGACGATCCTATTGTAGATGTGGAAAACATTTACCGACATTTCAAGCTACAAAAAGAGCCTCCTTTGGAAGCCACGCTGACCGCCGTGGATGAGGTGCGTCCGCCCACTATTTTTGCCACGTTTGCCGTCATTGTTTCCTTTTTGCCCTTGTATTTCATCACGGGCATGATGGGTCCGTACATGGGTCCTATGGCATTCAATGTGCCTATTGCCATGTTGATGTCATTGTTAGTGGCCTTCACTGTCACGCCCTGGGCCAGTTATCATCTACTGCAAAGTGAATATGGCAAAGGGGACGAAGAGCCAACGGAAATAACAAACAGCCCATCCTATCGGCTTTATGATCGCATTTTGGGGGGATTGGTACGCAAACCCAGCAGGGCAAAATGGTTCCTCTGGGCTATGGTGTTTGCGATGGTCGGTTCAAGCCTAATGGCTGTCTACCGGATTGTGCCGCTCAAACTTCTGCCCTTTGACAACAAGAACGAACTCCAACTGGTGTTGGACTTGCCACGCGGTGCGACCCTGGAAGCCACCGACGCGCTGGCGCGTGACTTGGGCCGCTATTTGGCATCCGTCAACGAGGTTACCGATTATGCAACCTATGTCGGTTTGGCATCGCCCATGGACTTCAATGGCATGGTGCGCCATTACTACCTGCGTCAGGGTGGATGGCAAGGGGAGATTCGGATCAATCTCTTGCCTAAAGAAAAGCGCGAACAGCAATCGCATCAGATTGCCTTGCGCATACGCCCGGACATAGAACGCATTGCCAAATCCCATGGCGCGAAGGCAAAAATCGTCGAAACCCCGGCTGGCCCGCCGGTGCTATCCACTTTTGTCGCCGAGGTCTACGGTCCGCTAGACAAGGATTATGCCGAACTGGCAACCGTGACTCAAAGGGTGCTGGCAGATGTGGAGAAAATAGAAGGGGTTAGGGATGCGGACGATTTGGTGGATGAACCGCAAAAGAAGCTCAAATTCACACTAGATCGACAGAAAGCCGCCGTGCATGGCGTGGATGTTCAACCAGTGGCCGAAACTTTACGCTTGGCCTTAGGCGGAAAGATGGCGGGTACGGTGCGTGTGCCGACCGAACGCCAACCCTTGGAAATTTTAGTCCGCCTACCCCGTCAGGATCGCTCCAATATGGCCGATTTGCTAGGTCTGCGGGTCAAAGCAAACAATGGATCATTGGTTCCACTGGCTGAATTGGGTGGATTTTCCGAATCGCAAGCCGATCTCACGATTTACCACAAGAACCTAAAGCGGCTGAATTATGTCACCTCTGATACGGTGGGTGTGAGTCCGGTGGAAGTGGTGTTCGATTGGTGGGATATTGAAAAGGCCAAGCCGCTGCCTGAAGGCTATTCGGTGGATTTAGCCGGGGAAGGCGAATGGAAAATCACCGTCGATGTGTTCCGCGATCTGGGTTTGGCTTTTGGCGCGGCATTATTAATGATCTATGTGTTGCTGGTTGCTCAGACCGGATCACTGGGCATGCCTTTGGTCATCATGGTAGCCATCCCGTTGACCATCATTGGCATCATGCCGGGTTTCTGGATTTTGAACCTATTTACCAGCCCAGTGGCAGGTTATGCCAATCCCATCTTATTCACCGCGACGGGCATGATAGGGATGATTGCCTTGGCCGGGATTGTGGTGCGCAATTCCATCATCCTGATTGACTTCATTGAGCGCCTGCGGGAACAAGGCGTGGAATTAATCGAAGCCTTGATTGAAGCCGGCGCGACCCGCCTCAGACCCATCTTCCTGACGGCGGGTGCTGCCATGTTCGGGTCTTTCGTGATCACCTTGGACCCCATATTTTCTGGCTTGGCATGGAGTTTTATCTTTGGCATTTTCGCCTCCACCGCATTTTCCTTGCTGGTTGTGCCTGTCGTGTATTTCCTGATTAACCGGAAAGGCTCATAATCTGTGTTTGGAGGACAATGCCTATGAATACAGTACGCGCTTTTCCTGAACCCGCTTGGGATGTTTCCCGTCCATTCCCCGCCCAAGGCGCTTGGAGCGAAGGGGAATATTTGAATCTGCCCGATTCACGCTTAGTCGAGTTCGATCAAGGGACAATTGAGGTTTTAAACATGCCCAGTGAGTTGCATCAAGCGTTAGTTCTTTTTTTATATGAGGCTTTAGTCGCTTATGTACGCAAGCATAATCTAGGCAAAGTGTTAGTGGCGCCTCTGCCGGTCAAGCTTTGGGAAGGAAAAATGCGTGAACCGGATTTATTGTTCATGCGGCGTGAACATGCAGACCGTCGGCATTCAAACTATTGGAACGGGGCAGATTTGGTGATGGAAGTGATAAGCCCAGACGACCCCAACCGAGACAAAATCACCAAGCGCCAAGAATACGCCCGCGCAGGAATTCCCGAATACTGGCTGGTCGACCCAACAGAGAAATCCGTGACGGTCTTCACCCTGCCAAAGCAGACCGAAGAATATGACACGCATGGAATATTCCTAATGGGTAGCCATGCAGAGTCAGCAAGCTTGCCGGGTTTCACCGTTAAAATTGACGAGTTGTTTTCGGCTAATCATTAAGTTTAAATGGTGAAAAATTAGAAATTGATGATGACTCACGGATATAACGACACTCAAACCACTCGGAGGATTGTTTTAACCGCAGGGTGAATTCCTATACACCCATCGGGCATTTTGACTTTGTGACCAAAAAGTAACCTATAACAACTACATAAGAGAGGACGCGATCATGACTAGCTTCACCAATATACCCCGCAGAAGATTTCTGCAATACTCAGGTTTTACATTGGCCAGCCTGTATGCCATACCTAGTTGGTTGCAGGCCATGGAAAAGAAACCCTTGGCGGTGGCTACCCCCAACTTTCACGCTGACGTGGAACTTGAATTGGTGGCAAAACCTGCTTCGATTGGCGTTTTGCCCGGCACATTGACCAATGTGCAAAAATATTACGGCACGGTCATCAAAGGCCCTGCCAATACTTTCACCGACATACCCGGCAGTTATCTCGGCCCTGTGCTGCGTTTGCAGAAGGGCCAAAAAGTGCGCATCCACTTCCGCAATGAATTGGAAGACACTTGCATCACCCATTGGCATGGGATGCATGTACCCCATCTTGCCGATGGTCATCCAATGTACGCAATTTCCAAAGGTGAAACTTGGGTTTATGAATTTGAAGTGCTGAATCGTGCGGGTACCTACTTTTACCACCCGCATACCCATGAAATGACAGGAAAGCAGGTTTATTCTGGCCTGTCAGGGATGATTATTGTCGAGGATGAAGAAGAAAAGAAATTGGGTTTGCCGGCTGGCGAATTTGAAATCCCCATCGCCATTCAAGACCGTAGTTTTGATGCCGACAACCAATTAGTGTTCGTCACCCATAACATGGAACGGATGATGGGTTTCCATGGTGACCGCATCTTAATCAATGGCAAACCCAACAATGAATTTGAGGTTGCCAGCCGCGCCTATCGACTACGCATTGCCAACGGCTCCAATGCCCGAATCTACAAACTGGCATGGGATGACGGTTCACCCATTACCGTTTTAGGGGTTGACGGTGGTTTGCTGGATGCGCCATTAAACAAGCCTTATGTCATGATGGGTCCGGGTGAACGCTTGGATGTGTGGGCGGATTTTTCCGGTCGTGAAGTCGGGGCGGTGTTGACATTACGCAGCAAGCCTTTTCATGGCGTGTTGCCGCCTATGCATGACAAAATGATGGCGATGATGGGTCATGGTGGCGAAGCGAAAGCCGGCGAAAACAAACCTGGTCAGGCCATGGAGCATGGAAGTGGTGGAGGTATGGGCATGGGTATGATGGGAGGAATGGGCGGCATGAATCATGGCGGCGAAGCGAAAGCCGGCGAAAACAAACCAGCCCAAGGCATGGAACATGGCTCAGGTGGTGGCATGGGCATGGGTATGATGGGGGGAATGGGAGGCATGAATCACGGTGGCGATCAGCCCAAAGCGGGTGAAGGCAAACCCAGCCAAGCCATGGAGCATGGCGGGGGCGGTATGGGCATGATGGGAGGTGGCAAAGGCATGGGGATGATGAACATGCCGGGCATGAAACTGCCTTTAGGCACTGACTACCCGATTTGCCAATTCCGCGTCACTCGCAAATCCACCGACAGCCTCAAGTTGCCGGAGAAATTGTCAAGCATCCGCCGCTTTGAAGCCAAAGACACCGCAAACCCAGACAAGCCCATCCCAATTGGCATTTCCGAGGGAATGATGTCCATGTTGCTGAACGGCCGTCCCTTCAAAATGGACGACGTGCAGGAATTTGAAAAAGTCAAAGTCAATACCGTGCAGTTGATCGATATTTTTCATGACCATGATATGGGCGACAAAGGACCGGAAGGACAAAAACCTGCCGAGGGAATGCAACATGGTGGTGAATCCAAACCAGCGCCTGCCGCTGGCATGGAACACGGGCAAACTGGCAATGCCGCCGGGGGTATGGGTGGCATGAACCATGGCGGTGGTGGCATGGGCATGGGTATGATGGGGGGTGGCATGATGGGAGGCATGATGAATCAAGGTGCTACCGGCAAACCTTCCGGTGAAGGCATGGGTGGCATGGACCACGGTGGTGGAAGCAAACCGGCCAGCGGAGGCATGGACCACGGCGGCGGCGGCCAAGCGAGCGGCATGGGCATGGGGATGATGGGCGGCGGCATGGGCGGCATGGGTGGAGGGGGCATGGGCGGCATGATGTCGATGTCGATGGCCCATCCCATCCATCTACACGGTCAGCAATTCCAAATCCTCAGCCGTAGCTTGGATATGAAAGAAGGCGATGGCTACGATACCGTGAAAGACGGTTTCATCAATGTGGGCTGGAAAGATGTTGTGTTGGTGATGCCGGGTGAACGGGTCAGAATCGCCAAACCGTTCGACAATTTCACCGGACTTTTCACTTACCATTGCCACAATCTGGAGCATGAGGACATGGGCATGATGAGGGATTTCCTAGTCATCTAGCCGCCTCAATCAGAGAACATCAAGCGATAAGTGCTGTCTCATCAGCAGCAAGCCCTGAATTAACAGCTTCGGGGCTTGCTTAAAACTATAACCTACGCAAACCACAGAGGAATAACATGAGCAAAATCTTAGAAGAAGTACTGAGTGCGAATAACAATTATGTCGCCGAATTTGGCGCGAAAAGCGAACTGGCCCTGCCCCCTGCACGTGGCTTCGCCATCCTCACCTGCATGGATGCGCGTCTTGACCCAGCCAAATATGCCGGTTTGTCCGAAGGCGATGCCCATGTCATTCGCAATGCCGGCGGACGTGCCAGCGACGATGCCATCCGCTCATTGGTCATATCGTACAAATTGCTAGGGACGAAAGAATGGTTTGTGATCCATCACACCAATTGCGGCATGGAATTGTTCACCAACGAGATCATGAGCGGCTTGTTGTCCAGCAGCTTGAAAACGGCCTCCATTGATGCCAATGGCTGGCATGACTGCGGCGAAGGCCCCGGCTGCACCGAGGGCAAGTATATCAACTGGCTGACCATCAAAACCCAAGAAGAAAGCGTTTTGGAAGATGTGAAGCGCATTCGCAACCATGCTTTGGTTCCAAAAAACATACCCATTTATGGTTATATCTATGATGTCAAATCGGGCAAATTAATCGAAGTGCCTGAAGCGACGACAGCGGGTAAAGCTGCTTAACGAATAAAGCCCCGCATGTCTGATAGTGCGGCGATGAATCGCCGCACTTCATGAGCTAACTGATGTTATGCTCGCAACACGAGCCATTTCCTCACCCCACATGAACGATCAAGCCATTTCTTCACTACTGACCCCCGGCCAAATCGGCTTGCTCGAAACGCAAGACTTTGAAAACCGGCCTCCCGGCCCTATTCTGGAGGACTTTGATGTTCTCTTGGAGTTTATCGGCAATGAGGGAATTCCAGTCACGCCAACGCATTTGCTCCAGTTAAACCAACTGGATACCCTCAACTCGCGCCTCAGCCAGCCAGTTTTGTTGGGCAGCAAGCGCCCTCTCCAAAAATCCTACCCAGCTATCAATGGGCTTTATCTGGTGCTTCGCTCAACGGGGCTTGTCACGATAGACAACCACAAAAAGCCATGGCTGCGGCTTGATCCTGTCGCGATGGAAAGCTGGCGTTCCCTGAGCAGGGCCGAACGCTATTTCGAACTGCTTAAGGCATGGTGGGGCCGGTCGAGTGGCGAAACAATAGGGGAACTTACAGGGGACGGGCCAGACCGCTGCCTGTCCAAGTTGATGGAAATTTTCAAAGAGCTTCGCCAATCGCAGGGCGTGTTAACCATCGCTCAACCCTATGAATCCGAAATGTTGAAATTTCATCCAGGATTGCACAATCTGGCTTTATTGGAATTGTTTGGTTTCGTCAGGATTAGACTGATCGACCCGAGCGTCAGCAAAACATGGTCACCCTCCGAAATACGCCTGACGGACTGGGGGGATGCCATCTTGGGCAGTTGCGTGGAGTTGAATTACAAAAAGCCCATGCCAGGCGACGGATTGCCGGAAGAGGTTAAGGACTACGACCTTGGCATGATTTTAAACCCCTTGGAGTATTTCGAATACTGGGGCCGTCTGGTGCGCCCTTGCATTCGCGGGTGGCAGCGCGAACTCGAAATTCAGAGAAACTGATGTCACAATTTGACATCAACGCCGGATATATCGGACGATCCGCTTATAAATCAACGGCTGGCGAGCTATTTAAGACTGAAATGAGGGAGAAGGCTTGGTGCGGCAGGCGGATTCTGCGATTATACC
>CAIOOA010000264.1 GCA_903859815.1 uncultured Methylococcaceae bacterium | reverse complement strand
CAGCGAGAAGGAAACCTCTCGCACGGAAACAGAAGTCGAATCGGGGCAGCGCCGTTCCGCTGCAAGTGATACGGTTACCCTCTTAAATTAGGCAGTAAACTGTCTTGACATAAGGGTCCACTGTACGATTCCCTTCAAAGGTCTACCATACGTCTACCATAAAAAAAGGCTTGCCAGTTTATCACTCGCAAGCCTTTGATATTTATGGTGGGCCATGTAGGGGTCGAACCTACGACAAACGGATTAAGAGTCCGCTGCTCTACCAACTGAGCTAATGGCCCGAATGGTGGGGTGACCGATGGGGCTCGAACCCACGACAACAGGAATCACAATCCTGTGCTCTACCAACTGAACTACGGTCACCATAAAGAAATCATTTTGGCGCGCTTGGCAGGACTCGAACCTGCGACCCTCGGCTTAGAAGGCCGATGCTCTATCCGGCTGAGCTACAAGCGCTGAATTGGTCGGGGTAGAGGGATTCGAACCCCCGACATTCTGCTCCCAAAGCAGACGCGCTACCAGACTGCGCTATACCCCGGTTTGATCGCCTTGTTGCTTCAGGGACGGCCAATCGTTTATCTTAAGAATTTTAACTGACTTTTTTCCCTTGGTCAAACGTTCTCTTCAGTTTTCCCAGCGGATGGATCGGCGACTGGCAATCCTACCGCTTGATGTTCAACCAACCATTCCCGCCAAACCGCTAAACTGATGGCTAAAACGACTGGCCCAAGAAACAGGCCGATGAACCCAAAACGTGCCAAACCTCCCAACACGCCAAATAGCACCAACAAGAATGGGATTCGGGTGGCCCCGCTGATGACCAATGGACGAATGATGTTATCCACCCAACTGACCACCAACGCCCCCCAAAGTGCCAGACAAATGGCGGACCAAGCTTGACCGTTGGCCAATAACCATAGGCTGGCCGTCCCCCAAACCAAGGGGGCGCCAAACGGTATCATGGAAAATAAAATTGTGACAGCACAGAGCAGTATCGGCGTGGGCAAGCCCACAAACCAATAACCCAAGCCTGCCAATGTGCCTTGGCCTATGGCTGTCAGCACGATGCCGTAAACGACGGCTTTCAGGGTTTCCTCGGTGGTGGTTATGTAAGCGTCCAAGCGTTCGCCTAGCATCATGCGCAAGACTTTGCGCACCTGTCCGGTCACTTCCGGCCCGTCACGATAAAGAAAGAATGCCGTGAGCAAGGCAAAGCACAATTTGGCGGCATTATAGCCCACATCCCCCATTACATTCAGCACATTACCCGAATATTGCCGTAACCAAGGCAAAGCGCGCATTCGCAACAATTCACGCAGACTGTCCGCTTGACCGAACAGATTCCCAAGTTCCTTTCCCAAGTAGGGTATGTGCTGGATAAATTCAGGCAATTCGGGCTTCTTATCCAACAAAGCGGGCAGATTATGATAAATTTCGACCATTTCAACTTGAAGCAACACGCTAGACCAAACCAATGGTATGACAATCAGTGAGGTAAGCAGCGTCGTCGTCGTCAATGCGGCCCAACCTGGTTTATCGCAAAAGACCTTTTCGATTTGGCGGTGTAACGGCCAAGACACATAGACCAAGATGATGGACCAACTCACCGGGATGATAAAATGGCCCAATACCAAGAAATTTAACGTTAGCAGTCCGATCAGAAACAAAGATGGGGCTACGTAAGGGACAATATTGGCGATGACAGTCTCCTGATTTAGGTTTTATGAGATTTCAGCAGAATAAGCATGGATGGTCAAGCTGGCATTTCAATACGGCATAATCATACTCCTAGTAAGGCTTGTGCAGAATCAATTCATGAGACAATACACCTGTTCGGCAGACAGATAATGTCCTGCCCCAACCCTATCGATTCACTTTCCTTTGACCAGCCAATGCGCAAAATAAGACACAGGGCCAATACTTCGCCAGCATTACGTTCATCCAAACCCTATTCCAAAAGCCAAGTGATAGGGCTAATCTCAGTCAGCCTAGGCTGGATGGCTTGGGTGGTGATGCATGGCAATGGTTTGTCATTCAATATGCTGGAAGGGAACACGCTGATATTCGGTTTGGCAGCAGGCATTTTCATGTTGATGCTAGGCTGTGTGCTATCCGTAGTTCGCAATGCCGACCATCTGGCGGACTTGCTGCCAGAACCCTACGGTACCTTGGTGTTGACGCTGTCATCGACCATCATTGAAGTCAGTTTGATGTTGCAGGTCATGATGAACGGCAAGGAAAACCCCGCCCTGTTGCGCGACACGGTCTTTGCCATTTTAATGATCTCCATGAATGGCATGGTTGGGATGGCAATCACGAGCGGTGGCTGGCTACACCGGGAACAAGGCTTCAATCTTCGCGGCGCATTGTCATTTGTGCAATTGATCACACCCTTGTCTTTGATGTTGTTGATCATGCCGAATTACACCACATCGACCGACGGACCCACGCTAGACTTGCACCAAGAAACCTATCTTGGCATGCTCTGCATCGTAGTGTATGTGCTATTTCTGATGTTGCAGACAGGCCGTCATCGCTCTTATTTCAATCATTTGGATGCCGCCATGGAAGATGAGCCGACTAGACCGCATATACCCGTCGAGCATGACAGAAATCTGAAGACTATCCTCAAAGTCATCATGGGCTTGCTCGTTTCGCTGATACCCGTGGTCTTATTGTCGGAATATTTGGGGGAAGCGATCAATTATGGCATAGACGAATTGGATGCCCCCACCGCTCTAGGCGGTTTGATTATCGCCAGCTTGGGTTTGACTTCCGAAGGCATAGGGGCAATTCGTGCCGCAATGGCGAATCGTATGCAACGCTCCGTCAATATTTGCCTAGGTTCGGCGCTTTCGACCATCGGCCTGACCGTACCGACCATTCTAATAGTCGCTTCGTTTCTTGGCATAGAACTTACTTTGGGTTTGGAAGCGACCAACGCGACATTATTGCTGGCCACCTTGTTGATTACGATCATGACATTTGTCAGTGGCGGGGCAAATATCCTGCAAGGCATCGTGCATCTGACCCTATTTGTCGGTTATTTCATCTTTATACTTTTTCCTTGAACAACGTGCAAAACGAAAACTTGAGCGAATACTTATATGAACGGGTGATTAAAGCCCTTGCTGATGGCTCAGCATTAATCATTCAAGGCGGGGGCAGCAAGTCGTTTTATGGTCGGCAAACTTCAGGCGAGCATTTAGACATAAGCGGACACACAGGCATCCTTGCTTACGAACCCACCGAACTGGTGTTCACTGCCCGTGCTGGCACATCGCTTGCCGCCATTGAAGCCGCCCTTGACGAACAAGGCCAGATGCTGGCTTTCGAACCGCCTCATTTCGGGGCTAATGCCACGCTGGGCGGTATGGTGGCTTGTGGACTTTCCGGCCCGCGCCGAGCTTTTGCCGGTTCGGTGAGGGATGCTGTGCTAGGCGTGAAACTGATTAATGGAAAAGCGGAGATCGTTTCTTTTGGTGGACAGGTGATGAAGAATGTTGCCGGTTTTGATCTATCTCGCTTGATGGTCGGTGCAATGGGGACATTGGGTGTATTGCTGGAAATATCCTTGAAAGTCCTGCCAAAACCGGAAGCAGAAGCAAGCTTATGTTTTGACATGACGGCAAACGAGGCTTTGGCGGCCATGAACCGATGGGCAGGGCAACATTGGCCTTTTTCCGCTGCGTGTTATGACGGGCAGCGGGTGATTATTCGTTTAAGTGGGTCCGAGGCTGCGATTGCCACCAGCCGACAAAAACTAGGTGGGGAAGCTTTGCCCGATGCCCAAGCATTCTGGGCTAGTTTGCGCGAACAAACCCATCCGTTTTTTCAAGACGGTCAAAATTTGTGGCGCTTGTCCTTGCCACCGGCAACACCGCTTTCAACATTGTATGGCCCGTGCTTTATAGATTGGGGAGGGGCTTTGCGTTGGGTCAAGACCGAGCTTCCGATTGAATCCGTATTTACCGAAGCTCTGCGGCTCGGCGGACATTCCAGCTTGTTCCGGTCTTCAAGCGTCAAGGATCAAGTGTTCCAACCCTTGCCCGAACCGCTCAAGGCATTGCATATCCGCTTAAAACACGCCTTTGACCCCAAGGGCATTTTCAATCCCGGCCGTCTATATCAGGAGTGGTAGGCCATGCAAACCCAGTTAGCTGACTTTATCAAAGACACCGCCGACGGCCAAGAAGCCAACGCGATATTGCGCAGTTGCGTCCATTGTGGCTTATGCACCGCAACTTGCCCGACTTATCAATTGCTAGGCGATGAACGCGATGGACCACGCGGTCGGATTTATCTGATCAAACAAATGCTGGAAGGCGAAACGGCCACCGCCAAAACCCAATTGCATTTGGACCGCTGCCTGACTTGCCGAGCCTGTGAAACCGCTTGCCCTTCGGGTGTCAAATACGGGCGCTTATTGGAGATAGGCCGGGAAACACTAGAAGAAACAGTCAGCAGAACCTGGCTAGACCGGTTTCAACGCAAGCTATTAAGAATGATCCTGCCCTACCCAGCCCGTTTCGCGCCGTTGTTGCAGATTGCGGGATGGTTAAGGCCGCTCTTACCGAAAATATTGGCAAAGAAAATCCCCGTCCCTAGCTTGGCTCCCGCTTGGCCTGAGCCACGCCACGCCCGCAAAATGTTGGTATTGGAAGGCTGCGTCCAACCGGCTTTGGCCCCGTCGATCAATGCCGCCGCCGCCAGAGTGTTGGATCGTTTGGGCATTAGCTTAATCCGCGCCGACAATGCCGGGTGTTGCGGGGCGGTCAGCTACCATCTCACAGCCACGGAAGAAGGCTTGGGTTTCATGCGACGCAACATCGATGCATGGTTGCCTTATTTGGAGCTGGGCGTTGAAGCCATCGTCATGACCGCCTCCGGTTGCGGCTTGATGGTGAAGCAATATGCCGATGCGCTGAAGCATGACCCTGCCTATGCTGACAAAGCCGCCCGTATTTCCGCATTGACTTTGGATTTGGCGGAAGTGTTGGCACGGGAAGATTTGAATGCTTTGCAAATGGACGCGAATAAGCGCATAGCCTTTCAATCCCCCTGCACCTTGCAACATGGGCAGCAATTGAATGGCGTGGTGGAAGGCATATTAGCTCGTCTAGGCTTTCAGCTTACCCCTGTCGCAAATCCCCATCTGTGTTGCGGCTCGGCGGGAACCTATTCCCTGCTTCAACCCGACCTATCGATTCGATTATTGAATGGCAAATTGGAATCCCTACAGGCCGGCCAACCGGATATTATCGCCACCGCCAATATAGGTTGTTTGACCCATCTGCAAACCGGAACCAATATTCCGGTTAAACATTGGGTGGAGTTGTTGGATAAGCAGTAGGTCGGATTCCGCTTCATAGTGGTTTGCCATAATTTAAACTAGTTCTGGAGCGCCGAAGCTTGCTTTGACTAAGTTCTGGAGCGTCAAAGCTTGCTTTGATTAAGTTCTGGAGCGTCAAAGCTTGCTTTGACATGATTATAAATAAGCGAAACTTGTTTCGCCTGTCAAAGCAAGCTTTGACGCTCCGTTTTGGCATCGTTGAGTAAAAAAAGATATTAATAACATAGACCCGCTTAAGCAGATACTTTGAATAAAACCACCCAACAGCAGATTTACCCACATGACTACAACACCTCTTGTTCAGCCACAATTAATCCCCCATCAAGACTTGACCCGGCAGTTATTTACGGATTCCCACCTCCATGTTTATGCCGTCCTTGATGGTGCATCAAACCCGGCCTTGCTGGACCATCTCTATGACGGCGAGCGGCCCGAATTCGCCTGCCTTTACCGGGGTGAGTTGGAACCGGATATCGCCGAATGCGCCCCTTATCTCGTCCGTTTGCAGCAAGGCTCAGCTTTTACCCAATGGCTGGTCGGAAATTGCTTGGGGAATCATTGGGGTATATTCGCCCTCAGTCAAGAGGAATTGCCGAAACTATTACATCATTTCCGCAAACTCAATATGATTTATGACGGGGATAGCAACCAGCCAGTCCTGTTCCGCTACTACGACCCGCGAGTATTACGCAAGTTTCTACCGACCTGCGCCAGAGAAGTCGTCGTTGATTTTTTCGGCCCGGTTAAAGCCTATTTCGCCGAGGCGGAAGATGCGGATGCTCATATTCGGTTTGACCATACTTAACGGATGCGTGCAAACGGAGCGTCAAAGCTTGCTTTGACCTAGGGTCGGAGCGTCAAAGCTTGCTTTGACAGGCGAAGGTGGCTGGTGAATATGTTGGAAAAGTTTTGTTTTGGGTAAAGGACTATGAAGTTGAGCAGGGCGAAGTACCAGGGTTTGAAAATGTCGGCTTCCTAGCCAATAGTTTTGATGAGTTCATCAATGAGAAACTCCGTTGAGTTTTGACGAAAAACAATGGCCTGAATTTGCTGAAACATGGATTGAAAACTGGCCCAGCGGACTAGCAAAATTGTCTTACCCACAGATAGGCATACCACTCAATGACAGTGAAACCCATGCCTTGGGTTTACTGAATGGCATTCATAGCCACTGCTTCAATGCAAACCTTGCAAATAAATTAGATTCTTTGGAGAAAAAGTTAAACGATGCCATTCAACATTTTCCTGAAGGGGCTTTTGTCCGCTTGGGTTCGCGTAGCCCAAAAGACACGCTTCAAGGAGTGATAAATGGCTGCAAAGCTTTTGACGGACAACAAGCTATTCGGTTATTGACGAGTGGTTCAAGCAGAATTGCCTATGACCTTAGAATTGCAATCAAGGCAAATTACCAGCCTTGGATATTCGTCCGCCAGTGGAAGGAATTATCACCCGACACGGAGTTTCGCTGCTTTATGCAACAACGCCAACTGATAGGCGTATCCCAATATTTCCACAAGACTTATTTCCCTAGATTAAATCAAGAACCCATCAGAAAAGCACTGAATGAATCTTTATGGGAATTCTTTACCCTATTTTCCAAGCACTGCCCAATTGATGATGTCGTATTTGATATAGAAATCAATTTCGATGGCAATCCAAAGATAACGCTGATTGAAATTAACCCTTTCCATCCATTAACCGAAGCTTGCCTGTTTTCATGGGACAAATATGATTTTGATGGCAGTGTTCGTGTATTGGAAAAGTATTGTCATATAGAATATAATCCAAGTTCAAATTCCATTTTTTTGAAGAAAGTCTGACCCTTTTATCATCTCCTAGGAGCATCATTCCATGGGCGCAACTGCAATACAGTCTGATTTCGTCATGCTTTTGCAATCCCAACTGACTGCATTGCAAGCAGAAAACCGGGAAGCTCTCGATTTGCCCTTGCTCGCCAGTGAATTCGAATCGGTATTAGGCGGCTACCGCAATGAAATTCAGGAACGAGCAGAAATCATCATCGGGATATTGATGCGAACCCACTGGGTACGGTGACTGGATCGAATTGAAGTTGCAGCGCGACCTACTGCTGGAGGCGTTGGACGACAGCCCTTGCTTGTTAGGTTCGGCAGACAGTCAGGTTGCTGCCGCTTATGAAGAGGCGTTATGCACTGCGGTTGTGCATGGAGAGCATCACTGGCCCGGGGATATCCCTTGGCCGACGCTGCAAATGTTGTTGGACGCAGTTGGGAATGCCGACCATTGCTATCTCGCCCTTGAGCAATCAGCGAACCATGCCTTCGCTCAACTTGAACCCATTCCTAAAACTCAATCGGAGTTAATCCTAGGTTGACAAATTTCCTAGCTTCAGATGGCGGCTCTTGGGAATGCTGTCGAACTGGTGGTGCATTTAGCCATCTGCTGCCATTCGAACTTTACTAAGATGCGGCAGATTTATGAGCCATGGCTGCCATTACCCACGCAATCAAAGAAATCATCGCCGACCAGATCGCTGCCGCAATGAAAGAAAGTGGGCTGACCAAGGCCGCGATGGCAGAACGAATGCCCACCAGCCACCGCCAGCTTGACCGGCTACTCGACCCCACCGTCCAATCCGTAACGCTGGACACCCTGCGCCGAGCCGCCAGTGCGGTGGGCCGCACCTTGCGCGTCGAGCTTGTTTGAGCCATCCGGCCCTAAGTCATTTACCTTGCGTCGGCAAAGGTCGGCGGCGCACACCGTTATCGTCACAAACAATAAACCCTCCCTCGATTTCCAAATCCGATTCCCAAAGCTCAGCCACAAGATGCCCCGGTTCATCTGGCAAATAAGATTTCAGCCGAAACAGAAAAACTGCT
>CAIOOA010000263.1 GCA_903859815.1 uncultured Methylococcaceae bacterium | reverse complement strand
GGGGCAGTGCTGGCAGCCGCTGCAGGGCTGTATGCTGCCAACACCGTCCCCCATGGTCAAGATGTCCACGAGATTATGGAATGGCATGAACGATTGGGTTTGACGGTGGCGGGTTTGGCGGTTGCGCTGAGTGTCTGGCGGTTTTTCTCTAAACACTATCTTGTTGGCATGGAAAAGGCGTTGTTCATGTTACTTTCAACGATTATGTTGACTAGCATGATTTTTGGAGCGGATTTGGGTGGTTTGATGGTTTACGGTCACGGTGTGGCAGTGCAAAACCTCCAGCAGGGGGATGCGCATCATCACCACATGCACAGTTCTGAAGGCGGTAATTGAATCGTTGATAGCTAAATCGTTTTGAATGTGATTGATAAAATGCGGGGGTTTTCTGGCTTGTGACTAAGAGAGCGAATGTTTTTTTCCTACGCTGAAAATTTTAGCGTTTCTTTTAGGCAGGCAATCGTATAATCTGATACGGTTACTAGCCAAGCTTCATATTCGGTCTTTGTCCGGCCCCCTCATATCTTGTATTGGCAATAGTTCAAGATTTTGGGGCTGTTTATTTTAGCCATGGGCAACACTCAACAAAGATGAAAACCCTACCAAAAGCAAAGGCGTTTTATTGGAATTTAGCGGCATGGAGGGCAAGGATTTTGCGATCGCCCGAAATTGTTTGCATGTTGATTTGCGCAGCCTGTACGCCTATCCAAACTAAAACCCCGGAGGGTGAATCGGTATCGATGAGTGAGGAGCAATTCGCCTCGTATGTGGAGCATGTTTTCCGCCATCACAACAATGTTGTCGATGAGTCCCTTTTTATCTCCCCCGGTGGATTGGATTCGAAGAATGATCCATTGTTAAACGCCGAAATGAAGATGCATCATGCTTGCCAGCCACTCAATGAATTGGTTTCTCTGACGGCTGCTGGCCAGAAACCCGATATTTGGTTGGAAATGAAATTAGCTGATGCTGTCCCAGAGTGCGAAGCAGCCACGCGGAACTTGGAAAAACTGATTTCCCAGGATAAAAAATAAGTTCTCGTCAAAACCAAGCATCGTCAAGTACTAATTTGGCACACCAGCCATAGATCGTAAGCAGTATCAATAAACCGCTTGCAAAAGACTAAACGGGCTTATTTTGTGGTTAAGGACTTTAGCTCAAATAATAGGTCTAGGGCTTGCCTTGGACTGACTTCGTCAGGTTTGACCTTCTCCAATTTAATGAGGGCCGGGTGAGGCTCGGGTAGCGCGAACAAATCAAGTTGCTTCGCTTTGGTTTCTTCCCTTTGCTGTTTGTAAGCTTTGCACTCCAATGCCTGTAGTTTTCCCCTCGCTTTTGCGATCACAGGTTTGGGAACGCCAGCCAAAGAGGCAACTTGCAGTCCGTAACTCTGGTTGGCCGGGCCTTGTTTTACGGCATGGAGAAAGACAATGTGGTCTCCGTGTTCCATCGCATCCAAGTGTACATTTCGGATGTTGTCAAATTCGTCAGCTAGGCTAGTCAGTTCAAAATAATGGGTGGCAAACAAGGTGAAGGCTTTTATGTTGAGAGCCAAATGTTCAGCACAAGCCCAAGCGAGAGAAAGCCCGTCGAAGGTACTCGTGCCGCGCCCCACTTCATCCATCAACACTAGGCTGTTGGGTGTCGCGTTATGCAGGATGTTGGCGGTTTCTGTCATTTCCACCATGAATGTGGAACGCCCACCAGCCAAGTCGTCAGATGCCCCAATGCGGGTGAATATCCTGTCAATCGGCCCAATTTCTGCGCTTAACGCGGGTACATAAGAACCAATGTGAGCAAGCAGCACTATCAGGGCGTTTTGCCTCATGTAAGTGGATTTGCCGCCCATATTAGGCCCAGTAATGATTAACATGCGACATTCAGGTCCGGTTTCAAGGTCATTGGGTACGAATGGACTATCGCAGGTTTGTTCCACGACAGGATGCCTACCCCCGACTATGCGTATGCCGGGTACATCATTAAAAAGTGGTGCATTGAATTTCAAGTTATCGGCCCGTTCGGCAAGGTTGGCGAGTACGTCCAATTCCGCAATCCCTTGGGCGCAAAGTTGCAATCTCGGCAGTTCCAATGTAAAGCTATCCAACAGATCGTCATAAATCGCTTTTTCCCTGGCAAGGGATTTCTCGCGGGCGCTGAGCACCTTGTCTTCAAATGCTTTCAATTCGGCTGTGATATAGCGTTCTGCGTTGGTGAGTGTTTGTTTGCGGGTGTACTCGTTGGGGATTTTGGTGGTCTGTGCCTTGGAAATTTCAATGTAAAATCCTTGCACCCGGTTATAGCCAACCTTAAGATTGTTTATCCCAGTGCGTTCACGCTCACGCTGTTCCATATCCAATAGGAACTGGTCAGCGTTCTGGCTTAAGTTCCGCAACTCATCCAATTCTGCATCGTAGCCTTCACGAATGACCCCACCGTCACGGATGAGCATGGGAGGATTGTCCACCAAAGCGCGTTTTAGAGTGTCAACCAAATCGGGGTGCTCACCAATTCTATGGTGTAAGTTAATTAATAACGGGGTGTCCATTCCGATTAAATGTTCGCGCAATTCCGGGCAGATGGAAAGTGAAAGAGCCAAAGTGGAAAGATCACGAGGTCTGGCAGATTTCAAGGCAATACGGGCGCTAATTCGCTCGATATCACCTATTCCCTTTAGCCGGTCGTGAATCGTGTCTTGGCGTTTGTGTTGCAATAAGGTGCCAATGGCTTGATGGCGTTCGACTAAAACATGTCGATCACGCAGTGGGTTATGCAGCCAACGCCTTAACAGGCGACTGCCCATCGCCGTGGAAGTTCGATCAAGCACTCCGAAAAGAGTGAAGTTCAAATTACCGGAGGGGTGATGATCCAGCTCAAGATTGCGACGGCTGGATGCATCGAGAAGAATGGTTTCACCCCCTTTGTCGATACGCAGCCCTTGTATATGAGGTAGGGAGCGTTTCTGGGTGTCCTTGACATATTGCAAGAGGCAGCCAGCGCAAGCAATGGCAGCCTCAGCATCGTCGCAGCCGAACCCCTTAAGGTCAAGGGTTTCGAAGTGGCGTAGCAAGGACTGGCGAGCACTGACCGGGTCGAAATGCCAAGCTGGACGACGGGTTAGGCTTTTTCTGCCAGCTAGGGCCGAATGAGTGGACATTTCCTCAGGAATGATGATTTCGGCTGGATTGAGTCGTTCAAGTTCGCTCTCCAGGCTTGCAATGTCGTCTATTTCAGAGAGGACGAAGCGCCCACTAGACAAATCAAGATAAGCAAGACCAAATTTTGACTCGTAAGGGGATGTTGCGGCAAGAAGATTGTCCCTTCGATCATCCAATAATGCTTCGTCGGTGACAGTTCCGGGGGTGACAATTCGCACGACACGTCGTTCGACTGGCCCTTTTGAAGTTGCGGGATCACCAACCTGTTCGCAAATTGCGACAGATTCACCCAGCCTAATCAGTTTGGACAAATAAGCCTCGGCTGCATGATAGGGAATGCCTGCCATGGGAATGCGCTGGCCTGCCGTCTCTCCTCGATGGGTAAGGGTAATGTTTAAAAGCTGAGAAGCTTTGCGGGCATCGTCAAAAAATAACTCATAGAAGTCACCCATCCGGTAGAACAGGAGCCGGTCTGTATGTTCAGCCTTCAAGCTAAAGTATTGGCGCATCATAGGCGTGTGCTTTTCAAGCCCAGTAGAATGGGTAGTGCGATTTAAATCAGTGGTCAAAGTAGTACAAATCCCCTAGTTAGAGTGTAATAAAAGAGTTTTCAATTCTAAGTAATTGAAATTTATGGGTTCGATTCAGTATAGCTTAAATTTGAAGGAAATCATCATGTAAACTATTGACGAAATCCGCATTGTTAGGCATAATGCCTATTCTTTTGTATGCGCCCGTAGCTCAGTTGGATAGAGTACCTGGCTACGAACTAGGTGGTCGGGAGTTCGAATCTCTCCGGGCGCGCCATTATAAGGTAAGCAAGAAACCTTTGCTTGTTCCATCTCGCGAAGGTTAATTAAATCAAGATTCTTCCCCTGTAGCTCAGTCGGTAGAGCAAGTGACTGTTAATCACTGGGTCGGCGGTTCGAGCCCGTCCGGGGGAGCCAGAAATCGAGAGGCTTACAATAATGATTGTAAGCCTTTTTTGTTGGGATAATGATGTGAATTGGATAATTCATATTCATTGGACTCTGATCGTAAAATAGGGATTTGTATAGATCGTGATTTAATTAGTTGACATCTAATTGGCAATGATGTACATTGAACGGCTAAATTTAAGTTCTGTGGGGATAGCCCCTAGGAAACCTTAAAACAAGTAATTCGTTTTAGAGTTAAGATAATTATTCGGAGTTTTGTGATGCCCACAATCAATCAGTTGGTTAGGAAGCCGCGAGAAAGGCAGGTGGATAAAAGCAATGTCCCGGCCTTAAATAGCTGTCCACAAAAGCGTGGTGTTTGTACCCGTGTTTATACCACGACACCAAAAAAGCCAAACTCGGCACTACGAAAAGTTGCTCGTGTTAGGTTAACAAATGGGTCAGAAGTATCCAGTTATATTGGTGGCGAAGGTCATAATCTTCAGGAGCACTCGGTTGTGTTGATTCGTGGGGGCCGTGTTAAAGATCTTCCTGGTGTAAGATACCATGTAGTTCGCGGTAGCCTTGATACATCGGGTGTACAAAAGCGTAGGCAGGGTCGTTCAAAATACGGTGCGAAGCGTCCAAAAACCTAAATTAATAATTTTAAGTTGACCCATTATGTCAAGAAGAAGAAATTCTGAAAAAAGAGAAATAAATCCAGATCCACGTTTCGGTAGTCTGGTGCTTGCAAGATTTGTAAATATGCTGATGCAGGATGGTAAGAAATCCGTTGCTGAGCGCATAGTTTATGATGCTTTGGATCAAATAGAGGCCAAAACGAGCCAGAATTCATTAGAGGTTTTAAATAAGGCTTTGGAAAATGTGCAGCCAGTGGTTGAAGTTAAGTCTCGCAGAGTAGGCGGTGCGACATATCAAGTACCGGTGGAAGTCAGGCCAGCAAGGCGTATGGCTCTTGCAATGCGCTGGTTGATCGACGCAGCGCATAAGCGTAGTGAAAAGGGTATGGAATTGAAACTCGCTGCCGAATTGACCGATGCGGGCGATAATAGAGGGACAGCAGTGAAGAAAAGGGAAGATACCCATAAAATGGCAGAAGCAAACAAGGCATTTTCGCATTACCGTTGGTAAGTTAGTGCAGATAATGTAATTGGAATAATTTACTAAAAAGGTTTTGGCAGTGGCACGTAGTACTCCTATAGAAAGATATCGCAATATTGGTATATCCGCACATATTGACGCAGGTAAGACTACCACCACCGAGCGTGTATTGTTCTACACGGGTATTAACCATAAAATTGGTGAAGTGCATGATGGGGCAGCTACAATGGATTGGATGGAGCAAGAACAGGAGCGTGGAATTACGATTACTTCAGCAGCAACTACGACTTATTGGCGTGGTATGGGGTTAAACTACCCAGAACACAGGATTAATATAATCGATACGCCAGGTCATGTCGATTTTACAATCGAAGTTGAACGTTCTATGCGTGTGTTGGACGGCGCTTGCATGGTTTATTGTGCTGTTGGCGGTGTACAGCCCCAGTCTGAAACTGTATGGCGTCAAGCTATAAAATATGGAGTGCCTAGAATAGCATTTGTCAATAAAATGGATAGATCGGGTGCGGATTTTTTTAAAGTTCAACGCCAAATCCGAGAACGTTTGCATGCTAATCCAGTTCCTATTCAGGTTCCAATTGGTGCAGAAGAGAATTTTAAAGGAGTCATTGATCTCGTCAAGATGAAGTCTATTATATGGAACGAAGAAGACAATGGATCTACATTCGTATATTCAGATATTCCTAAGGAATTATTCGATGAGGCTTTAGAATGGCGGGAAAAAATGATCGAAGCTGCTGCCGAGTCAAGTGAAGATCTCATGGAAAAGTATTTCGAAGGTGTGGAGTTAACCGAGACCGAAATAATGCTTGGACTTCGTAAAAGGACGATAAATTTAGAAATAGTACCAATGTTATGTGGTTCTGCCTTCAAAAATAAAGGTGTCCAAGCGATGCTGGATGCAGTTATTGATTATTTGCCATCGCCTGTGGATGTTCCTCCGATTACAGGAATTGATGCGAATACTGAGCAGCCAATTGAAAGGCTTGCATCTGATAATCAGCCATTTTCAGCTTTAGCTTTTAAGATAATGACCGATCCATTTGTTGGAAGTTTGACCTTTGTTCGGGTTTATTCGGGGGTATTGCATTCAGGTGACAGTATATTGTGTTCCCATCGGTCAAATAGAGAGCGTATAGGCCGGTTATTGTTAATGCATGCCAATACTCGTGAAGAAATTAAAGAAATACGTGCAGGTGACATTGCTGCATGTGTTGGCTTAAAAGACATAGTAACAGGAACGACTTTATCATCATTAAACGAACCTGTCGTTCTTGAACGGATGGAATTCCCTGAGCCGGTGATCTCAGTTGCGGTAGAACCAAAAACCAAGAGTGATCAGGAAAAGATGGGGGTTGCTTTACAGCGCTTGGCGCAGGAAGATCCGTCTTTCCGAGTGCATACAGATGAAGAATCTGGGCAGACCATCATTTCAGGGATGGGTGAACTACATTTGGAAATAATTGTTGATCGCATGAGAAGGGAGTTTAACGTCGTGGCTAGTGTAGGAGCGCCACAGGTTGCATACCGTGAAACGATTCGTAAACTCGTTGAACAAGAAGGTAAATTTGTCCGACAAAGTGGTGGTCGTGGTCAGTATGGGCACGTTTGGTTGCGAATTGAACCAAGAGTAGAAGGAGGCTACGAATTTGTCAATGGAATAGTTGGCGGTGTGGTTCCAAAAGAATACATTCCAGCAGTTGATAAAGGTATTCAAGAAGCACTCAAAAATGGTATAGTGGCTGGCTACCCAGTGGTCGATGTCAAAGTGACTTTATTCGATGGCTCGTATCATGATGTTGACTCGAATGAAATGGCCTTCAAGATTGCTGGCTCGATGGGATTCAAGGAAGGTGCAAGAAAAGCACAACCAATTTTGCTTGAACCTATTATGAGCGTGGAAGTGGAAACTCCTGAAGATTATATGGGTGACGTAGTAGGTGATTTGAATCGTCGAAGAGGAATGATACTAGGTATGGATGATAATGCTGGGATTAAAGTGCTAAAGGCAGAAGTTCCACTTGCTGAAATGTTCGGCTATTCAACAACCTTAAGATCATTAAGTCAAGGTCGCGCTACTTACTCAATGGAATTTAAAAAGTATCAAGAAGCTCCTTCCAATATTGCTGAAGCCGTTATAAAGAAAGCAACGGTAGTTTAAAAATCGTAAAAAAGTTATAGAGGTATTAAGGTCGTGTCCAAAGAAAAATTTTCGCGCACCAAGCCGCATGTGAACGTAGGAACTATTGGTCACGTTGACCATGGCAAGACGACCTTGACGGCGGCGCTGACCAAGATTGGTGCAGAGAAGTTCGGCGGTGAATTCAAGGCGTATG
>CAIOOA010000262.1 GCA_903859815.1 uncultured Methylococcaceae bacterium | reverse complement strand
GCCGCCTGGCTCAAGGACACCCTGGACAAGCTCCCCACCTGGCCCAACAGCCGGATCGACGAATTATTGCCGCTGAAGTGGGATCAGGAAGCTGGCTGAATGGGAATATTGCCGCCTACGTGGATGCGCCGGAGGCATACTGTCAATCACCATTCTAAAACCAAAGTTTCTACCTACCAACCTTGAATATTAAGGGCCAATCCATGGATTTGATTGGCCTTTTTAGGTAGAAACAGCTACAGCAGATTCCTAGCGAACAAACAATGCAATTAGAATGATGATGGGGATGGGTATGCCGAGAAAGTACAACAGTATTGAGCGCATGGATTGTCTCCTTCAATTAAGGGGGTTGCAGGTCATTACAGGTCACGTTGCCGACCACCGATGGTGGCCGCAAAGCTGGCGACGAATGCGCCAATGAGTAGCGAGATGAAAAACCACAACGCCGCATAAGCGGAAGCCTTGCGACCTTTGTCAGCGGCATCTTTCGCCGTGGTTTCCGCATCGCGCAGTTTGGCTTGCACTTTGGCATACGTTTCAGTCACTCGCTTCTCCGCATCTTGCTGTGTAAGGCCCGTGCGCAGCGCGACAAGCTGGCCGACATGTCGGATGTCATCCTTGGGCAAAGGACCGGTGCGTAGGTTGAAATTGAAGATGCGGGCGACTTCGGACAAATATCCGGCAGTGGGCGACCCCAAGGCATCGACTGGCATGATGTCGGTTCTGTAGGAAGCCTGGGAATTCGCAGCCGCGTTAATGTCCTTTCGGAACAGGGAATCTACAAAATAGCCCAGCAGGCCACTGTCGCTGTTGGGCTTCGCAATCTCGGTCCCGACCGACGTGGCGATGGCGACGCCCCCGGCCATGGATGCCCCCGCATGAATCCCTCCGCTGACAATCGACCCGATCACCGAAGTGAGTAGCGCGGCGGTCGCCAGCGAACCGATGGCCCAAGCCAAGAAACCGTGCGCGGTGTCGCGAAAGTAGACCTCGTCCGTAGGCACTGCAAGCCACCTAGTTCTGAGCCTCCCGGCGAGGTAACCGCCCATTCCCGATGCCGCTAATTGGGTGAAACTCAGCCACAGGATGGTCGATACACCGAAGGTTGTCGCACTCACACCGTAGGATGCCCAAGGCGACACCGAGGACAACTCCAGACCCGTTCCCAATATCAAAAGGATCAGCGACAGGGCGGCGCCTCCCGCAGATCCAGCCAAGATGGCACCCCACGAGACTGCGCTTGCGTGAGAATGTGTGGATAACGGATAGGCGCTTGGCAATGCGCATCCGCCTCCGAGTTCGTCATCGGTTGTGATAAGAGGAAGGGTCATGATAAGTCTCCACATTTAGTTTCGAGGAAGTATCGCACGAGACACCGCATCCTTTCTGTGCGCTATCGTACATAAATCTTAGCGATGTTATGTTCTCCTATTCACTGTCGTTATGTCCTGATGTCCCCCAAGTTATTGCCAAGCACAAGCCCGACATCGTTACCATATTGAGCAAGACATGCAGGCATTCCATTACCCGAGACGAACATAGTGCTTACTGAAAACCGTATTGACCGATATGTAGCCATCGCCCTGATCAGCGTCTTGGTTATGGGTTGTTTCATTGTGCTGCGCCCCTTTCTCTCGGCGATCTTGTGGGCTGTGATCCTGTCATTTACCACTTGGCCGGTCTACTTTCGGATCGAACGGGCCGTGGTGGGAAGGAAAACACTGGCGGCAGTTCTATGGTATTGCTAGTGGCGATTGTGCTGATCGCACCGTTGGTGTTCATCGGAACCAGTTTGGCGCAAGACGTTACCGCGCTGCTTGATATGCTGCGGACACTCCTCAGTGAAGGGCCACCTGGACCACCTAAGTGGGTGGCGAAGCTACCTGTCGTGGGTTCGCACATGCATGACCGATGGCAGGCGATGGCGAGGAGTGACGCCAAACTAACCGAAGAGCTGATGCAAAACCTCATTCCCCTAAGGGACTGGGTGTTGCTTGGTGCGACAAACATGGGAAAGGGCATCTTGTACCTCAGTCTAAGCGTGTTCATTGCGTTTTTTTTCTACAGGGACGGCGCAGCGTTATCCAATAAGCTGGAAGCCTTATTCACTAGGGTCGGTGGAAAACAAGCACCTGGGTTGTACCTTGTTGCGGCAGACACCGTCAAGAGCGTCGTCTTTGGCATTATTGGCACTGCACTGGCTCAAGGGTTCCTGGCAGGCATCGGTTTTTTGATCGCTGGCATACCTGGAGCCCCACTGCTCGGTGTCCTGACCTGCGTTCTTTCGTTGATTCCCATCGGCCCGCCGCTCATCTGGATACCTGCCGCGATTTGGCTGTTTGAGCGAGGTGAAACGGGATGGGCCGTGTTTATAGCGCTCTGGGGTTTCTTGGTGGTGAGTGCTGTCGATAATGTCCTCAAACCCTACTTCATCAGCAAGGGGAGCCACATGCCCTTCATCCTAGTGTTTCTAGGCGTGCTGGGTGGTGTGATGGCCTTTGGCATTCTCGGCATTTTCCTAGGTCCGACATTGCTGGCCATTGCCTACGCCTTGTTCAGGGAATGGAGTTCGCTGAAACAAGGATTAAAAATCGAGAATTTCTGACAATACCTTGTGGTTAACTCCTCATTCTACCTTTTCTGACCACCCATCCTTGCCCGAATCTCAAAAATCACTCGTGCTGATGGCGAAGGTATTGTGAATTGAAACCATAGAAAAGCATGGCTTTAAACGATTCGTGTCCGTCCGATCAGGGATGCGCAACGGAAGGCCATTGCTGCCCTAGATTCCACTCCCAGCTTGGCGAAGATACGGCGTAAATAACTGGCCACGGTGAATTCGCTAATGTGAAGTTTATGCGCAATCTGTTTATTCGGGCAGCCTTGTGCCACCAAAGTGGCTATTTGCAATTCCCTAGCCGATAGCATATTAATGGCTTCGTTGGAAGTATGGTCTGTGCGTATCGACCTGTGGAAAATGGCACACTGCTCGCCATTGACATCAAATCGGCAAAGTTCCTCATAGTCCGCTTCATCGGCATCGGGAAACTTACCCTTGACAGTCTCAATCTGATTGACTCTAACAACGCGAAACTCCCTGTCTGCCAGGGAGAATCCGCATAAAAGACCGAAGTTAGACGGCATTGCTGCCGAATCTACAGAATGGCTTTCTATTCCTTGCATAAAGACCCCCCTGTTTTATTTGCGAAAATGGGAAAAAAATATCGCTCGTAGGAACTGTATAAAGGGTATACAGACAACGCCGATTCGTTAAGAAAATCTCCCTCACGAAAAGGAAATAAAGATACTTGGCATGATTTTGCCGTTGCATTTGCGTGGCCCACTGGCATCCAGATTGCTTGGAAGCACCGATACCCCGCCATCATGGTATCTTGGGTTCAGCGATCCATACCGATACAACGGGCGAACCTCAGCTTAAGGGAAGGCGGGGCAGTCCTATTATTCGACGCATTACCGGCTGTACTAGAACATGGGGTTTATTCTACTGACTGGATAAAATTTGTTCAATCGTGAATATTACCTATTTGTAAACCGTGTTTGCGGCCCTGTGATATGCCTTGCAGGGGCATTAGCCACTGAACGATGACTGGGTAAGTTGGTTTGACGGCCCGACAGAGGGAGATAGGCTTTGGGCCTGACCGGAGTGCGTAAAGCATATAATTCGGCGAGATTGGCATTACCATTCCTGATTGGGCGCAATAATTCTGCCGGGCCGCTCAACAAGGGAACCACGCCAGGCCCATGACCGCTAACCGTGCTATCGCCGTGGACAATGACCCCAAAAGTCGTCCACCCTTGGCGGAAACTTGGCCCAAACCGGGTGTCCGCGTCTTGTATGGCAACCATATCGCCAAAGCGCAGGCTTTCCAAACGAAACTGGCGGCGGGTCGGTGGGTCGAACAATTGAATGTCGTAGTCTCCTCGCCATACCGTGTTTTTCCCCAAACCCGAACCCATCACGCGGGAAGGGATTAGGTGGGTCACTGGGATTTTCAACTGCCCATTGCCTTCGATGATACCCCAGCGAGAGAGCAAGCCAGGTGAACAATTGAAAACTTCAATCGACGGGTAATCCAGCAGGCGCAGCCCCAATCCGCAACTGTATATCTGGATGCGGTCGCCGATGTTGAGCCGTTGTAATGTTTGGGTTGGAAAATCCAGAATCACATGATCGACACCGCCGTGTTTGCCGGTCACCATTCCCCGTTGACCCGCACAAGGCCCGCTGATGACTCGCGCCGAATTGCCGACACAAGCATAGGTAATCAAGGCGCGGTTGGGTCCGTTTCTAGCGCCAACCACTTCACGTTGATTATTGTGCAAGGCCACGCCAGGCTCGATGTGGTCGCCAGCCAAACCCACGCAACGGTCACCGATGCGATGGTTGATGACGATGCCGCCTGTCGCTGGCAGAACTCTCGGTACACCGTCATTGCCGATGCGATAGGGACTGGGCCCGCCTACCGGATGGGCAATCTGACCGGATACGGCGACTATGACCAATTCCTTGCGGTTGACACGGAGAGTGCGGTTCGTCATATTTACCAACCTTTATAAGGGATACCAAAAGGCCGTTGTGCCTTGCCAATAGTCGGCTTCACTGGGCGTGTAACTCACTTCATCCAACATAATCGTTTCGTTTTCGTAAAGAGTGGAGGGAATTTCAGGCGGTTGTTTCAGCGTCACTTCAAACGGCGCGACCACATGCACTACCGCCAAACGTAAGCCTAACCAACGCAATTTGGCGATGCCCGCCCCAACCAGTTGCTGGCGAAGCAAATCCCGCTCCAAGCGCAGCCATTCGTCGTCCTCAACTTCCCTGTAATCGAAGCTCCAATCCTTGATGGATTGACAAATCATAGGAGGAGATTCAGTTGAACCGTCTATTTGAGTCAGGATCATCGCCGAAGGCAGCGCCACCGACAAGGCTACGGCATCCCGAAATGAGGTAAACAATGCATCCCGTGATGTCAAATGACGATCCAAGGAACTGGCCAGCGCCTCGAAACGCCATACCAGTGACCCGCCAAAATGAGGGGGAAGCATGGACTCTCCGGGGCCATCGCCGACCCAAAATAATTTTAAGGTGGCAGGGTCGGTCTCCGCCCGCAGCTTCTCCCAGTCCGCTAAGGTTTGACACTCGGGCCACATTCTTGCAACTGCCTGCGATTGATCGGTCGACATCAATTTTTGTTGGCGCATGTAATAGTCAGTGTTGTCTAGAATATGCCAATGCTCCCGCGCAACCCAAAGCTCCATTACCTCGCCCAAGCCCTTGACTAGCGGAATCCCGTAGCGGGAAAAAGCCAAAAAGGGGTCCATCACACAGACGCTGCGTTTATAATTCAGGGCAATGGAAAGGTCGGCTAACATTGGGTTCATAGCATTAATCCATCGCTGAATCTTTATGATTCCTTGTGAAATTAGCGTCCATGAGGGGGGATTCTCCGGGGACTAGCCCTTCGGTTTGCCAGTGCTTGCGCGGAGCGTTCCACCAATTCCAAGGCACTTGCCGGGGTGTCGTAACCCGCCGGACGCGATGCCCGTAAACCGTAATAAGCTTTCACATCTTCCAGCCATGGGTTCGGCGTGGGGGGGAGCCGACCTGCACCCGTGGCGGTGACGGAAACTGGATTGCTAGGATCAGGGCTGAACCCCCTACCCAGAATTGCCCGGTTCAAGCGTCTTTGGACGGAGTCCGCACGGCGATGCTGCTCCCGAGTGAAACCCGGCCCATGGGCAATGGCCGGCGCATCGCGGTGATGCGGGTTGGTTCGGCGTGGATCGCCCGTGCCATAACTGGCGGATTGATGGACATGGTGTCCGCCTACTTGCCGATAAGGCCCGACCACGGCGGCGGCGCGGCCACGACGACGGACGTTTCTAGCAACCGCAAGATCCCAATCGGCATCGCCATCAAAAAGCAAATCCGACATTAGATCATCGACGAACTCATCCACTCTGTCTCGTGCCATGTTCAACCCTCCTCCCCGCTTGAAATAAAAGTTTGCCGAATTGTAGTGATTGAGTGAACTGCCTAGGGCGTGTTGTTGGTTATCGGCTTAACGAAAGGAACTTATATAGCCAAATTGTCATACCTTAAATAGGCTGATTGTCTCTGTCGTCACACTGCCGCCGCCTGCTGTTGTATCCCCAACACATTCCGCAAGGCCGGTGTCACCCCGGTGAATCCCCTTCCTTCCGGCGTCATTCGGTAAGCCGCCACCCAAGCCTCGGCATGGGCACCCATGGGTCGGACGGTGGATTGGAACAGGATGGGGTCAATCGCCGTCTTGAAATCGTTGTCAGCGATGAATTGCAAGATACGCCGCCCACTTTCAGCCATCTTGGCCCGTTGCGAAGGTTCGGCGATACCGCCTAGATGCCGACTGGAGACAATTTCCACGACATCCCATTTGGTATTGGCATCGAAAGCCTTTTTGATGTCGGGCGCATCCAGCAGTTGCATCACCTGCTTTAGGTAATGTCCGGTTTCCATCGTCAGCGAAAAAATATTGCCGTAAGTGGAACGGTCCAAGGCATAGCGCAAATCCAAGCCGATGCGCTGCACCGTGGCGACCGAGCCAAATGGACGCTGTTCGATCAATTGTCCGCCCCGGATCACCTCGCCGATCAACAAATCGCGGAAGTATTGACCCAATGCCACCATGAAGCCGACCATCTGGCGGTGAAAATTGCGGTTCACCACCGCCCCGGCAGGGGCTTGCGCCGTCCCATAATTGAAGGCCCGACGGTAGGCCGCCATCCTGTGTCGAGTGGTATAGCGCAGCGGTTTCCATTTTTCTAGCAGATACAGTCCTCGCGCACCGGGTCCGCGTTGGATGCGCATCCTGCCTTGATGGAACAGGCGCAGCAGCACTTCGACCACCTGGAAAATCTTCATGCGCTCATGCTGGTAGATGTAGTACAGCTCGGCGGCGGCATGGAGTTGGCTCGGCACTACCGAATCATCGAAATCCGGTTGGATATAAGGATAAGACATCTCACCGAAATCCACCGGACCCTTGCCACCGAAGCCGATGAGGTCGAGGAACCCATCGCCACCGGGCGTGCCGTTGGCCGCACTTTTCAGCAAATCGCCGAAGCGGTCTTCGAACTGCTGCTCATATTGTTGCCTATCCTCAGGCGGCAGGGCGGCGAGTTGTTCGCGGAGGAAGGTTTCCCAGAGCCGTTGAATCGTTTCTGTGGTGTTGAAGCTCATGATATGGCTCCTGTTGTTCCGCTATTCGGCGGGTTGCTGACCAATGTTGAAATATTATCTTCTGAGAATAAACGAACCAATTCAGTACGGGCTTGGATTATTTTGCAATAGTAATCCGCTCGATTGGCTGAATCATCTTTCTTCGGGAACGAGTCGTGCAAGGACTTAAATAATTCTTCGACTTTTTCAATTGATATATGCAAGCTCTGGCATTCCTTTATCAAGGCGATGAATTTATGCAACAAACTTTCGTAAGTAAGCTCAACAAATTCGGTGTTCGTTCCAGAGGTGGCATGTTTCCTTTTAAGCTTGGCAGTGTCCGCCTCTTGAAAGTCATCAGCGAGAACCCAATCCTCCAATGTATTCAGTAATTGCAGTCCTTTTCTCAAGACATCCCAGTATTCTGGATTGATACTCAGAGTCTCACTATTCGGGTCACCTTCCGATGTTACGGTATCTGCAATTTTTTGAAGTATTTGGTAAATACCCGGGATTATCAACAATGCGTCTTTTAATGCGCCATTTTTTTCAAGTACCGCACTAACATTATTAATAAATTTTTCCTCACTGACTAAATCGGCGACTTCTTTGACTACCTTGCTAATTTCCTCGACCGACGTTCTTAATCCCGTGACATCTGTGCCTATTTCGGTGACCTTCTTGGATGTCGCGGACTGATCAATCGCCTCCCCAATCAGGGCTAGGTTATTCGCCGCGTTCCTTGATGCCTGAAACAAATTTACCTGAAATGCAGTTAACTGTCTATGTATGTCACTTCGTGGATAGTTTGTACTAGTTACCATAGCTACACCTTTTCGATATACGTTGCTGATGAGTTCAACCCCAGTTTCAAAACTGCGGGGTAACTTCATAAACTGTTATTGGATTAGCCGAATCTTCAGCCAGGTCGATTCGAACCCGTTCTATCGACATCATCCACCAAAGTGTCCAAACTCGTCTCAAAGTGCGGGGGTATCCTTGGATCGAAATTCGTACAACTTCTCGCACTGACTTTGGCGCGGGCCGTTCTAACCAAGCGTTCAATCGTATCGAATACATTACCCAATCTACCACACTCGGGAACCATGCCTTCCACCAGTGCCCTCCACTGAGTTTCCGTGTCTTCTTGAATGCATAATTCCTGACGCAACACCGAAAAATAATTAACCATGCTTTGAGGGGTATCGGGTATTTTTCCGCCTTTTTCAATAATGGTAAAGGCATCATAATGTCCGGTGAGATATCTTAACCCCTCATCGGCATTTTCAAATAAGTCGGTCGCAACAACAAGGCTAACTTCTTTATTGTCAGTTAACTTTAAATTGCTAATACCAGTGCCGATATTATCTATAATTGTCTGAACATACTCATCACTGGGGACATTAAATTTCTCTAAGGTGGACTTGACATTGCCTGCAAAACTTTTCAAATCCACAATCGCCACTTCGCTGGGTTTTATTGTCACCTCAGTGATTAACAATTTATAGACATCATCCAATGCTTGGCCGATGACTGTTGGATTAGGAGTACCATAAATATTGCATTTGTTAGCCAAGATTCCATCACTGCCAGATGGCAATTCCTTGAATGTCTGAATGATGAAAGCATAGGCGGCAGCCCTGCGTTCCGGTTCGCCGAAGTTTTCCTTACCCACAGCATACAGATCGATGGCACGGTCAATATCCCAAAGTATCTTATCCAGTATGGCTTGACACTGTTGAATTTCCGCCCCACAACCGCACTCAAGGAAGCAATCCAAGCTTTCCGCCAAAACTCCACGGCGGATGATGAGATCGAGCAAACGCTTGTCAGCCGATGACATTCCCTTGCCATAGAGTCCGTAGAACAATAGCGGGGGGCGGGCGATCTTCATCAAACGTTCGCCGCCTGACTTGTCGAAGGCGTCGGCGAATAGCTTGATGGCCTGCAAGAAGGTGGTTAAAGGGGGAGACTCGGGGCTGACGATGTTCTGCCCAATCACCACTAAGCGACGGAAGCGGAGTAGGTCAACCTGGGCGGTGGAGCCAAGGGCGCGCAGTCCGTCAGCGGTTCCATGCGCAGCCCGCTGAATCAATTCATCCATGGTTCGGGCCAACTCGTTTTCCACCAACAGGGCGCGCAAGTCGCCTTGCCCATGCCTCTCCAGCACCTCGAACAAGCGCCGATAGGCATCCAAGCCTCTAGGCCAATCATTCGGGCCGTAAGCTAATTGGGTTGAACCGGTGAGGTTCCTAAGTGCGTTGATGGTCGCATCCCGGCGCACCTGTAATTCCGTATACGGCACTTGCATAAAGTAACTGCCGCCGGCGAAACCGACATTGGAAAGCGCCTCACCCATCATCACCAAGATCACCGCCGCCACTTCGTCCAAGCTCTGCGCGAATTTGCGGTAGGTCAGACTCATGGTCGGCGACAATAGCCCCACCAATCTTGCCATGCGGGCGTAATCGCCCAATTGCCTGCGGATGGCAAAGGCTTTATCGCGCTGGCGAGGGTCCAAGGCGAAACGTGCCGCCGTAGTGCCTTCTGCAATGGCCGAGCGCACGGCTTGCGCCCAACCTTGAATTTCAGGCGTGACATCCTTCAAGATCGAATTCGTCAACAATTCGCTCAGATCCCTCTCGACATCATCCTTGGCTTGTTGCAGTTCGGCGCTGGTGGCGGTAGGCGCCTGTGCCGTTAGATTGAAAGCCGGTTGAGCCTGAAGGAAAGGCAGCCCCTGGGCTTCGTTATTGATGGCCCTTGTTCTGGGGTCGTCCTTGAAGCGTTCTAGCAGTGCCTGAGCGATTTGCTTGGGGTCACTGGGATCGCCCACTTTCAATTCGCGCCGCAGCAGATTGTCCAGCGCCAATCGCTTATAATCGCCACTGGGCGACATGCCGCCGCCAGAGCCACTGTTGTAAAACGGGTTGGAAATTGGAAAGGCCATTTCGGTTACCTCGGCTGATTATTCCATACTCTGTCGTTCATGCCGCCATGGACAAGGGGGTTTCCCCTAAGCCCGTGGCGGAGGATGTTTTTAATTCATTAAGGCGCTTGACCACTATTTCAGAAAGCAAGCGCGAGGCGATGGTGTTTCGTGCCAAAGCATAGCTAGAAGCACTGACCAACCAGCGCGGAGGCAGGTCATCCGGTATCTGGCCTCGGGCCAACACCTTGGCACCTGCTTGAATGGCGCGCTCGTTCTCGGCATAAAAGGGGATGATGTCCGCCAACGCCCGATGGGCCAAGTTACGCCGGGTCTGAAACGCAATTTCATCGACCACCTCCGGGATAATCCGGCTTGAGGTCGCCAACAGCCGTTGTGGCAAGCGGTTGAAACGCACCGGATTGTAAAGATCATTCCAAACCCTGCCCAAGCGGTGGGCTTCATCGGCAAACCCAAGGCGACGTAGCATTTCCGCGAGGATATGCACCCGCAGATAAGCAGTCGGATGGGCTCCTCCCGGCCTGAACGTCATGGTCCTAGGCGCGGGATGGGCCAAGAAACTCGCCATGCCGAAGGCAGAAGCCGGTCCGCCCAACAAAATGGCGGCCAAATCGGCAAAGATTTCTTTGTGCCACAGTCCATAAATCCGCGTCAGTGCCGGGTCACCCGTTGAACGAATGAGCCTGCGAACCACCGCTTGGCGATTTTCCTGCCAAATGCCCATGTCCGCTTGCAAGTTATGCGAAACCTCATGCAGGAAAACGGCTTGCCAAGGATTGTCCCTATCCCATGGTATGCGCACCAGAGGGAAGGGATTAGGCTCGCCCAACAAGCGGTTCAACAACACCCCCCGACGGATGGTTGCCGGCGAAAAGCTGTGTTCCATATAGCATAGGGGTTTGATCAGCGGACCCCGAAATTGGTTGGGGGCCGACTCCCGCACAGCACGGTAGCAATCCTCGGCAATCACATCATGGGCTGAAAGCGATGGCGCGAAGGCTGAACCCCGTTGACTGAAAACTTCAAAAAACAAGCCGAAGGCCCGTCTGGCGCGGTCGATTTCCCGCTCCACTAAAGCGATCTTAACCAATACCCGCTGTTTCGGCTCTTGACTCCAAGTCTGTTCCAAATTGCCCAAACGGGCGGCAATCTTGCGGTCAATCAACGCAAGCCGCTGATTGGCCGCACGAAAATGGGCCTGAGACGGCGCATAAGGCCGATCCTGCGGGCGAATGCCCGCGCCTTCTGCATCAATTTGGGCCAGCCTACGGGCGCGGGCACTCAATCCGATGATCTTGGCGCGAAGAAATTTTCGGGTCAACATGGCTGTTTACATTCAGTGCCTTAGAAACCTTCAACGCCCACTACGAATGCTGATCGTCACCGGACCGGGCAGATTGAAGTTCCGACCTCCCGCACTGCAATTCGGACAGGCCGCTGCACCACCACCCGGCCGCCGTGCCACAGCCCTGCCTGTCCGGGTCACTGCCGCGCCACGAGCCGCCATGCGCCGCGTCGCCTGTGGGCTGCTGGCAACCCGTGCCGCCGTGCGCTGAATGGCGCGAGGGGCTGCACGAGGCGGAATCCGTCTTTGCCGAACCGCCGTTTGCACTGCCCCCACCACACCTGGTAATGCAGCGCGAGTGGCTTGGGTGCCTTGGCGACGGGCCATCGTGCGAGTGGCTTGAGAAACACTACGCACCAATTGCCTGCGGGCTGGGCGGGGTAGACGTGCTGCACCGGGCATGGCTTGGCGTATGGTCAAACCCGCGATGACCGGGGCGGCCGCGTCAATGGCGGACTCGTCATCGGCGAGATCGTAGAGATCATCCATCATATCGAACTCATCCGCTGAAACCGCCTGACCGAGTCGGCCTGCGGCTTGGGCAATCCGGCTGATGGCTTGGGCTTGCGGCAACGGTATCAAACCGGCGATGCGGCTGACCACCGGAGCCACTCGTGCCACACCCCTGCCGACGGTACGCACAACATTGCGCACATTCCGCATCCCTCTTGCCAGTCTGCGGAAAAATTCATCGCTATCCTCAGCTTCCAAGGCATCAACCACGGCTTCTTCCATGGCATCGATCAAATCCACATCCTCGTACTCGTCGCCTTCTGCGGCATCGTAGCCATCCCACTCATCTCCCTCGTCGAATCCGTCGCCCCCACCCCCTCCAACTAGTCCACCGACTACCCGCCCAATTCCGCCGATGATGTTGCGTAGGAATTCATCGCCTTCCCCCTCATCGTAGCTGTCAAAGTCGTCAAAATGGTGTTGACCACGGGCTGGACCCTCGGCCTCGTCGTAATAGAGATCTTCCATCACATCGGTTTCAAAACTGCTCATGATTATGTCCTCATCGATTAATAATGAATGGATTCGTCGCTTGACTTAGCGCGTGAAAATGATTTCCACCGGGCCGTTGACAACGAAACGCCGGGGTGTTCCCCCTCCGCCCCTGACGACCAGTCGGCTGCGGGGAGCGGAGCCTGCCACCCTGCCAGAACGCGCGGTTGGCTGCGACAACCGCCTGACGAGCGCAGGTTGTGCGGCCACACTAGCCGCTGTTTGCTGTACCGCTCGTGGCAAAGCCTCCGGCCTCAACCCCCTGCGTGCGGCGGTGTTTCCGACACTGCTTGCAATGCGGGCCAATGAACGGACAGCCCCCGCCCCTTGCCTACCGACCAATTGACGGGCGGCGGCGGTGGCACTGCGCACCAGTTGACGACGGGCGGTCTGCCCCACTCTCGCCATGCCAGTGCGCAGCAAAGGCCGGAGGGCTGCCCGGGCTGCAACGCCGGCAATCACTGGCAAGGCTTCGTCCGTACCCTCTTGCTCAAACCAATCGGCAAGTTCCTCAAACACGTCCATTTCGTCCGCACCCTGTGCCGCCTGTTGCCTTAGCAACGGCAACAACTGACTCAGTGCGGCAGGCAACCCGCCGACTGCTTGCCTTCCTGCACCTCCAGCCCTCCTTGCGGGTCTGCGCGGTGCGCCGCCGACCGCCCCGGCAACGCCCTCCACCCCGCGAGCCACTCGTCTTGCTTGACCCGCCACCCGCTGGGCGGTGTTTGCCGCTCGGCCGACAGCCCCGGCCCCACGCCTAACGGCATTAATCACACCCATTAAGTTACTGAGGAATTCATCGCTGTCTTCCGCATCCAGCGCATCGGCAACCGCGTTCTCAAATGCCTCTCCGGCATCTTCACCCGCTTCGGTAAACTCGTCGCCCATCATTTCCTCATAACTGTCCTCGTAGCCGTCTCCTTCGTCGGCGAAGCCATCCCCGCCTTCGTCAAAGCCGTCCATCGCTTCCATACCGTCGTACATCGCCTCTTCTTCCATGCCGTCTTCCTCAAAACCATCACCAGCAGCATCCTCAAATGCGTCGTCGTCTGAGCGATTCGGAGAGTCATCCAGCAAATCTTGCATGCCATCCCCTTCATATTGATTATCCACGGTGCAGCCTCCTCCAAGCGCCAACTACAAAGAGGAGGTCAGACACTGTTCCTCCCCGCCCTAATTTGAGTAAAAAATTAATCCTCTTGCCTAGCTTGCACAAGCCGCACGATCTAGGTCATCGAATTAAGGTAGTTTAAATGGGTGACAAACAAAAATGAGAAGCCATGGCCCAATGGTTGCGTGAACGGGATCATGCGAAGCTCCGCTTTCCGAGTCTAGGGATAGGGAAGCAGAGCTTATGTGGAGGGGTTTCCCAAGCAGGAGTTCTCGTCGTTATACACAAGTGGTTGAAGCCCGTCATTCCGGCATGGACTGCCGGAATCCAGTCACAGGGAGGTGAATCTGCGGGCCGGTGTTTACCTTGAATCAAACTCTTACATTAGGTGATATGCTTGTCTGGTTGGTCGAAAACAGTTATGGATAGCCAACAAACAAAGTGTGTTGACCATGCATACGTTTTTTGTCGATTGCTTGGCTACTAATTTTCTCAAGTAAAGCTAATGTCTTTGTATCAATTCCAAGAATTTCACTTTTCTCAGCAGTAAAAAGTTTTCTCAAAAATGATTCTGGTGTAGTAACGGCATTGTTATTCGTTCTCAGCCTAGTTGGCGCGTTTGCTAAAACAGATTCAAATACTTGACAAACATCTATACGTTGTCGTTGAGTTACATCGGGATAAAAGTGCAACAATGGGCTTCGTGCCAATAGCCGAGAAACATAATTATCCCGATGCCACGTTATTATTTCAGAAGGTGTTGGCATTGATTTTACCTAAATAAAATTATACCGATGGCAGTCATTGAAGTTAGCAATCCAAGGATGGAAAGAATTAACAATATCATCATTAGCTTTCTATTACTATTCAATGACTCTATTGAAAGCTTCTGGTTTGAAGCAATCAATTCAAGTAACTCATCTTGCTAAATAGGCTTTTTTCAAAATATATTTTTGAAATATCGGTGTTTAATTTGAAAGCATCTTCTATATCAATCTGATTATTTAAAATAAGGTCAAATAGTCCAAGCAATATATCATGCTCGGTAAAATTGCCATTTTCTATTTTATCGGTGTGGGGTTGTAATTTGGCCCTAATTCTTGATTGTAATATTTTGGTGTCCATGACATTACCTAGATCAGTGTGTGTAATATGTTATTGGAGATTCATCTTTGGGAACTGTAAAGCCTGTCAACAGGTGATTTTAGACCTAAAAGACAAAACAATAAAATTGTTTCGCTCTTATAATTTAATTGCAGCATGTTTTTCAGCAAAGGAGCCAGACCAAAAACACAAAATGATGTCAAGATGGCATGGAGTGCATCAGGGCTGACGGTTTCGAGCTTTGCGGCTAGGTTGGCGGGTTCGATTTGCGAAGCGTAGTAAGTGACAACCGCCCCGTCATGAAAGACTTGATAACGATCTTCTGGTTTACCCGGTAGATGGGCAATGATTGCGCCGGTAGTTGCGGGGTGGGCTTTCAGTCGGACAACCGTACCGGGTTTGTAACCCACCTCTGTTTTAGCAGCTTTTGCCTGGGGTTCTGCTGAAACGCCAGTCGCTTTTGCCAGCTTGCCAATTTTGAGAATGTCCGTTTCCATCTTTATGCCTCTGAATGAGATGGTTAAATTTCGGGTCGAGAACGAAATCAATAATAGCTCATTTATGGAACCATCGCGTATCAGCCTGTCATTTGAGCAACAATTATCCATTCATTACGTACTCGCTTTCCAGCGCGGTTCGCTAAGCCGATTAACCTATTCAGACTAACTATTGCCGTTTGCCCTGTAATAATTCAATGACACGAGTTATAGGAAACCTCGCAAATCAGCTAAACGGCTACCCAAAAAAAGTATCTTTCATAGAAGGGATGGCTTCCAGTCTGCGAGTATCTCGACTCATTTTCTAAACTCCACGAATAATAGGTGGCAGATTCAAATAGTGGTAACTTAAATCTGCCAGCCTAAAATTTACCGATAAATCCGAGTCAGGCAAAACAAAACTTAATACTATTTCTTGGTTTCGCTAACCTCAGTTTTGGAAACGCTATAGTTTGGGCTTAGTTTGTTGATAATCTCTTCGAATAGAAATTTGTAGGCATCCTTTCCAGAATCAACAGACGGGTGTTTATCGGATGACTTATTCTCTATTTCAGGCAACCACCATTGATGCCAGCGCCAAAACTGACGGAATGTTGAAAACAACGCGCAACTGGTATCAATACATTCCCCGGTTTTCAACATCTGCTCTAATTGATCTTTAACGTCTTTTGGTTTGAGTGGGTTCTTTTTTGAGCTTACTTCTTTAGTTTGCAATTCGAGTGGAATGAATTGAGATACCATTAGAAAATCCGCTAAGGAGGAATGCGCCCAAATTTTATTAATGGGTTTGTCACTGGTCAGTTCAAGCATTATGGAAGCATCAGCCTGTTGCCATAAAACTTTTTCACGTTGAGATAAGCTGGTTTCTTTGCCAGACAGTTTACACATCACAGTCTTTAAAACGAAATATTGAACTAGCAACCAGTGATCGACTGGGATGTCTTGATTTAAGCCTTTTTTATAATCCTCAAATGCTTTGCGAAGATCCTCAATCCAAGTTTCAGCATTTTCTTTGTTCTGTATTTTCATTTCAAGATAATGCAACTCGGCAACCCGTTTATGCAAGCCTGCTCGAGTGTTCCAAAACTCCGCATTCTTTAATCGAGTTTTGGCCTCTAGTTGCTTCGTCCTCGGGGTGAGTTCATCCGTCACTATCGTTTCCATTTGCTCCATTCGGTTAATGCATTCTTCGACCAAATGACGGGCTTTAGTTAATTGCTCCGCCGTAGGCTTGGGAAATCTTTCCTTCAGTTTGGTCAATTGTTCGAAAAGGGGTTTTGGTGTTTTTTCATCCGCAATTAAGTATCCAAATACCGCTTCATCAACCAAGGCAAAGGCATGGTTGCGCTGTTGCCGCATGGCGCGTTGGCGAAAATCCTCGGCTTGATTGTCGAAATCAGGCGGAAATGAGGCATAGGCGGCGACAGTCGCCCAATCATGGCGGTCGCCGAACCGGGTGTTGAGATGTTGACGAACTTGATGAAGAGCCATGCGAGGGTCGGCTCCTTCGAATAAAGTTTTATAAAAGTCAGCCGCCAAGATGACCGATCCGGTGACCGTCAAGGGGAATTGTGAGGCGATAACCCACGGCACCCCCATGTGATGCAAGGTATGGGCAACACTGCCGCCGACATTCACGACATCGGCTTGATTGGCACTGTCGCAGGTGGCGAGCGTCACCATCACCGGGTCGGAGGCATTGCGATGGCAGCGCGATGGCAGTAAAGCTTGGGCAAGTTGCTCGCCAGTGACACTTTCCCGATCTCCTGGGTTACTCGACTTGTGCAACAGAAGCCCATAACGCAATTCACCCTCGTCGCCAATCGGACAGCCATGGGCAAGAATGTGGACATGGGTAAAGTCCTGCTCCAAGCACTTTTCGCGGATTTTATCCACAGTGGCATACTCTAGGACTTCAATCGGATACTGGTCTTTCTGCCAACCGTTCCCCTCCCAATCGTCATAAATCCATGATTTCAAGGCAAGCCTCAGGCCGAGCAGATGTGCTTCAATCGTATTGGGTGGAAAATCCCCGGCATTCGTTGTGACAAACAGGACTTTAGGTTTCCGATCCCAGGTAAATTGCCGCCGACTGGCCCCTCGCACTTCACGGGTCGTGGAAATGGGTATGCGCGGTTGCAATAACAAAAACAAGCCAGCCCCCGGCAGTCCACTGGGAACTTGAGAAATTTCCCAAGGGATCAATGATAGTTCATTGCCAGCCAACACTAAGCGCAAATGTACGATGTCGCCATTGCCGGGTGGGTCAATGCCACTAATTTCTGCGGCGAAGGCGGGGATGGAACCCAGTATGTCGCCGATCTGACGAGCCAGCCGTTCTAGCTCGGCTTTACGAAACCTTTGCGCATTTTTTTGTCCACCCTGATATCCGTAGCGTAATGCAAGCAATCTATCGGTCAAATCGCGATGCTCGAATGGAATATGCAATGTATAAGGCGCTGCGTCACCGCAGAGGGCCAAATACTCAATGGCAGGTGAAACGAGTTGATTGTGCGGTGTGCCGCCACGGAGAAGTTCAAGGGTCAAATGAGGGGAACGTTTCATGATTACCACTCTAAAATGTTATTATTCGAAGGTATATTCTCTGCCGTACCAGTGTCTATTATGCGGACAAGCTTTGGTTCGCTTTGACTGACATGGGCGGCTACAGTGACATCAAGAATTAGTTTTTCCTTTTTCTCTATTTTTATATTATCCAAATTACGCATATCCGTCTGCTTTAAAGCCTCGTGAACTTGCTTAAATAAATCCTTGTCCATTAGCCATTTTTCTCGTAAGCCGATAATCCTGGCCCAAGTTCCAGTGTTAAGATAAATGGGGCGATATTGATATGCTCCGGGCTTGATCCATCTAGGTAAATGGGTATGACCGGCAATGATTACATCAAAATATTCTCGATCACCAATTTGTCCAAGTATGCCTTGGTAATTTTCATCCTCACTATCTAACATAAAACTTTTATCATTTTTGATCCATTTTTTCAGCGTTTCCTGTAAAGCTTCTTCGGCGCTACGATTTCCCCATAATTTACCCCACCACTGTTTTATTTCATATTCACCAAAGATTCTAGCCGCATTACCAAAACCTAGGGAAGCACCCTCATCAGAAACCAAATCCTCCGGTTCAATACCATTGTTTTGCATTTCCTCAACTCTTGCAACAAGTGTGCTATTTGAAAAGTATTCATTAGAGAAAATCCCCGTTGTCATTGCCTCGGAAAGCAATCTCAGAGATTCAGGTTCACTCTGTAATGTCCAACCATTATTACCGAGTACTACTGTCGGCTCCAGATTTATGTTTTTGGCGGCGGCAGTCAGCGCGTCCCAAAATTTTTTGAAAACCCCCAAATCTAAAGCCATCAAGACAGGTATCGCCGCTGAATCCTCGGGTTTGAGTAAATCGATGAAAGGGTGTTTGGCTTTGATTTCATTCATCACATTGACCACAAGCTGAGTACCCGCATTAGGACTCCAGTTTTTCACGTCGAATGTTTGACCTAGTGTGCGGGCATGTATGGTTTTTCGCAAAGCTTCGTGATCGACATGATTCCATTTGTCTGTTTCGTTTCCGTGTGTGACATAAACCTTTTTTTCACTCACTTTACAGCGAAAACCAGTACCCTGAGTGAAGAATCGCACCCTACCTCTAGCAGATGAAGCATCCACAGTGTTTCTAATCTGTTTGTCATTAAAATTTTGGTCTGCAATGGATTGTAACAGTGCTTCCTGAACCTCCGGCATGGCTAATTCCAGATCGTGATTGCCGATCATAATGATCAGTTCGCAGTTATTTCCATTTACGAAAGTGGAAAGCCCTTCAAAAACCGGATAGAAAGCAATGTCATTCATAATCTCTTCGAGTACAGCCACTGCGTTGTCGATGGATATGTATGAGTTTTTAGCTTTCTGATAGGGCAAGGTGTCAATCACATCCCCCGCCAAAACGAGGGCGAGTTTCCCTTCTAGCAGTTCATCCGCTTGTTTTCCAAGCCACTCTAAAAATTGCTTTAACCGTTCTCCTTGACAGAATATCTGCATTCCCGGTTTCCCACCGAGATGAAGGTCTGAAATCACATAAAGTTCGCTATATTCTGGATAGGCTTTATCATTCATTAGATATTTCTCCAAATTCTCATTGTAATTCTTAACCCTGAAATTGTGGAACCTCAAAAAAGCTGTTTGGGATTACGGTTCGACAAGTTCACCACGAACCTAACCGGTTGATTAGCTTTGCACTGTTCGCTCTGAGATAGTTAAAGTACGGATTTTTTCGAGGTTCCCACTTGGGTGGGCGATGGTTTGACATAAGCCTTCGAATAAACACGTTCGTTGGCGTATAACTGAAAAATGGTGTACTTTTTAACCGGCTGCACAAGCGGTAAACCGGTGGAATACTGATGGGATTCGGCGTCCCTGCCACTACCCATCCTATTGCATTATCTAACTCGTTCGACCAACATCGCAATCCCCTGCCCACCGCCTATGCATAGCGAGGTCAGGCCGAGATTGGAATCACGCTTGATCATTTCATACAGCAAGGTCACTAGCACGCGGGTTCCGCTGGCTCCTACCGGATGACCCAAGGCAATCGCACCGCCGTTGACGTTGACTTTAGACATGTCCCAACCCATTTCTCGGTGAACTTGGATGGATTGGGAAGCGAAGGCTTCGTTGATTTCGATCAAATCCAAATCGTTGATGGAACACAAACCACGAGCCAACAAGCCTTGACAGGCGCTGATTGGGCCTAAGCCCATGAAGGCGGGGTTCAAAGCCGAGGATTGCGAGCCGAGAATCTTGAATGCCCAAGCGGGTTTCAGTTGCTCCATGACGGCTTTGGAGACCACTAACACCGCTGCCGCGCCATCATTGATGCCGGAAGCATTGCCCGCGGTGATGGTTCCCGTCGCACTGAACGAGGGTTTCAGCTTTGCCAAAGACTCTACTGTTGTGCCATAGCGAGGATGTTCGTCGGTGTCAAAGACGGTTTCCTGCTTGCCCTGCTTGACAGTGATCGGCACGATTTCGTCTTTGAATTTCCCCGACTTGATGGCTGCTTCGGCTTTTTGTTGGGATAAAGCGGAAAACTCGTCTTGGTCGGCTCGCGAGATTTGATATTTCTCGGCGATGTTTTCGGCGGTGGTCGCCATGTGACAGTCATAGAACTTGTCCCACAGTGCGTCACAAATCACGCTATCGGTGACTTCGCCATGGCCTAAGCGCTGCCCAAAGCGATGGGCTTTCAGCAGATAGGGCGCGTTGGTCATGTGTTCCGTGCCACCGGAAATCACGACTTGGTTTTCACCCGCCGCTATCGACTGACCGGCGAGGGCAACGGTTTTCAATCCCGACCCGCACACTTTATTGACCGTGAAGGAAGGTATGGACTCCGGCAAGCCGCCTTTAATGGCAACTTGACGGGCAGTATTTTGGCCCAAACCCGCTTGGATGACATTGCCGAAAATGACCTCGTTCACCTGTTCCGGCGAAATGGACGTTCTAACGACGAGTTCTTTGATGACTTCTGCGCCGATGTGAATCGCATTCAGCGAGGCCAAGGTTCCGTTGAACTTGCCAATGGCGGTTCTACATGCCCCTACAATATATGCTTCCATTATATTCTCATGCCTCCGTCAACCTCAATGACGCGCCCGGTGAAGAAATCGTTTGCGATAATGAATTGTGCCGTCTTGGAAATTTCTTCCATTTCGCCTAAGCGACCGACGGGGATTTTCTCAATGAGCTTGTCTAGCACTTCTTGCTTGATTTTGGCGACCATTTCAGTATTGATATAGCCAGGGGCAATTGCGCCAACGCGGATGCCGTAACGGGCAAGTTCCTTGGCCCAAGTCACCGTCATCGCATCAACGGCAGATTTCGAGGCCGAATAATTGGTCTGCCCAAAATTGCCTACGCGGCAAATGGAGGAAATATTGATGATCACGCCTTTGACTTTGTGCTTGACCATATGGGCGGCAGCTTCCCTCGCACACAGGAATACGCCAGTCAAATTGATGTTGATGACTTTTTCCCAGTTGGAGAGTGGGAATTTGGTCATTTCATCCCCTTTTTGTTTGATGAATAGCGCGTCGGCGGTGATGCCGGCATTGTTGATGAGGACATCGACCGGGCCATTGGCTGCGGTGAACTTTTCAAAGAAAGCTTCCACTGCTGCCTCATTGCTGACATCGACAATTTCTCCTTCTATGCCAGTTTCCGCTTTGAGCGTATCGAGGCTTTCTTGCATGACATCCAGCACATAGGGCTTGCCCCCGGCTTTTTTCAGATCTTCGGCAAAGCGTCTGCCCAAGCCACGTGCGCCACCTGTAATAATGATATTTTTACCTGCAATTTCCATCTGAGCACCTTAAATTAATGAAAAAGAATTTATCGGCATGAAGGCACATTTACCTCACGCCACTCAACCTCGTATTGTAGTCCTTCCAATAAATCAAGGTCTATCAAAACGGGTAAATAAAGCGCTTACCTTACTGATGTTACGCAAGGATGTGAATACGGAGCGTCGAAGCTTGCTTTGACAAGCGAAGCAAGCTTCGCTTATTCAAACTCATGTCAATTGCGACTAGTGGCGCAAACCAGCAAAAACAGCGAAAATGAACGTTAGATATTGCGATTTTGCTCATTTCGTCCTATGGTGTACGTGGTTTATCGGTGAATAATGGGCCAGCCTGCCCAACCCACAACCACCGTGACATTTTTTCCACACTCCACAATAATTATTTCAGGAGAACTACATGACAGAACTGTTAGCAGTCCTGACCGCAATCTTCGTGGTTTATGCCTTATACGAAGTATTCGCAACGGTTTCTCAATCAGGCGACGGATTGAAACGGGTAGTCGCGGGCAGCCCTCCAGCACCAATACCCGCGCCACCCAAGCAAGCACCGGCGGCGGCAGCCCCCGCTCCTGCCGCACCCGCCAGTGTCGCCACGCCAAAACCAGCCACGTCAGTCGTTGATACGAATAAACATTTGAATCTGCGTGATCCTAAAACGGGTGAAACAACCCCCGTCCCCGGCAACTACCGTTTTGCTAAGAAGTGGATCAAAGAAGCTTTAGTGGCTGAAGGCTTGCTCCCCAAGATCTATAAAAACTCCGAGTTGACCGAGACGCTGAATGCGAAAGCCAAAGTTGCGATTGAACAATTCAAGCGTCTGGAAAAATATCACGCTTGAGTCAGGTTTTTACATAAGCATTCGGTATGCACTAGGGTGAATGGCTGGTCAAATCGGGGGGGTTGAATAATTTTTTTGACTTGGGCTTTAAGTTAACTAAACCAAGTTTGTCTGTTTGCTATGCTATTCGATGCAGTTTGGGTTCGACTGGTCTAAAATACCCGCAACAAGGCAATAGCCTTTTTTGTGCAATCCAGACGAGGAAACCCATGAATCTCCACGAATACCAAGCCAAACGCTTGTTTGCCAGTTACGGGGTCGCTGTCCCTAGTGGAACCCCTGCCTTTTCACCTGAAGAAGCCCGCCACGCCGCTGCTGCATTAGGCGGCGAGCGCTGGGTGGTCAAAGCACAAATCCATGCCGGCGGTCGCGGCAAAGCGGGGGGTGTCAAGTTGGTGGACAGCTTGGATGCCGTCGCTGAAACGGCAAAAACTATGTTAGGCTCCAGCCTTGCCACTTACCAAACCGGCGGAGTGGCCTTGCCCGTCAATGCCGTATTGGTGGAAGAAGTCAGCCCCATCGCCCGTGAACTTTATCTCAGCGTTTTAGTGGACCGAGCCAGCGAGCGAGTGCTGTTCATGGCATCCAGCGAAGGCGGGGTGGAGATTGAAGAAGTCGCCGCGAAAACCCCAGAAAAAATCCTGATCCAAAAAGTCGACCCCATTGCCGGTTTGCAAGCTTACCAATGCCGCGACATTGGTTTTGGCTTAGGGCTGCAAGGCGATCAAATCAACGCCCTGACGAAGTTCATGCAAGGGCTATATTCCTTTTTCTTGGACAAGGATGCCAGCCAGATCGAAATCAACCCGCTGATCGTCACTGCCGATGGACGCTTGTTGGCTTTGGACGGCAAGGTCAACATCGACGATAACGCCCTGTTTGCCCATCCCGACATCGCAGCCTTGCGCGACCCTGCCCAGGAAGATGCCAAAGAGAATGCTGCCAGTGAACATGGATTGAATTACATCACCCTAGCCGGCAATATTGGCTGCATGGTCAATGGGGCCGGCTTGGCCATGGCGACGATGGATGTCATCAAATTGCATGGCGGCGAGCCAGCCAATTTCTTGGATGTAGGCGGTGGCGCTACCAAAGAGAAAGTGACCGAAGCGTTCAAGTTGATTTTGTCCGATGATACCGTAAAAGCCGTACTAATCAACATTTTTGGCGGTATCGTCCGTTGCGACATGATTGCCGATGGGATTATCGCGGCAGTCAAAGAGGTCGATGTCAAAGTCCCCGTTGTAGTCCGGCTGGAAGGCACTAACGCCCCTGCTGGCCGACAACTGCTCACCGAATCCGGCCTTGCCATCATTCCCGCCGAGGATTTGGACGAGGCGGCGAAGAAAGTGGTTGCTTCGGTGAAGGGGTGAATGTCGTGCCACAGGATGCGGAAATACTAGCCTCGTATGTTCGCTCGTTGTCTGACTTCACGTTTGTGGCGGCTATGGATCGCTACAACCATATGGGTGCAATCGTTGCCGATGCTGTTCTTCAGGCAAATAATCGCTACAACGCTACCGTTAAGCCACGAGTTGACCAAATCCTCGCTCAATATCCAAAAGCTTGTACAACAAGTTCAATACTGGATGCTCTGCAATCAACTACAGCAACTGAGTTTCTTGATTGGAAAGGTATTGATCGAGCCGAACGTTTCTACCAAGTTATCAAGCTATTTAAGAGCGAGGGTGTAGAAGCCGAAGCAGACTTGCAAGAGTGGTTGTCACAAGACTCAAACTTGCCGAAGCTAAGAGCCATTAACGGCATTGGACCGAAGACAGTTGACTACTTCAAGATTCTAGTTGGAATATCCACCAGCGCTATTGACCGGCATCTTAAAAGCTTTCTTGGAATGGCCGGACTTAAGCTAAGAACTTATGAGTATGAACAATCTGTGATTAACGCAACCGCTGACATCCTAGGCAAAGATCGGGCTTGCTTTGATCATAGCATTTGGCAGTACATGAGCGAGAGAGATGAAGAAATTAAAATCATACCAGAACCCAGTTTAGAACTGCTCATGCAGTTAATTCAAAAAGTTTTGGAAAACCAGCAAGAAATGCGTGAAGACATCCGCGAAATCAAAAACCGCCTGGGCCGTTTGGACTTTTGCCCCGCCCAAGCCTCTTAACCCATTGGATTCCCCAGCATGAGCATACTCATCGATAAAAACACTAAACTCCTGTGCCAAGGCTTCACCGGCAAACAGGCCACCTTTCACTCCGAACAATGCCTTGCCTATGGCACGAAATTAGTCGGCGGGGTTACGCCGGGGCGTGGCGGTCAAACCCATTTGAATCTGCCGGTGTTCAACACCATGCGCGAGGCCGTGGACTCCACAGGCGCGACGGCGAGCATGATTTACGTGCCGCCACCGTTTGCTGCCGACGCGATCTTGGAAGCCGCCGACGCGGGCATCAAACTCATCGTTTGCATTACCGAGGGCATTCCCGTTTTGCAGATGCTGCGAGTCAAAGCCGCACTGAAAGCTTACGATGCCAAGTTGGTCGGCCCGAATTGCCCCGGTGTCATCACCCCCGGCGAATGCAAGATTGGCATCATGCCCGCTTTCATCCACAATCCGGGCAGCATCGGCATTGTCTCGCGTTCCGGCACGTTGACCTATGAGGCGGTACACCAAACCACCCGTGCCGGCTTGGGACAAAGCACCTGCGTCGGCATCGGTGGCGACCCAATCCATGGGTTGGATTTCATCGAAGTGCTGGAAATGTTCCAGAACGACCCGCAAACTAAGGGCATCATCATGGTGGGTGAAATCGGCGGCAGCGCCGAGGAAGAGGCGGCGGAATATATCCAAGCCCATGTCACCAAGCCCGTCGTTGGCTATATTGCTGGAACCACCGCGCCCCCCGGCAAGCGTATGGGCCATGCCGGCGCCATCGTCAGTGGTGGCAAAGGCACTGCCGCCGCCAAGTTCGCCGCAATGAAAGCCGCCGGCGTGTCCATTGTCGATTCGCCATCGAAAATGGGCAAGGCGATGGTGGAGAGGTTGGGGTAGGTTCACCGGATAGAGTGATGAGGAACGGCTAATTTAGCAATGGAAATGGATTGAAGGGATATGGGAACGCTCTCATGCAGCGATGAAATGGCTTTCCCCTATTAGAAAAGCCGTTATGCGCTATAGGAATGGCTTGGTGGGTTTAGGGAACGGATTGATGCTACTGGTACACGCCTAAATGATGCCATGGAACGGCATCATGGGGTTCGTGAACGCCTCAAAGCTTTATTTGAACGCCATCTTGTCCTTTGGGAATGCCTTCTTACGCTTATAACCCCATTTGTTATAAATAAACCATCAAATCAAAGCTATAATCTTACCTGTAAAATTCAACTCAATTTTTGGAGAAGTTTATGGAATTTTATCAAGCCAACGAAATCCGGGCTAATCAAACCGTCGCCGTCATCAAGCAATTCGATCCCGCTCTTGCCGTAGGCGGCATTGACATTGCTGGATTGACCGCACAAGCAAACGCCCTAGAAGGGCTGGCGCAACAACGCGACCACGCCCTTGCCGATTATGATGCGGCCAATAATGCCGAGCATCAAGGCTTTCTCGTCATTCAATCTCTAGACCTTGCATTGCCGAAGGCGGCGGAAGCTGAATTGGACGACAATATTGATGCCGAAAGCGCCTTGCTCGATTTGCTTTCTTCCGTTTATGCCATTAAACCCCGCAATACTGAATTTGCCTTGGCTCGCGGCAAAAAGCTGGTCAGCGCATTGACCCGAATCAATGCTTATCTGATTAGTTTAAATCCACCACGACCCGCTATCACCAGCGGCGGCAAAGGGCTTGAGCAACTGGCAGCCGCATTGGATGCCCAACCGTCCTTGGAACAAGCACTGGAAGACCGTGCGGCGGATGTTGCCAGTGCCCGTAACGCCCTGCGCGTAGCCGCCACTGCCCTAGACCGACTCAACAAACGCTTCTACGCCAAGCTTCAATCCGAAGCCCGTAGCAACCCTACTTTAGCCGGTGCGCTGGCGCAAATTATGACAGGTTCGGAAGGCCAACCCACCACTCTGGGAATCAAAAGCTTATTGCAAGGCGGCACCGACAATCTGCATATACTGTTGAATTATGACCCCGGAACCTATGACGGCAACGCCGAAAGCCGCGTGGAATGGCAAGTCGTCGGCGTGGACGCGGAGTTTGCTAATTCGATCATAATAGCCGACCCTAGCGGAAATGCGCTTGGGCCGTTTGCTTTGGGCGATACGGTGAAACTGCGAACAAGGGTTAAGAATAGCAATGGCACGACGACGGGGAGTGTGAGGAGTTTGGTTGTTCAATAATTCAGGAGGTTAGGCAGAAGAATAGACAAACGATTTTATAATTTCTCCTCGTGGAATTAACAGAAACGTTGGGCAAGCATAAAGATGTTGCCCACTCTCAACTACTCAACTTTACGAATCTTAGAGAACAATTATGGACTTATTAAATCTTACTCTCAAGGTTTTCTGTATTGATATTTCAGCATTAGTTTCAAAGTTGTTCAGTCAATATATAGAGGTTCGCACACAATCTATAGTGACAAGTCAGAAGACAAAAGAAATCTCAAAGCTTGAAACGGCACACTTAAAAATACTTGCAGAGCAGGAGATAGAGCACAAGAGGATGATTCTTTTGATTGAACAGTCAGAAAAGGAAAAAAGAATGAGAATTGAGTTTTCTAAAAAACTTAGATTATTTCTGGATTCTAATGGCTTTAAATTGATTGAAGAAAATAAAAGCTTGTTTGCCTATTATGTTGAAGGAAAATATTTTTCAAAAAATTTCCTGTTCAATATCTTGTAAGAAAATATGAAAATATTCTTTATGGTTCTGGTCGTAAATATAGTAGCGAAGATAGTTAAGTTTCTGAAATATTCAGCAACCTAGGGCTTTCCTTTATGAATTCTGATTATCATCTTGATAATGAACAATCTGAACATTACCAAAGTGGATATAGATTATCAACATATGTATTCATATTTTGCCGAGCTTGTGGTAATTTAATTAGGACTGATGCAAAAGAATGTCAGTTTTGCGGGATCAATTAGCAATGCTAAAACTTCCACATCCAATTCAATATCAAGGCAGCAAGCGAAATCTTGCGCCTGTCATTCTGCGCTATTTCCCGAAGGGAATTAATCGTTTGGTTGAGCCTTTTGCAGGTTCCGCAGCGATTAGTGTTGCTGCTGCCGCCAAAAATCTAGTTAAAAGGTTTTGGATTAACGATTTGAATCAGCCCTTGACAGAGCTTCTTAAGTTAGTTTCAGAGCAACCAGAAGAACTAGCCGTTTTTTATGAACAATTATGGAATCAACAACATCCCGATTCGTTGGATCACTTTTATCGAGTCAGGGATGAGTTCAACAAAACCCAAGACCCACGCCTGTTTTTATATCTATTATCTCGTTGTGTCAAAGGCTCTGTCCGCTATAACGCATTAGGCTTACTCAATCAAAGCCCCGATAAAAGACGGCAAGGTACTCGACCTGAAACCATGCGAAAAAATATCATGGGAGTTGCCTATCTCTTGCAAGGCAAAGCCGAATTTACTTCATTGGATTATCGACAAGTGATCAACTCAGTTGATCAGAATGATTTAATTTATATGGACCCGCCTTACCAAGGTGTATGCGGCAATCGTGATGCTCGTTATTATGCGGGCATTAGCCATACAGAGTTTATTAATGAATTAGAAAAATTAAATGCCAGAAAGCTTCAATTTATCATCAGCTATGATGGCAGACGTGGAGATAAGACGTTTGGTGAATATCTTCCGGTTAACCTAAATATGACACGCATCGAAATTGAAGCAGGGCGTTCTAGTCAGTCCACGCTGCTTGGGCTTCATGAAGTGACTTTTGAATCACTGTACCTTTCGCCAGCCCTGATCGAGAGACTTCACATTAAACCAATTAACCACCACAAGCCTGTGGATCAGCAATATAGTTTATTTGAACCTCGACAATCCTATGAACAAGCCCTCCCAAGCTCTGCTTGAGCTTTGTTTGTCTGTCACTGACAAACGCCCTAAAACAGTCATAGATCATATTTTAGAGCATGGCTTTATAACGACAGAGGAATTGAAGGAAAAATACGGGTATAACCATCCACCAAGAGCTGTTAGGGACGTTCGCGAGAATGGAATTCCAATTGGACAAAGAAATACCGGCTTTCATAAAAAGTATTATTGAGCAAGAGCTTGTAAGGAATAAACTCAAGATATGAAATAAGCTATGTGTGGTGCGCAGTACACCCTTTTTTGATATAACTTTACTCCATTTATCGGAAAAACAATGGGACTTATCTACACAGAAATAACCCTCAGCAATGCGAGAAAACCAGAAATTAAACCGCTCACTGTATCTGCCTTAGTTGATACCGGAGCGGTGCATTTGTGCATCCCGGAACATGTTGCCTTGCAACTCGATCTGGATACTTACGAAGAAAGGGAGGTGGAAACGGCGGACGGCACATCGCGCAAGCGGCCTTACGTCGGCCCAATTCTCGTGCATTTTGCAAACCGTCACTGTCTGACCGGTGCCATGGTGTTGGGTAATGAGGTTTTGCTGGGTGCCATTCCGATGGAAGACATGGATTTGGTCATCAATCCCGCTCGCCGCACAGTGACGGTTAATCCTGCCAATCCCAATTTTGCAGTCAGTAAGGCCAAATGATCTACAACCCCCAACATTCCCTAGAACTCCTGCGCTTAGGTTCGGGCCGGGACGATGCCCATTTCCGCGAAGGCCAAGAAGACGCAATTTGCCATATTGTAGAAGGCAAAAGCCGTCTGTTGGTGGTGCAAAAAACCGGGTGGGGCAAGAGCTTTGTCTATTTCATCGCCACCAAGCTGTTGCGGGAAGCCGGTTTCGGGCCGACTTTGCTGGTTTCGCCGCTGCTGGCCTTGATGCGCAACCAGATCGCCGCCGCGCAAAGGATGGGGGTGCGGGCCAGCACGATCAACTCGGACAATCAGGACGACTGGGAAGTCATCGAGTCCAAATTGTTGAGGGACGAAATCGACATCTTGTTGATTTCACCCGAACGTTTGGCCAATGGTCGTTTCCGTACCCAAGTCTTGGCTGGCATTGCGGCCCGTATTGCGCTGCTAGTGATTGACGAAGCGCATTGCATCTCCGATTGGGGGCATGATTTCCGCCCACATTACCGGCTATTGGAACGCATCGTCCGCACCTTGCCTCCGACTCTGCGGCTATTGGCGACCACAGCCACTGCCAATAACCGGGTGATGGACGATTTGATGGCGGTGCTTGGCCCGAATTTGGAAGTGTCGCGGGGCGACTTGAACCGCTCCTCGCTGACGTTGCAAACCTTGCGCTTACCCGGACAAGCAGAGCGCTTGGCTTGGCTGGCAGGGCAGCTTGCCACGCTACCGGGACATGGCATCGTCTATACCTTGACGGTACGTGACGCGAATCTAGTCGCCGATTGGTTAAAACAGCAGGGATTCAACGTCGAAGCTTATACCGGCGAGACGGGTGAACGCCGGGAAATGCTTGAACAAGCCTTGCTGGATAATCGGGTCAAGGCACTCGTCGCGACAACGGCTTTGGGCATGGGTTATGATAAACCCGACTTGGCCTTTGTGATCCATTACCAGACCCCCGGTTCGGTCGTGGCCTATTACCAACAGGTGGGCCGTGCCGGGCGCGCCTTGGACGCTGCCTACGGCATCTTGCTCAGTGGCGAGGAAGAGACCGAGATTAACGAATATTTCATCAATACCGCCTTCCCTACGCGGCAGGACGTTGCCGAGGTCATCGAAGCCTTGGAGGCTGCCCCCAATGGTTTGTCGGTTCCCGAACTGATGAACCGGGTCAACCTAAGAAAGGGACGCATTGAAAAAACCATCGCTTTGCTGGCCCTTGAGTCCCCTTCGCCAATAGCCAAACATGAGAGTAAATGGCAGTTGACGGCAGCCCGCTTGAGCGAACACTTCTGGCAGCGGGCGGCCCGATTGACCGCCTTGCGAAGAGAAGAACAAGCCCAAATGCAAAAATATGTGGGCCTGACTGAGGGACACATGGCTTTCTTAATAAGCGCACTCGACGGCGACCCCTCGTTGGTCAAGCCTCCGACTTTGCCGTTGTTGCCTAGTCAAATCGATCTTAGGCTTCTACAGGAGGCCGTTACCTTCTTGCGCCGCACTAGCTTGGATTTGGAACCGCGCAAGATTTGGCCTGCCGGGGGAATGCCTCAGTATGGTGTTAAAGGCAAGATTGCCGCCGAGCATCAGCCGCAACTGGGCAAAGCCTTGTGCGTGTGGGGCGATGCCGGTTGGGGTGGTTTGGTGCGGAAGGGCAAATTCCATGATGGCCGGTTTGCGGATGAATTAGTGGAGGCTTGTGTCAACCTATTCCGCGAGTGGAACCCCCAGGTGGGGCCAACTTGGGTAACCTGCATTCCTTCACTACGCCACCCAAACTTGGTGCCAGATTTTGCGGCACGTCTGGCAGCGGCGTTGAATTTGCCGTTTCATATCGTATTGGCAAAAACCGATCACCGACCAGAACAAAAGACTATGGCAAACAGCATTCAACAAGCCCACAATATCGACGGTTCCCTAGCAATTTGTGTAGACAGGCTTCCACGCCGGGGTCCGGTGCTGCTAGTGGATGATATGGTGGATTCGCGCTGGACGTTTACCGTCGCTGCCTGGCTGTTGCGCACCCATCGTGGAGGCGAAGTTTGGCCCTTGGCCTTGGCGCAAACAGGACACGATCAATGACAACTGGTCTTTCCCCGAACACCCAAGCCATATTGCTGCTGACTGCCCCATTGATTGCGGGGAAGTCGGCAAATTCGCCCGATCTGTTGAAACCCAGCGAATACAAACGGCTGGCTTGCCATCTACGCGAACTACAACGCCAACCGGCTGATTTCCTTTCGCCCGATGCAACGGAATTATTTCGAGACTGCGGAAGTGTCATTGACGCAGAGCGGCTACGGCGCTTACTGGATCGTGGTTTTTTACTCAGCCAAGTGGTTGAGCATTGGCAGACTCGGGCAATATGGGTGGTCAGTCGTGCCGATGCCGATTATCCCCGTCGCTTGAAAACACGCCTGCGCGAAGATGCCCCGGCGGTTATTTATGGTTGCGGCGACCGACGTTTGTTGGATACTGGAGGCTTGGCGGTGGTCGGTTCACGTCATGTGGATGAGGCGATGATTGACTTCACGATGAGGATAGGCCAGCTTTGTGCGAAATCGGGCAGAACGTTGATTTCCGGCGGGGCCAAAGGCATAGACCTAGCGGGGATGCGTGGCACCTTGGAAGCCGGCGGCAAGGTTTGCGGCATCATGGCGGATAGTTTGGAACGCACCGCCATGAACCGCGAACACCGAAACTTGCTGCTTGACGGTCAATTGGTGTTGATTTCCCCTTATGACCCTGCTGCCGGTTTCAATGTTGGCAATGCCATGCAACGCAATAAGCTCATCTATGCGCTGGCGGATGTGGCTTTGGTGGTGGAGTCCGATTTCAACAAAGGCGGAACCTGGGCCGGTGCAGTGGAGCAATTGGACAAATTGCACTTGGTTCCGGTATTTGTCCGTTCCACTGGCGACTTGGGCAAGGGTTTGCCAGCATTGATGGAAAAAGGCGCACTGGCTTGGCCTAATCCTGTGGATGTTGACAATTTTAATGCCGTGTTCGATGCGAAGGCATCTTGTTCGGTAAGCGAGCAGTTGGATCTATTTCAAAGCTAAAAAATGAGAATACGTCCTCATCCGAATATTCGACTGGCGGATTGGCAATCAGACAGGTAGTGTTTGAACAAACCGCATTACTATCAACCCAAATCTTGAAAACCATGAACCTACGCATCGCCATTGCTCAAATCAACCTCCTTGTCGGTGACATCGCCGGTAACGCCCGCCGTGTCTTGGAAACAGCCGCCCAAGCCAGAGACAGGCTGCAAGCCCATGCCGTGGTGTTCCCGGAACTGACGCTATCGGGCTATCCACCGGAGGATTTGCTGTATAAAACGCATTTCCTCCAACAAATTGAAGTGACTCTGTTGCAAGTGGCAAGGCAGATAACTGACATCACCGTGATTCTGGGTTTCCCTGAACTGTCTGACGGCATTCTTTACAACAGTGCGGCGGTGTTGCGCGACGGGGCGGTGCATAAGATTTACCGCAAGCAGGAATTGCCAAATTATGGGGTCTTCGACGAGAGGCGCTATTTTCATCCGGGAAAAGAACCCTGTGTGTTTGATCTGGAAGGCGTGACAGTGGGTGTCACCATTTGCGAGGATGTTTGGTTGCCCGGAGCAGTGGAACAATCGGCAGCAGCGGGTGCGAAGTTGATGCTAAACCTGAATGCCTCCCCGTTCCAGACGGGTAAAACCAAGCAAAGGGAACAAGCCGTGCTGGAAAGGGTCGCCGCCAGTTGCATCCCCATGGTATATGTCAATTTGGTGGGTGGTCAGGATGAACTGGTGTTTGACGGGGCTTCTTTTGTCATGGATGCCGACGGGGAGGTGGTTTACCGCGCCACTCGTTTCAGGGAAGTGCTGGATGTCGTGAAATTTGACAAGCAAAGCGATGGACTGGTTGCATTGCCGGGGGAGAAGGAACATTCGGAAGGCGAGGTTGCTTATGTTTACAAGGCACTGGTACTGGGCATACGCGACTATGTGATTAAAAATGGCTTTCAAGGCGCGGTCCTTGGATTGTCAGGAGGCATAGACTCGGCATTGACCTTGGCTCTGGCGGTTGACGCCTTGGGTGCCGACAAGGTGGAGGCGGTCATGATGCCGTCCCGTTACACGGCGGACATGAGCGTGGAGGATGCGCGCTTGGAGGCCGATGCCTTGGGCGTGGAATACCACGTCATTCCTATTGAGCCAGCCTTCCAAGCCTTCACCGGTTTGCTGGCAGACACTTTTGCTGGCTTGCCCCGCGACACTACAGAGGAAAATATACAAGCCCGTTGCCGTGGCGTATTACTGATGGCGATTTCCAATAAAATGCGCAAAATATTGCTGACAACTGGCAATAAAAGTGAAATGAGCGTGGGTTACGCGACGCTGTACGGTGACATGGCTGGCGGTTTTGCGCCCTTGAAGGATGTGCCCAAGTTGCTGGTCTACCTGCTTAGTGAATATCGCAATTCAATCAGCCCGGTGATTCCGTTGCGCGTCATTGAACGTCCGCCTTCGGCAGAATTGGCCCCGGACCAGAAAGACGAAGATTCGCTGCCTCCTTATTCGGTGTTAGACCCGATTTTGGAGCGGTATGTGGAGTGGGATCAATCGGTGGAAGAAATTATCGCAGCGGGCTTTGCCGAGGCCGATGTGGTGCGCGTGGCACGGTTGGTGGACATTAACGAGTACAAACGCCGCCAAGCACCTCCGGGTGTGAAAATCACCCGCCGAGCCTTTGGGCGGGACCGTCGCTACCCAATCACCTGTGGCTTTGGCCGAAAATGAACAGGCAAACCCACCGAATTGAAGCGGAGAAATCCAGTCGGCACTTTTGACCTTGGCTAACAAGCACCGACTGGATTCGTTGGACTTCAGAAACGCCCTCTGCCTCCACCGGGGGCGCCGGCTCCACCTCCGCCAGGTCCGCCACGGCGGGGCCCACCACTGGAAGAGCCCTCAGTGCGGGGGCGTGCTTCGTTGACACGAACACTTCTGCCTTTAAGATCGACTCCGTCTAGCTCTTTGATGGCAGCTTCGCCCTCAGCCTTGTTGGACATTTCGACAAAACCAAAGCCTTTGGATTGGCCTGTGAATTTGTCGGTGACTACGTTAGCGGTAGAGACTGCGCCAAAAGGCTCGAAAGCCTTGCGGAGATCATCGCTGGTGACCGAATAGGATAAGTTTCCTACGTAAATATTCATCAAAAAAACCTGCTTTTTTACGATTGCGCCATTTCAAATCATCACATCAGCAGCCTAATCAATGGCGCAACAAAACGAGGTCTGATGACTCCCGCCACAAGTGGACGGCAGATTCCAAGGTTTTTTCCAAATACGCTGGAAAACTTATCTAAAATTCTAAGGTGTTGGTTCGATATTAATGCAAAGCCAACGAAAGCCAGATCCTTCAGCGCTTGCCGAAGGGTCAAGCAGTGATTGAACCCTCGGGGAAACCTCCAAATTTACGTCCATTGTTAATGTGGCATAGATTTTCTGTCAACAGTTTTTTTCAAAATTAGTGGGGAAACGTGCAAGAAAGTCGTTTATTTCGCTTGCAGTGGCAAGTCCATTCCTCGCACCGGGCTTTTGGCAGCATAATGCCCCGGCTGCGCTGGCGTAGCGCAATAGCTCTTCCCAAGGCAAATGTGCCGCAAGGCCAGCAGCAAAAGCACCGTGAAACGCATCACCCGCGCCCGTGGAATCGACGGATTGCACGGGAAAGGCAGGTAATGACCCGCTCACATTGTTTTTGCGCCAAATCAGCCCTTGTTTGCCTAAGGTGATAACCACTGCGGATGATTGGTCGGCCAAGCGGTCTAACGCTACATCGAGGTTGTCACCCTGCAACCATTGCTTGGCAAATTTTTCCGATGCCACCAGATATTCCACTTTATGCATCAAACCCCTCGTGCCTTCGTGCAAGGAGCCAGCATCCAAAACCGTAGGTATGCCGTTCTGCTTGGCCCATTCGGCCAAAGGCATTGAAATCAAGGGTTCATGACCGTCAAACAAAACGACTTTAGGGTTAATGCCGGAAAAGTCGATTTCGTCTTCATCCAATGGCCGTGTCGCCCCCTTGTAATTCACCAGCGCCCGATCACCATTGGGTTTGACTAATACGCAAGATAGGGGGGTGGGATTGCTTCCGCGGATGACATAGCGCGTGTCCACTCCTTCACGGGCAAGTTCCAAGACATGGGACTCGCCATAAAGATCGTTTCCTAAATAACCGGCAAAGGCGGCGGTGAAGCCAAGCCGGGCCACAATGACGGCGGCATTGGCGGCAGGTCCACCGCCACAGGCAAGGAAATCGTCGGCGAATATTTTCTCATCGGACACAGGATGGCGGGGGACGGAAAACACCAAGTCATAGGGGGCATGTCCCACACAAAGCACATCATGGGTCGTTTCGCCAATAAGGACATTTGACATCCTGAAGATTCACCCATTAGCGATCCAAACCTATGAAATCCCATACTTTTTCAGCAGGTGTCAACTGGTATTCATCGGCGATGGTGGTGGGGTCGGCACCTTCCCCATAGTTCAATGCATAAACCCGGGCGGCATCATTGGCAAGATCGTCTAGTTCCAGTTTTCGATAGGCTTCCTCCATGATTTTCAATGCCCTCGGAATGGCTTGGGTGTTGGGATATTTTTCCAATACCCCATTGCTGCGCTTGGCTGCGGCGATATAACCCCCGCGACGCATGTAAAAATCGGCGACATTGATTTCATACATGGCCAAATTGTTGCGCATGGCGTTAACTCGCCTCTTAGCATCTTGAGAATATTTGCTATTGGGGAATTTGGCAATCAATTCATTAAAGTCGCGCATGCCCTCGCGTGCCGACCCAGGGTCGCGTTGCGAGGAGTCGGTGGGCAAGAACCGGTCAACAAAGGTGCGCCCCTTGTTATAATTGATCAGGCCCCGGAGGTAGTAGGCGTAATCAACTTTTTCATGGGCCGGGTTGAGCTTGATGAAGCGGTCAACGGCAGCCAACGCGGAGTCGGGTTCGTTTTTCTTATAATAGGCGTAAGCAACTTCCAATTGAGCTTGGGTGGAATACCTGTCGAAGGGGTAGCGGGCTTCCAATTTTTCATATAATTTGACGGCCTTGTCGTAATTGCCGTCCATCAGTTCACTTTTTGCCTCTTGATAGAATTGCTGGGCGGTCCAATTGGCGTATTCATCGTCGGAGGCACTGCTACTTTCACTTTCTAAGCCAAACAGGCTCATCAAAGTACAAGAAGATAACAATATGCCCATGCAAAGCATCAAGACGGGCAATAATTTTGGGCGTTTTGTCAATGTGGCGTTTATCATGGTGCTGAAAAGTCGCATAATCGTTCATGCGTTAATCGGATAATTGTTGGAGTATACCCTGAAATCTTGCTCGCCAATAGCCAAACCATCCACGATGGGCGTGTTCCGCCCCGCTGGCCGACCAATCTACCTTATCGAATCATTCTGTGCCCGAAACCGAACAGTACACCGCTGAAATCCCACTCGAATTGTCAGGTCTGCGCTTGGATCAAGCTTTGGCCGAACTGTTTCCTGATTTTTCCAGAAGCAAACTGCAAAGCTGGATCAAAGAAGGCCATGTCTTGCTGGACGGCGAGGCCCAAAACCCAAAGCGAAAAGTGTTGGGCGGCGAACAGGTGCTATTGCAGGCAGAAATCGAATTGGAAACCGATTGCGAGCCTGAGGACATACCGCTAGACATTGTATACGAGGACGAGTCATTGCTGATTGTCAACAAGCCAGCAGGCTTGGTCGTCCATCCTGCGGCTGGGCATCGTGAAGGCACTCTGCAAAATGCGCTACTCCATCATGCGCCCAGTTTGGCAGGAATCGCCCGCTCTGGCATAGTTCACCGGATCGACAAGGATACCAGTGGCTTGCTGATGGTCGCCAAGACGCTCAAAGCACATAAATCTTTGGTGGATCAGTTGCAGGCACGCGACATTGACCGTGAGTACTTGGCCTTGGCGCAGGGATACCTAACTGCGGGGGGGACAGTGGACGAACCTATTGGACGCCACTCTACGGACCGAAAACGCTTTGCCGTGCGTGAGGACGGCAAGCCATCGGTGACACACTACCGCATTGAGGAACGCCTGCCGGGACACACGCTCCTACGGGTCAAGCTGGAGACCGGGCGTACCCACCAGATTCGTGTCCATCTGGCTCATATCCGCCACCCCTTGCTTGGCGACCCAGTTTACGGGGGGAGGTTGAGGCTGTTGCCAGGCGGAAATCAGGCATTGGGGGAGGCTTTGCGTGGCTTCCGTCGGCAAGCGCTTCATGCTGAAAAACTGGGTCTTGAGCATCCAAGCACGGGGGAATGGTGTGAATGGCAAGTGGACATGCCCGAGGATTTTCAAAGCTTACTTACCTCCCTGAGGCAAGCCGCATGAAAGACTTCTGCATTGAACCCAACTGGCCTGCGCCACCGGGTATACGCGCCTACAGCACATTGCGTGAGGGAGGGGTCAGCCAAGGTGAGTATGCGAGCCTGAACCTGGCAGCCCATGTGGGCGACAGCCCCGATCATGTCAGCACCAACCGGCATCGCTTGCGTAAAGGCTTGCAATTGCCCGGAGAACCTTACTGGCTATCCCAAATCCATGGAACCAAAGCAGTCAAGGCCAATCGGAAAGCCTGCCATCCCCCTGAAGCCGATGCTTCTTACACTGATGAGCCTTGCGTGGTCTGCGTGGTGATGACTGCCGACTGCCTTCCAGTATTATTTTGTGACCGCAGCGGTGATCGGGTGGCCGCTTCCCATGCAGGATGGCGTGGTTTGGTTGGTGGGGTTTTGGAATCGACTGTAGATGCACTCGGCAGCAACGATTTGATGGCTTGGCTAGGCCCTGCAATCGGGCCAAGCGCTTTTGAAGTCGGCGCTGAGGTCCGCCTGTCATTTTTGGAAAAACTAGGCGATTGTGGTGACGCTTTTGTGCAAATCGATGAACAGCATTGGTTGGCGGATCTTTACAGCTTGGCCCGCTCGATCTTGGCCCGTGCGGGTGTTGAAGCGGTATACGGCGGTCAGGAGTGTACTTTTTCCAATGCCGATCGTTTCTTTTCCTACCGGCGCGATAGCCAGACCGGTCGCATGGCCACCCTAATCTGGCGAGAATAAGCCCACAACTCACAACCTTCATGCATTTACTTTTTTGGATCATCCTTTTCACCCTGATTGGTGGAATATTGAGTGTCATCGCAGCATCCTTATTCCTATTGGTGCCGGACCGCCACTATGCCAGCATTTTGCCGCACGGGGTCAGTTTCGCCTTGGGAGCTTTGCTCAGTGTGGCTTTCTTGGACCTGTTGCCCCATGCGGTCGAAAACGCAGGGGTCGGCAACGTCCAGTCCCTATTCGCCACCGTGCTGGTCGGCATACTCGTTTTTTTCATGCTGGAAAAACTACTGTTGTGGAGGCATTGCCACGCCACCGACTGTGAAGCCCACAATGATGGCGAAGATCATTATCACCAACCCGCCGGAACCCTGATCGTAGTGGGCGATGGCATTCACAATTTTGTGGACGGGGTGCTGATTGCCGCCGCGTTTTTGACCGACCTACATTTAGGCATTGTCACTAGTTTGGCCGTTGCCGCACATGAAATCCCCCAAGAAATTGGGGATTTCGCCATTTTGCTGCAAAGTGGGTATCCCAAGTCGAAGGCGTTTTATTATAATATTTTGTCTAGCCTAGGCACGGTGGCGGGTGGAATCTTGGCCTACTTTGGCTTGGAGCGTGTGCATGATTCGCTGCCTTATTTTCTTGCCTTGGCGGCCTCCAGCTTCATCTATGTGGCAGTCGCCGACCTAATACCCACCTTACACAAAAAAACCCATACCGAAGCAGTTATTCAGCAGATGGCTCTTATCCTTGCCGGTATTGTATTGATTGCGGCAGTCCATCACTACGCCGAGGGTTTTGGGGTTTAGCCATTGCACCATGAACCTAAGGACGTCGCCCAAATTCCATGCTGACCACTTTCGACCATAGCCGGGACAGTGCCGGACTCGCCTATATCTATCCCGTCATTTCCCGGCGTAGCGGGGGTTTGTCGATTGGCATCAATCTCAACCCCAACAATGCCTGCAACTGGCGCTGCATTTATTGCCAAGTGCCTGACTTGCAGCGTGGCAGTGCGCCAACGACCGATTTGGGCTTGTTGGAAACAGAATTGCGTGGATTTCTGGATGAGGTGTTGACGGGAGATTTCTACAATCGTTTTTCCGTTCCCTTAGAACAGCAAAGCATCCGTGACATAGCCCTGTCGGGCAACGGCGAACCCACCAGTTCCAAGGAGTTCGACCAAGTCATCGGATTGATCGGGTCGGTCGTTGCTGATTATGACTTGCTTGGCAAGATCAAGCTTGTGCTGATCACCAACGGTAGCTTGATCCGTCGTGAACCCGTGCAAAAGGGGCTGGCGCATTGGGCAGAGCTAGGCGGTGAAGTTTGGTTCAAGTTGGATAGCGCAACAGAAACGGGTGGCCTGCGGGTCAACGGCATTCACCATACCCTTGATACTGTGCTACATAATTTGGAGTCCGCCGCCAATCTCTGTCCGACTTGGTTGCAAACCTGCCTTTTTGCATTTGACGGCCAACCCCCAAGCGATGAAGAGTGCAATGCCTACTTGGCTTTGCTTCAACACATCCAACAGCAAGGCATCGATTTGTCAGGGGTTTTGCTTTATGGCCTGGCCCGCCCCTCCCTGCAAGCCGAAGCCCCGCGTCTTTCCCCTCTCTCAGAGGAGTGGATGCAAGCCTTTGCTGCAAAAATTCGGGCTACTGGCCTAACCACACGATTGAGCCTTTGACATGCAGATAGAATCCAAGCATCAATTTTTGCCAATTTCCTTGGGATTCAATTCCACTTCGTCGGCAAAGCGATGATAAGAGATGATTTTGAGCACCAATTGCCCGTCTTTAGTGACCAGCAATTCTTCGCCAGTTGCCTCCACTTCGCGCAAGAAATCAGACATGCGATCTTTCAACGCTCTTTCGGAAATGACTTTCATGGTAACTCTCCTATCCACAGGATTGAGAATACGTTGCATTAAAACAACATATCGTTGCTTTTGAGCCTACCCTAGCAGATTTATTTCATTTTTGCAACAAGTTTGTTGCGTGTCAGTCAACGAATCCAATAAGCGCTTGCGACGAGTACACCGATGACCACGACGATCCTGCGCAATACGATTGGCCTAATGCGCCCCACCGTTTTGCCGCCCAAGACCCCTCCCAACAAAGCCCCTACAGCCATGATTATGGCAATGTCCCAGTTGACCATCCCCGAAAAGATGAAAAAAATGGCTGCGGCAATATTAATTGCAAAGGCAATTCCTTGCTTCAATGCGTTTAGCCGGATAAGCGAATCATCCAGCACCAAACCTAGCACAGCCAATACGACGACACTGACACCGGCCCCAAAATAACCGCCATAAACGGAAGCTAGGAATACCGGCATAACCCCAAAGCTTTCCAACCGGCGATTTGAATGCGGATTTTGTGAACTGCGCAGCAACCATGTGCGAATGGTGTCTTGCACGGCGAGTAGACCCGCAGCAAATAAGATAAGATAGGGCACCAACTTGCTAAAAAGCCGCTCGCCTGTGTGCAATAGCAGAAATCCGCCCGCGACGCCGCCGACGACCCCGGTTAGCAAGTACAGCCAAAGGCGCCGTTGCTGTCCACGCAAATCATTGCGCTGGGCAAATGTGGCGGCTAAGTAGCCGGGGCATAATGCCACTGTGTTGGTGATATTGGCAACGACAGCAGGAATGCCCATGGAAATTAGCAGTGGGAACGTGATCAGTGTCCCGCCCCCTGCCACGGCGTTGACCGCGCCGGCTGCAATGGCTGACACCCCTATCAGCAAATATTGAATGTTTGTCATGTTTCCTCTGAAATTTAGTATGGCTTAGGTGTTTTTTGATGGATAATTCCCACTAGAAAACTGATAATTGGACAATTAGATTCTACATTCCTGACTATGCCTAAGCCATTGAGGTACTTGCAAAATTAAGCTAACCTATTGATTTATAAGACAAATGCTCAAGCTAATAATTTCAACAAAATCAAATAGATACAATAATATTGCAAGTGCCTCCATTGCATGATTTTTTAAAACAAGCCCAGCGTATCGTCGTTTTCACAGGGGCTGGACTTTCAGCCGAAAGCGGGGTTCCGACTTTTCGCGATGCTCAAACCAGTCTTTGGACATGGTATTCG
>CAIOOA010000261.1 GCA_903859815.1 uncultured Methylococcaceae bacterium | reverse complement strand
CATACGCCTTGAATTCACCGCCGAACTTCTCTGCACCAATCTTGGTCAGCGCCGCCGTCAAGGTCGTCTTGCCATGGTCAACGTGACCAATAGTTCCTACGTTCACATGCGGCTTGGTGCGCGAAAATTTTTCTTTGGACATGCGCAAATTCCCCTGTCAATTATTAAAAAGTAGCCAATAAAATTAATTATAAAATCTGGAGCCCATATCCGGATTTGAACCGGAGACCTCTTCCTTACCAAGGAAGTGCTCTACCGACTGAGCTATATGGGCATTGCATTAATCCTTGGAGCGGGTGATGGGAATCGAACCCACGCCATCAGCTTGGAAGGCTGAGGTTCTACCGTTGAACTACACCCGCAAAAAGAAAATTGGTGGAGGGGGAAGGATTCGAACCTTCGAAGGCTGAGCCGTCAGATTTACAGTCTGATCCCTTTGACCGCTCGGGAACCCCTCCGTAAAACAGTCCACAATTTTTACCCATAGTTGGGAATATGTCAACAAATATTTTAGTTTTGCTCAATGCAACACATTCATAACTTCCTGTAGCCTACCGCTAAGAATCTGCGGTAGCTGATCCACACCCTTTTCAATTGCCCCCAGCAAAAGATTACGGTCACTCACTGACGGACGGTCAAGTACGTAGTTGACGACATCATCTCGATTGCCGGGATGCCCTATTCCGAGGCGAACCCTAGTAAATTCTAAACTTCCTAGTTTAGCTGCAATATCCCTCAATCCGTTATGACCGCCATGCCCTCCCCCAATTTTGAGCTTCACCACACCGGGGTCAAAATCGAGTTCATCATGAGCCACTAAAATCTGGCCGACATTGATTTTATAGAAGTTAGCCAGCGCAGACACTGGCCCACCACTACGGTTCATGTACAACATAGGCTTCAGAAGGAAAATCCTTTCTCCATCCAACTCCATTTGAGCCAACAAGCTCTGGCTTCTCGCATCAGAACTGAAGCTTATTCGGTGACGGCGGGCAATTTCATCAAGCATCCAAAACCCGGCATTATGTCGGGTCGGTTCATATCTTGATGTCGGATTGCCCAGTCCAACAATCAACCTGTATGCCAAAGCCAATCGTATTTCACCAAACAGACAAGATCATTCTTCCGCATCGGTCGGACGATTAGTGTGAATGCTTGCGACGGTTCGGTCGTTGATGTCACCGTGGGTCAGGTCAAATAGTTCTACGCCTTTCGGGACTTTGAGATCGGAAAGGTGAACTAGCTCGCCCAAATCGACTTCTGCCATGTCAACTTCAATAGACTCCGGTAAATCTTGTGGAAAGCAGATGACTTCAACTTCAACTAGGTTATGGCTAACTATGCCACCCTTTTTCACGCCTACCGATGTCTCTTGATTGATGAAGCGCAGAGGAATATGTACGAGTAGCTTTTCCTTCTCATTCACACGCTGAAAATCCATATGCATGACGATAGGCTTGCTAGGATGTCTTTGCAGAGCTTTTAAAACGGCTTTGATTTCTTTGCCGTCGTAACGGATGGTGAGTACATGCGAGTAAACCGCATCATTTTCCAATGCCTTCGAAACCCGATGATGGGTCAAGTACAACTGGACTTGATCTCCTCCGCCACCATAGACAATCGCCGGAATTTTACCTAAGCGGCGGGAACGACGAGCATCCCCCTTTCCTGTGGTGGTTCTAACTTCTGCTTCAAACTCAAAACTGCCTACCATCTTTTTCTCCGAAATACTCTTAGCAGGTTAATAAACGATATTTAATCGACGTATAAGGAACTGACCGATTCGCCCACTGCAATTCTACGAATTGTCTCAGCAAGCATTTCGGCAACACTCAAAACCCGAATTTTGGGGCTTTCACTGGCAGCCGTACACAGAGGAATCGTGTCGGTCACCACTAATTCATCTAACACCGAGGAAGCAATGTTTTCCACCGCACTCCCGGACAATACAGCATGGGTGCAATAGGCAACAACCTTGACGGCCCCATTATCTTTCAATGCTTTTGCGGCCTTGCATAAGGTGCCAGCCGTATCCACTAGATCATCGACCATTACGCAGGATCGTCCTTCCACGTCTCCAATGATATTCATCACTTTAGATTCGTTTGGTCGCGGTCTGCGTTTATCGACAATCGCCAAGTCCGCATCATCCATTCGCTTTGCCAGTGCTCTTGCCCTGACTACACCCCCGATGTCTGGGGATACCACCATTAAATTGGGATATTGCTGCCGCCAGACATCACCCAGCAGTATTGGGGATGCATAGACATTGTCCACTGGCACATCAAAAAAACCCTGAATTTGATCGGCATGCAAATCAACGGTCAAAACTCTGTCAGCCCCCGCCGCAGAAATCATTTTCGCTACGAGTTTGGCCGAAATTGGAACACGAGCCGAACGTGTTCTTCTATCTTGACGCGAATATCCATAATAGGGAATTACTGCCGTAATCACCGATGCCGAGGATCGACGAAAAGCGTCAATCATAATCAGCAATTCCATCAAATTTTCATTGATCGGGGCGCAAGTGGGTTGCACTAGGAAAACTTCCCTTCCCCTGACGTTTTCCTCGATTTCAACGGCAATTTCCCCGTCGCTGAATCGACCGACGCTCGCCATTCCTAAGCGCATGTTTAACTTACGGACAATCCCTTCGGCGAGTGACACATTGGCATTCCCTGAGAACACCATGAACGTGGCATCTGTCATTCAAGTTCCCCCAACCTAAAAAGCTAACGGAATACCCTAAAAATTATGGCTGGGGCGCCAGGATTCGAACCTGGGTATGCGGGGATCAAAACCCCGTGCCTTACCGCTTGGCGACGCCCCAATAAACTTTGGCAAAACCCTTAAGCTATCTCCAACGCTTCATGCGTAGGTGATCTATTCAATCCCTTGGCAACAAATACACTCCAATTCGAAGATAAGCCCCGTGCAGCGATTTGTGCCTCTGCCTCACTTTCAAATGCGCCGAAAACACAGCAACCCGTGCCAGTTAATTTCGGTGAAATCGCATATTGACCTAATGCCTTTAATGCATCCCCTATTTCAGGGTATGCCTTCACAACCACAGGGAGGCAATGGTTCTCTTGTCGACCTGCAACAAAGTCGGCTATTGTGATAGGTTTATTGTCCCTTGTCAATTCATCAGAAGAAAAAATTGCACCCGTGGCAACATGGCAGGGTGGATTCATCACCAAATACCAAGGCTCTGGCAAATCTGGCAATGGGATAAGTTCTTCACCGACTCCTTCCCCCCATGCAGCCCACCCGTGGACAAACACGGGCACATCCGCTCCGAGTTGCAAGCCCAAGGAAGCCAATTCGTCAATGGAAAGACCAAGTCCCCATAGGGTATTCAATCCGAGTAAAGTGGTTGCCGCATCGGAACTGCCGCCGCCTAGCCCCCCGCCCATCGGCAAATTTTTTTCCACGGTGATTTGCACGCCAAGAGCCTCATTCCCCACCGCTTGTCGCAATCGCTTAGCCGCACGGATGGTAAGGTCGGATTCTTCTGGAACTCCAGGAATTGGGCTTGACAACTTGATTGCGCCATCGTGACGTGGCGCAAGTTCGATCCAGTCACATCGGTCAATGAACTGGAAAACAGTTTGCAGCAAGTGATAGCCATCGGGTCGCCGCCCGACGACTCGCAGCATGAGGTTCAATTTTGCCGGCGCGGGCAAGCGCAATGACTTGACTGACATAACTCCCCCTGATTATTTCTGTAAAACCCACTCATCCACGACCAGCCTCAACCTCATCGAGCTTCCTTGTGCAGTTATTTTTTGAGGCATTGAGAAGCTGGAAACATTTTCATAATTATCAAACGTTAACACCCAATCTTGTTGTTTAAAGCCTTGCACATGCTGCTCGGCATCCCGGATTGCTTGAAAATTAATGTCCGGGGCAGGCACACCGAGAACCCAGTAGCGCAAACTCGGCAAAGGCACGCTGAAGCCCAGTTTTTGTTTCAACAAATCATCAGGGTCGCGAGAAGTGCTGACCTCGCCATTGCTTTCGTTAATGGTGATTAATCCGCTTTGCATGATGATCGAGACTGCGCCTTGGCTAAATGGCCCAGAAATGAGCAGACGATCCTGATCGTTCCCGTGATCCCATGTCAAATTGGCATTCCACCCTTCATCGCCTGACTTGACGGCAATGCGCCCATCCAGTTTCCAATTTTGGAGATTATAGAGTTGTTTTTGGATTTCTGTGGGTTGCGGCAATGTTGGCTTGCCTTTGAAAATGGCGCAAGCTGTCATGCTTGCGGCCAGAGTCAATGCGCAAAGGAGTGAAAATAGCCTAAATATCATCGCTCTAGGCCAAACTGACTATTGGAACGCTTCGGGGTAGCGATCCCTGACTTTAATCAGGTCACTATGATTGGGGTATTTGCCTGACAATTCCTTCCAAATGGTCTCAGCTTCTTTTCGCTTTCCTGACTCCCACAGCACTTCGCCGTAATGTGCGCCTATCTCAGGGTCTTTAATCATGTCAAAGGCTTTGCCTAAATAGGTCAACGCCGTTTCCTTGTCCCCCATTCGATAGTGAACCCAACCATAGCTATCGAGAATGGCGGGGTCGTCCGGCTTAAACTGCAAGGCTTTGGCAATGTAGCCCTTGGCCTCTTCCAAACGCAAAGAACGGTCAGCCAAGCTGAATCCTAAGGCATTGAGCGCGTTTGGGTCATCAGGATTTTTGTCGAGCAGCACTTTTAGGTCCGTCTCCATCACGTCGGGGCGGTTCAGTTCCTCGGCAACCAAGGCACGGGAATAAAGCAAGTCCGTTTGGCCGGGATTTTCCACCAGTGCCTGGCTTAACAAGTCGAAAGCCTGATCGTATTGCTTGTCTTTGGTCAGCAACTCGGCCTCCAGCAAATACAAACGAACGGCTTGCTGTGGAAATTGCTTACGGATTCCGGGCAGACGCTGCCTCGCTTCAGCAATTTGCCCCATATAGATCAAGGAGGTGATGGCATTGATTTGGGCATCTAAGACCACTGGGCCTTCACTAACCTTGTCAAACCATTGCACAGCGGTTGGAAAGCGCTTTCTTCGGGCTTCGAGCAAACCTAGGTAAAAGTAGGCTTGCATTTTATAGTCAGGGGATTCCGTGAGCCGCTCTAAATTTTGTTGGGCCTTGGCATCTTGCCCCAACTCCAATTGGGTCATGGCCAAGCCCAGCATCGCATCTTGATTACGTGGGTCTTTTGCCAGCAATTGCTCCAGCTCCTTGTTGGCCCCATGCAAATCGCCCGCTTTGGCTAGATATTGCGAATACATCAATCTCAGCCTTGAGTTGTTAGGCTCTTTCTGCATCGCCTTGCGCATCAGCTCGCGGGCATGATCGGAATTCCCCGACTTAGACATGATTTGAGCTTGAAGCAAGCGCGCCTTATTCCAATCATGACGCAACAACAATGCCTTGTCGGTTTCTTCAAGGGCAGTTTGGTATTCATGTTGTTCGGACGCAAGCAGCGCTGCGGCAAGATGCAACTCGGCCTTATTCGGGAAACGTTCGCCCAGACGGCGCATGATACCCATTCCGACATCCTTGGGAACGTCTGTACTTAATAATTTTGCAAGGTCAATCAGCGTGGCTTCGGTGTCGACGCCCGGTGTGCTCAATAACACAGCCAATTGATCGACCGCCTCTTCGGTTCGGCCCGCTTTGATCAACAAAAAGGCGGTTAGCTTTCGCGCATCAAGGTTTTCAGGTTGACGCTGTAGCCAAATGCTTGAGGTCTCCAGTGCCTTGTCGTTTTTTTTCAGGTATAGCGCAATTTGGGTGGCGCGTTGGACGATTTTGGGGTCTTGAGTCAGCGTGGACGCTTTAAGGTAATTATCCAAGGCTACTTCGTATTGCCCTCGCTGTACGGCCAATTCGGCCGCCAATATGAAATAAACTGAATCTTCGCCCTTACGTGGTGCGCTTGCCCCGATTTTTAAGGTATGATCGGGATCAGCAACCGCTTCGGAATGGGAGAGATTGAGGCTGGCGCATCCCGAAGCCAACAGGCCAAGCGCAGATGCCAAACAAATCAAACATTTCGTCACTGAATCAGGTCTCTAAATTCTCAGTTGGTAAATGGCAGAATCCTCATTAGAGATACAACCCAAGCCCTATAATAGTAAGCTTGGCAGGAACGGCCCGGGCAACATCGGCTTAATCGGCTACCATAACATGCAGATCACTGCGGAGCGGCCAAATCACAAGCAAGGGTGATTTTACGCCTTCCATCGATTGCGGCAATAGGTTAAGGTTAGGATTATTTGGCCTACGGTCAATTTTTTTTTAAAATCCCTATTATTGAAACACACGCCATATAGATGAGTCGATGACCATTTTGACCTTAGGACTAAACCATAACACCGCGCCCGTTGCGATCAGGGAGAGGCTTGCCTTCCCCGCTGAACGTCTGCGACCGGCTTTGGGGCAATTGGTTCGTCTTCCCGAAGTTGAGGAGGTCGCGATTCTTTCCACGTGCAATCGCACCGAATTCTATTGCGGGACAGCCAATGCAGACTTGGACAAAATTGTCGACTGGATCGCCCGCGAACAACGCCTAAAGCGCGAAGAATTCCATCCCTACCTGTATGCGCACACCGATGAGGATACCATACGCCACATGTTTCGGGTGGCTTGTGGCTTGGATTCTATGATTTTAGGCGAACCGCAGATACTCGGCCAGATGAAGACCGCTTACCAAACGGCTGCCGAGGCAGGAACCTTGGGCAAGACGCTGAGCAAGCTATTTCACCATACTTTCAGTGCCGCCAAAAAAGTCCGCACCGACACCGCGATAGGCTCAAGCCCGGTGTCCGTCGCCTTCGCGGCGGTGCGTTTGGCGCAACGCATTTTCGACACGCTCAAGGAACAGACTGCTGTGCTGATCGGGGCTGGTGAAACCATTGAACTTACCGCAAGGCATCTGCACGAACAAGGCATAGGCGAAATCATCATTGCCAACCGGACAATCGAACGCGCCCATGCCTTGGCGGCGCAATTCAACGGCTTTGCCATTGCGCTATCGGAACTCCCCAAGCATCTCGCCAAGGCCGACATTCTGGTATCATCCACCGCCAGTCAGTTGCCGATTTTGGGCAAGGGTAGCGTGGAAAGCGCCCTCAAAGCGCGAAAGCACAAACCTATGTTCATGGTAGATTTGGCTGTTCCACGTGACATAGAGCCAGAAGTCGGGCAGTTGAACGATGTTTACCTCTACACGGTCGACGATTTGCGCAACACCGTCGAGGAAGGCATTCGCTCGCGACAGGAAGCCGCCAAGCAGGCTGAGGAAATCATTGACACCGAGGTGGACCATTTTCTCGCTTGGATGCGGTCGCAAGGGGCAACGATGACCTTATTGGATTTCCGCACCCAAGCCGAAGCCCTGCGCGACGAAGCCCTGAACAACGCTCTGCGGGCGTTGAAGAATGGCAAGCCGGCAGAGGAAGCACTCAGGCAACTGGCAAACGCACTCACCAACAAACTCATTCATATTCCTAGCACACAGATCAAACAAGCCGGCACTGACGAGCGCCATGACCTGATAGAAGCCGTGCGGGAACTTTTTCAACTCAAGGGCAACCAGTAATTTCGTGAAAGCCTCCATACAAAACAAACTTGACAACCTGTCGCAACGCTTCGAAGAAATCACCGCGCTGCTGGCCTTGCCTGAAGTCCAGAACGACCAGAACAGGTTCCGTTCCCTTAGCAAGGAATACGCACAACTCGACCCGGTCATCAAATGCTTTCGGGACTATCGGGCGGCATTGGATGATATGGCTTATGCCGAAACCTTGGCCGCAGACGACGACCCCGAAGTCCGCGCCATGGGTAAGGAGGAATTGCTTGCCGCACAAGACAAGGCCGCGCAACTCACCGAAGACCTGCAAATCTTGCTATTGCCTAAAGACCCGAATGACGAGCGGAATATCTTCCTCGAAGTACGGGCCGGGACGGGCGGGGCCGAGGCGGCATTGTTTGCCGGAGACCTCTACCGAATGTACGCCCGCTATGCCGAATTGAAAGGCTGGAAGCCGGAAATCATTAGCGAAAGTGAAGGCGATTTAGGCGGATACAAAGAAATCGTGATTCGCATCAGTGGGCAAGATGTGTATTCGCAACTGAAATTTGAAGCCGGCACTCATCGCGTCCAGCGCGTACCCGCCACCGAAGCCCAAGGCCGCATTCACACCTCCGCCTGTACCGTGGCGATCTTGCCGGAAGTCGATGAGATTGACGATGTGGACATTAGACCGGAAGATTTGCGCGTGGACACTTACCGTGCTTCCGGGGCCGGCGGTCAGCACGTCAACCGCACCGAGTCGGCCATTCGCATCGTGCATATTCCCACCAACACTGTCGTCGAATGCCAAGACGAGCGCTCCCAGCACAAAAATCGCGCCCGTGCCATGTCATTGTTGAAATCCCGCATACTCTCAGCGCAGCAGGAAAAACGCAGTTCGGAAATCGCCGCTGACCGTAAGCTGCAAGTCGGCAGCGGCGACCGTTCCGAGCGCATCCGCACTTACAACTTCCCGCAAGGCCGACTAACCGACCATCGCATCAACCTCACGCTCTACCGCTTGGAAGACATCATGCAAGGCAGTTTGGATCAAGTCGTCGAACCTTTGATCCATGAGCATCAGGCGGATATGCTGGCGGAGTTGGGGGGGGAGTAACCCACAACTATTGAAATCAGGCAGGGAGTTACTGCTTGCCTTGACTGTATGCGCCCTCGCAGGGCAAGACTTGCACTTCAACAACTTGGCGAGTAGAGTTCATATTTTAACGGCATTGACGCGGAGCTTGGAACCGATCAATAATTTGAACATCAAGTGATGCCAACGAAGTAAGGTGGGTGGGTTTTTTTCAACAGAAAATCAGAACATGGCAAATATCAAAACCATCCTATTCTTGGCAATGACCACAGTTTTCTTCACGTCAATGGGAGGTATAACACCATGCGCCCAATGAATTTTGGTTTCCTTGTTATTGGGGCGATACTCTTGCTATCAATGCTATCAACGGGATGCGCCATGAATGCTCAGTTACCGGATAAAACAAACAACTCCACGGGAATCATCAGGCTGAAACCAAGCGATAGCGGAAAATCGGTGGATGCACAGGTTGGAGACATTATTGAGATTAGCCTAAAAGACAATCCATCGACGGGTTATCAGTGGGCAATAGAGCAAGGCGAGGAACAGAGCGTGGAGATGCAATCCACCGAAACCCCCCGTGCCGATTCCGCTGAAACGATGGGGGCGGGTGGGCAGCGTATCTTTAGCTTCACCTTGAAAAAGCCGGGTCGTCTAACCGTGCGACTTAAACGCTGGCGAGCTTGGGAAGGCGATAGTTCGGTTGTTGAGCGATTTGACATTACCCTTAACGTGAAACCCTAGAGGAACACTATCATGACATATAAACTCGGTGGACATATCCCTGATCCCGTTGACGATGACTCATTGAAAAGTTATTGGAATTTCGGAACCCAATTGCGACCAAATCTTAAACTTGGCGCTGGAAGTGTCGATCTGCGACCATTTTCCTCGCCCCGGCATAATCAAGGGAACACGAGCTCCTGTGTGGCACAAGCCGTGGTCAAAGCTTTGGAGAATTTGGAACGGCAACATATCTGCCAGCAAAAAGGCATCGCTCCCTCGGAGCTCGGTCCAGCCGACCATGAGAACTTGTCCGTATTGGCTTTGTATTATCTCTGCCGCGAAATGATGGGCCCCGGCGAAGTGTTGAAAGATCAAGGTACACGACCCAGCATTGCCTGTGACCGCCTACAAAAAATTGGCGTATGCACGGAAAAGGAATGGCCTTATGATGAAAAAAAAGTGACTCAGGCACCCACCTTTCTGTCGATGCAGGACGCTTACGACCACCGGGTCGATGCTTATTACCGGATTGATGAGACTGGTAATAATCGGGTGCAAAGCGTTTTGGACGCACTCAGGGCAAACCATCCGGTCGTGTATGGGACAATAATCACCCAACAGTGGCTGGATTACCGAGGGGGGGTTTTGGACCTGTCCAAGCCTCGGGTTGCGAATGGTGGTCATGCCACTCATTTGGTCGGGTGGGATGATAGCAAAAAGGTCTTCCTCGGAGAAAATTCTTGGGGACCGGGTTGGGGGGAAGACGGGTTTTATTTACTGGACCCGGAAGTCATCGCCGATTCCAAAAGTTTTGATTTTTGGGTCATCACCGGAACTTGGGAGGAATAACATAAATGAACATCAAATCTTTTTCCATCATTGGCTCGCTGTTACTGGTAGTGGCGCTGAGTGGCTGCACAACTAAGGCAATTGAACCGGGGGGCGGACCTTCAATTCTCGATCCGAAACCGCCCGTCAAGTCGTCCGCCTGCTCAAATTTCTGCCAAAATGCGCGAAACTTGAAATGCCCGGAAGGCGATAATACCCCTAAGGGTGCAACCTGCGAGGACGTTTGCACCAACAGCCTTAAACATGGCCACGCCTTGAACACCCAATGTAGGGTTGATGCGAAAAGCTGTGCCGAAATGGCGAAATGCACACCCTGAACGATGCTTGCCACATGACATTCAGGCAATGCCTGCACCGGATGTGTTTGTACCCTAAGCCAGCGTAGCCCGGATGGAGCCGCTTTGCGGCGTAATCCGGGACAGACATGGTAGGAGTTTGCCGTCACGCAAATCCCGTATTACGCTGCGCTTCATACGGGCTACATCAACGCGGCGCTATGGCGGTACTCCACTTAT
>CAIOOA010000260.1 GCA_903859815.1 uncultured Methylococcaceae bacterium | reverse complement strand
TGGACGGTAACTTGTCGGTTCATAAGTGTCTGATTAAACATGACTGGCAAATTCTAGTTTCACGTCCCTGTGACTGGATTCCTGCTTCCCGGCAGGAATGACGGGTTATACAACGCTTTGCCTCATAATGAGAATTGCTGGAGCGTCAAAGCTTGCTTTGACTGGCAAATCAAACAGTGCAAGGTCAAAGCAAGCTTTGACGTTCCAACAAGGCAACAAATTTGCATAAATCGGATTTATCGGTTCACTGGCGCGCAGAATTAGCCTTGGGGTTTGCCCAACGCAAGGGCAAAACCGTCTTGGCTGAACGCCATCAGCTTGGGCCATTGACCGTGCAACGGGCGTTTTACCCCGAAGGCGGCTTGGCTCACATGTATATTTTGCATCCTCCCGGCGGCGTGGCTGGCGGGGATGAATTGGCCATTCAAGTCGAATGTGTCAACGCGGCGGAAGCCTTGCTGACCACCCCGGCGGCGGGCAAGTTTTACCGCAGTGATGGTGCATTGGCTAGGCAGAGCATCCACTTGCAAGTAGCCGAAAACGCCAGCTTGGAATGGCTGCCACAAGAAACCTTGCTATTTTCTGGGGCTAATGTGGAATCGACACTGCATGTCGAACTCAGCCCTCAATCCCGCTTCATCGGTTGGGACATGGTTTGCCTAGGGATGCCCGAATGTGGCGAGGGTTTCGAGCAAGGTTCGGCCCGTTTTCGGGTGAGGATTGAATGCGAAGGCAAGCCGTTGTTGATAGAAAATCTTCGAGCCAATCATGAGTTCGCAGTGTCGGCTTGGGGTTTGCGTGGCAATGCGGTCATGGGTGCGATGTTTGCCTATCCTTTTCCCGCATCCGGTTTGGACAGCGTGCAAGCCTTATGGGAAAATCAAACTGGCTTTGCCGCCACTTTATTGGATAATTTACTGGTCTGCCGTGGCATTGCGCCGCAAGCCGCCGAGCTACGCACCGAATTTGACCAGGTCTGGCGGCTGATTCGGCCCTTGGTCATAGGCCGTGAAGTCTGTCCGCCCAGAGTCTGGGCGACCTGAACTATCTTTTTTGGAAACCACTCCCACAACTTGCAGAGATGAAACCATGCAACTGACCCCTAGGGAAAAAGACAAACTTTTGTTATTCACCGCCGCCCTGCTGGCCGAACGGCGCAAAGCGCGGGGATTGAAGCTGAATTACCCGGAGGCCGTCGCCTTCATCAGCGCGGCGATCATGGAAGGGGCGAGGGACGGGCAAACCGTCGCCGAATTGATGAGCTACGGGCGCACCTTGCTGACCCGCGAAGACGTAATGGAAGGCGTACCGGAAATGATCCCCGATGTGCAGGTCGAAGCCACTTTTCCCGACGGCACCAAGCTCGTCACCGTACACGAACCCATCGTCTGAGGTTACTTATGATTCCCGGCGAAGTGATTACCCAAGAAGGCAACATCGAACTCAACGAAGGCCGCAAGTCCATCAGCTTGCGGGTCGCCAACACCGGCGACCGGCCCATTCAAGTTGGCTCGCATTATCATTTTTATGAAACCAATGAAGCCCTGCATTTCCACCGTGAGGCCAGCCTTGGCTTTAGGCTGGACATCCCGGCGGGTACGGCAGTGCGTTTCGAACCGGGACAGGCAAGGGAAATCACCCTTGTTGAGTTGGCGGGTAAGCGCGAAGTGTATGGATTTCAACAAAAAATCATGGGTTCCTTGGAGGCAGACGAATGAGCCGCATATCCCGTAGCGCCTACGCCGAAATGTTCGGGCCGACCACCGGCGACAAAGTTCGTTTAGGCGACACCGAATTATTCATTGAAGTCGAAGCCGACCATACGCTCTATGGCGAGGAAGTCAAATTTGGCGGGGGCAAAGTCATCCGCGACGGCATGGGCCAGAGCCAAGTCAGCAATGCCGAGGGCGCGGCGGACACCGTCATCACCAATGCCTTGATCCTCGACCATTGGGGCATCGTCAAAGCCGACATCGGCATCCGCGCCGGACGCATCAGCGGCATCGGCAAGGCCGGCAACCCTGACGTGCAACCCGGCGTGACCATCATCATCGGACCGGGAACCGAAATCATCGCCGGCGAAGGCCATATCATCACCGCTGGCGGGGTTGATTCGCACATCCATTTCATCTGCCCACAGCAAGTGGAAGAAGCCCTGATGTCCGGCATCACCACGATGATAGGCGGCGGCTCAGGCCCGGCCACCGGAACCAATGCCACCACTTGCACACCTGGCCCATGGAACTTGCACCGCATGTTGCAAGCCGTGGACGGATTGCCGATGAACATTGGCTTGCTCGGCAAAGGCAACGCCAGCCTGCCGAAAGCCTTGGTCGAACAAGTCGAAGCTGGCGCAATGGGCTTGAAACTGCATGAAGACTGGGGAACCACCCCCGCCGCGATTGATTGCTGCCTGACCGTCGCCGACGACTACGATGTGCAAGTCGCCATCCACACCGACACGCTGAACGAATCCGGTTTTGTCGAAGACACCCTCGCCGCGTTCAAAGGCCGTGCCATTCACACTTACCACACCGAAGGGGCCGGCGGTGGTCACGCCCCGGACATCATCAAAGCCTGTGGCAAACACAATGTACTGCCTTCCTCCACCAACCCGACCCGGCCTTACACCGTCAACACCGTGGACGAGCATCTGGACATGCTGATGGTCTGCCATCATCTACATGCATCCATTCCCGAAGACATCGCTTTCGCCGAATCCCGCATCCGCCGCGAAACCATCGCCGCCGAAGACATCTTGCACGACCTAGGCGCGTTCTCGATGATTTCATCCGACTCCCAAGCCATGGGACGAGTCGGCGAAGTCATCATCCGCACTTGGCAAACGGCGCATAAGATGAAGGTGCAGCGAGGTCATTTATCAGCGGGGAAAGAGGGTGGGGGTTCTTCGCTCCTCTCGCCTCTTACGGGAGATAGGGAGAGGGGTAATAACGACAACTTCCGCGCCAAACGCTACATCGCCAAATACACCATCAACCCCGCAATCACCCATGGCATCGCCCATGAAATCGGCTCGGTCGAAGTCGGCAAACTGGCTGATTTGGTGTTATGGAACCCGGCTTTCTTCGCCGTCAAACCCAGTTTGATTTTAAAAGGCGGGTTGATCGCCGCCGCGCCGATGGGCGACCCCAACGCCTCCATCCCCACCCCGCAACCCGTGCATTACCGTCCGATGTTTGCGGCACTCGGAAAAGCCTGCCAAGCCACCTCGATGACATTCCTATCCAAAGCGGCGGCAGAAATGAACGTGGCGGACAAAATAGGCTTGAACAAGCTTATCGGCGTGGTTTCCAATACTCGGACTATAGGCAAAAAGGATTTAATCCATAATGCCTATCAACCCCATATTGAAGTCGATGCACAAACCTATCAAGTCCGCGCTGACGGGGAGTTATTAATCTGCGAACCGGCAGACGTATTGCCGTTGGCGCAGAGGTATTTCCTGTTTTAGTATCCGCATTCCCACGCCGCACTGCGACCCCCATAGGTGAAAAATGAGTAAAATCGGTCTATTTTTTGGAACAGAAACCGGCACGACCCGACTAATCGCTAAGAAGATACACAAACTGTTAGGCGATGAAATTGCCGCCAAACCAGTCAACGTCAACCGCACCGCTCCGGCTGATTTTCTGCAATACGACAGGTTTATTTTAGGCGTTCCCAGTTATGGCGAAGGAGCTTTGCCGGGTGCCAAAGCTGGTTGCCTTGAATCGAATTGGGAGGAGTTTCTAAAGGAATTGAAAAAAGTTGATTTGACTGGCAAGCGCATTGCCTTGTTTGGCCTAGGTGCCCAAGAACGCTACGCCGACACCTTCGCCAGTTCGATGAGACCGCTGTATGAAAAGTTAAAGGAATACGGCGCGGAAATAGTCGGAGATTGGAGTACCGAAGGTTATCAATTCAACCACTCCGATGCCGTTGAAAATGGGCGTTTTGTCGGACTAGTCATCGACCAGCGCACCCAGGGCATGTTGACGGAGGAACGTTTGCAGACTTGGGTGGAGCAAATTAAACCTTTGCTGTTAAAGTAAAGCATCGCTTCCACGCTCCACGTCACTGCTATTAAAGTAAGAGTTTGGACTTGTCTGCTCTTGGAGTGCAAGGCTTGCCTTGCTGGTATTGACAAACCGTTGTGAATCTTCGCAAGGCAAGCCTTGCACTCCGTCTGTAATTAATATGCGAACCAGCAAGTTTATTGCTTTTGGCGCAGAGGTATTTTTTGTTTTGATATTACCGTAGTAATCGGATCGTGAATCTTTCTCCATCTTCGATCAGTTCAGGTTTGGTACCGTTATGATTCCACATGGCCTTCACAATTTTTCTCGGTATTCCCATGCCAGAATGCTCAAGGTAGCGATAATCTCTCATTACATCTTTGATAAGCTGGTTACGAGCAGCCCGGCAACCAGTCAGCATCCTCTCAGGCGTGATGCCGTTTGGTAGGCGACCCGGAGATATTACTTCCAATCTGTCATCATAAATCGTTAGCTCAATATCCGTGGCGGATAACAAATAATCACGATGGATAAGCGCATTCACGATGGCTTCGCGAATGGCTTCAGGTGGATAGCTTGGTTTTTCTTCGCGTCTGGCACCTCCCTCTTCGATCTGTCCGGCGATAACTGTATTGCGCTGGACAAAGGCAAGAGCCTGTTCAACTAAGCCAGACTCAACGATCTCGTCACCCTCGTTGAGAAGCGGGGTCATGGGGCCACGCAACGTGCTGCGCTCGCGAGCTGCGTAATCTTTGGCACTTCCAGCGAAGGCTGTCGCATCAACCCCAGCTTGTGGTAAAAACCGATTTGGATTGCGACCAAATAAGAGAATTCCCGAAACGGTTATACCATCTTCAACCATGATTTCTGTGTTAAACAGCAACTTTTGCCAACTGGTTTCATCGTCGTCTGCCGGAACATCCTGTTGCCGGACGTGCGCGAAATAGTTTTTCAGCCGCCGCTGATCGAGATCAGTCATTGTTGCGCCGGAAACAGGCCGCAATTCTACGCGAAAGCTACCGCGCTGCTGGAAAAGCCGACCAAGCTCTTCGGGCGTTGGCTCACGGCTTTGTGTTCCGACACGGATGTAGTAAGCATTTTTGTTTTTATGCCAAACAGTATGAACATCAAACCCCCGGGATACCCGCACAACCGCAATATCCTTTCCAAGCTCAACTTCCTTGAATAGCTCATAGAAAGGAATGATTGCCGGTCTGATTTTGTCTCGGCAAGCGGTCATTACCCATTCTTCCAATTTATCGCGGGTAATTCCACTGATACTGCCATCATCCTCGACACCTAACAAAACCATGCCGCCTGCAAAATTGGCAAAGGCGACTAGTTCTTTCGCCAAATCGTGATTTTCAATAACATCCCGCTTGAATTCTATGCCTGAATTCTCGCCGTTACGAATGATCTCAAGAAGCTCTGTACGGGTAATGGTCATATTTAGAATCCGTATTTTTGACGGCGCATCTCAAAAGCGGCTTTACCGCCTTCAAGGATTTCTTCAACCATTTCCCGAACGGGTTGAATATCGATTGATCCCCTGTGGCGGTCGTTGACCCATCCATGGGCAATGCCATTCTGACTGCTGGCTGAAAGGCCGATAATCAGATCGGCATCCCCTAGTACGGGAATATTCGCATTGTGAGTCGAAAAAACAAATTGCCGTTTACGCTTTTCGTCTTTCATCGTTGGGACAACGCCATCCGTAATGAATCGGTTATCGAGATCGTCTTCCGGCTGATCGACAACCAGAGGAGCCTCAGACTCAAGCAATAAAAGCAATAGCACCGCCGTTGCCTTCTGACCGGTAGACAACGCTTCGAGTGCCTGCCATATCGGCGGTTCGCCTTCGGGCGCAGTGTTTAATTCAATTTTGGTTGTCGCCGGTAATTCCACTTCTTCGATCTTCATGAACAAATCAGTCCCGGCCATTGCCAAGCGCTCGGCTGCCACAGGCGAGAAACTGTAATGAGTTACCAGAGCCTCCTTACCTTCACGACAACGATCCGCTAAATCCCGCAATGACAAGCTGTCACGATTTTTCAGGCGTTCCAGTAGTGCGGCAAGATTACCGCCGATCTCATCGCGCAACAGCCGCTCAAGTGGTTCGCGGTTACCTGCCATGATCACTTTGGCCTGTACCCGTCCATTGAGTTTCTTAGTTACTTTTTTAGCGGCCTTTTCCAAGGCGCGGTACTCAGCGGATAGGAGATTTTCCCATTCATCAATCAGGTTCCGCCGGTTGACCTGATGAGTGGCAAGATCGCGGGTGAGCGCGTCTTTTCTCTCCCGCAACGGCCTCAACTCTTCAATCTGACGCCCCAGGTCGATGAATTCCTTGCCATCAATTTTCTCTTTGTGCAGTTCGCGCAACAAGCTTTGATAGTCGGCATCTACTGCTTGTTGGCGAACTTCCCAACGAGTGCGCAACGATGAAAGTTCAGAATCAGCGTCGGCAAGCAGGGTTACGATCTGACCCGCAATCGTTTGAAGCTGGCTGCTAAGCTTTCCGAGAATCGCCGAGCCTTCAATCAGCAGACCGCTGTTTGGCAATCCTTCGAGCGCTTTGGCGGACAGGAAAGCGGTATCGATAGGTAATAATTCGGACAGTTCTTGCTGAACGGTGGCAACAGGGGCTAACCGTTCCTTTACCGTGTTCAAAATACGCTCTTCGCGCACCAAAAGGCTTTTCTCTTTAAGGCGTTCCCCTAATCCGGCATCTTGGAATCGCTTCTGAGTTTCTTCCAGACTGGGTAACATGGATATCTGCTCTTCAATGAGCTTGATTTCCCGTTGCACATCGGTAATCCGACTCCGTGACCGCTCCAATTCCAATCGCAACTTGGCTTTTTGTGCGCCTGAACTAGGCTCGCGTTCAACAAAACGCTCAAGCAACTGCGTTTGTTTTTCAGGACTGTTGGCTAGTTCGGAAATCTCGTGCTGACCAAAAACCTCGACACCGGGAACCACGTCGCACGGCGATAGGTTTAACACATTACCGAACTTGTCCTTGACCACTGGCGGGTTCGGAACGGTGCGTTCAATCGTGTAATACTGTGTTGCCGGGTGGTGAGACCGCACCAATAGCGAAATCTTGGTGCCACTTTTCAGGACATTTTTGACAACACCTTCATGGGCTTTGCTAGCCTCTTCGCCCAAGGGGTCGAGAGCCATGGCATAGCGAAGGCTTTCAATGATAGTCGATTTTCCAGTGCCTCTGCCGCCGATCAATACATTGAGGTTACTGTTGAAATGCAGCCGACATCCATCAAGAAAATCGCCGCCCTGCCAAGTCATGGCAACAAATTCGGTATGGGGTTCTGGTATTGTGTCTTGATTAAGCCGAATACGGGATTGTGGGTCTAGGAATGCTTGGCGCAAACCCTCAACTGACAAGGCCGACATTTTTATCAGGCAGGTCGAGCTTAGTTCTACAAGAGCTTCGGGGCCATTCACGTCGGAAGCGTTAATGACAGCAACAGGCCGTTCGCGATGATAATCGCGGTTCTTATTCTTCAAAATAGGCCGGATGTTTTGCGGAGCATCGTCGATTGGGCCGGGCAAAGCGCAAGCATATAGGTTGGGAGATTTCCAGGCATTCATGCGAGGCTGGCCATCAAGCGTCGTCAGCAAGCCATTAGCGGCGGCAACATGAGCAGCAATGGCTATTCCGCCCTGTTTGCGGACACATTCCAGCAGTTCAAGACAATCTTTATCTCCATTAGGAGATAAGGCATCATGGTCATGAATGTCAAATTGACCGATAAAGCGTTCTAAGCTTTGATCCTTGTCAGGGTCATACAGGCAAAGAAAATGAACCCCGTCCTTGGATGATGCCTCGAATCCCCCAAAAACGAAAATGCCGTTTGTGCGAGCCTCGCGGATTAAATTCCTTGAATCGGCAACCCGGTAATGATCGGTAATGGCAATCGCATCTATTTTATTTTCTTTGCAAGCCGCCACGATAGCGGCATTGTATTCAGCCTCGGTTTGAAAACTCGTCTGTTTGGCATGACGCCCATGATAGGCAAATGGGTTCACTTGGAGGGCGCAACGATAAAACCGTGCGCCGTTTGGTTGCTTCAATGCCTCTATTAATGGCTGTGATCCGGTTTTGTTATCTTCCATTGGTGATTTTCTCAACTATCCAACCCATGAATCCAATTTATAGCATAATTGCTATTATACCAAACCCTATTCAAACTCCGAAAACCATTCAAACATGCCCAAACTCACCGAATTCGCCCCGCCCGGAACCACTATAACCGCCGCAAAGTGTATATCCGCAACGTCCTAACACATGCGGAATACGACCGTGAAGGCTGGAAACGGAGGACATAATGCACACGACAGACACGACAATACCCAGACCATAAGCTATCCTTCAAGCATGGATGCCGTTCAAGAAGGCGTTAGGCGTGACCTTTGTCCATACCGAAGAGGGCTACGCACGGGCAACCGCGACGATTGATGTGTTGCTTGACGAGATCGGCGACGATGAAACTCACCCGTTGGCTGATGTGCTAGACTACCTCGCCGATCAGGTCAAAGCCTACGAGGATAAACACTTTTCAATCCCGAAAGCGGAACCGCCCGACATATTGCATTTCTTAATGGAACAACACGGTCTCCATCAAGAAGATTTGAGCGATTGCGCCCCCCAAAGCCAGATATCCGAAATTCTGGCCGGTAAACGGTCAATTAGCCAAGAAACCGCCAAACGCTTGGCTCGTCGCTTCAATGTCCACGGGGACATATTTCTCTAAAAGGCTTCGGCTAGTCGTTCATTTTGTCTAGTTTTCGGGTATCTTGATGCCAAGCAAACCCGCTACAATCAAGGGGCGGGAGTTGATAAACTAGACAGATTGGCTCAAATTGTGCCGCGCTTTTAACTGTTTTTTTCACGGTTCCAATTTTTAAGTGTATAATTCAGTTAAATAATATTTTGTTATAGTGGGTTTAATATTTTGCGTGACAGTGACTTTGCAAGATGGTTAAGGAATACATATAAAACTGGGAAAGGTACTTTACTGGAAGATGGACCACAACGTGATGCTATATCACGTTGTAGACGAGTTGAGAGGTACGAAGGTGATTTAGATAAGAATTTTCTCCAAGATAATTTAAAGGGGATTTTAAGTCGCCTTGAATGCCCAAATGGTGAAACTAGGCATAATATTCCTATCAATGGAAATCCAAAAACTGGAACATCTTCCCTAAAGAGCGCTATCACTCTTTATCGCTCTTTCTGCATGTATTCCAAACCAAAAGTTTAATAATTAGACAAAACGATACGAAGTGTCTAGTCGCGGCTCATCATCCGCTTATCCACAATTCCTGTGGATGAAACCTTGCAAAACGCGGCCAAGGTTATGTTATTCCTCTCCTTCGCGCCATTGGCTAAATATTGCCCACTGGCTTACGAGCGATACGATCTCTCATGATCTTGGTGCGCTTTTCGGCCAACCCGTTTGCGCGGGTTCCAAAAATGCCCTTCATTCGGCAAACCATGCTACCGTACTTTACATTTGGTAAAACTAATTGCATAGTTGACTAGCATGATTGAACGAGCTTTCTGGCATAACCGAATCGAGGATGCGTGGCTGGATGCGCCCATCGTCTGGCTAGCAGGTGTGCGTCGCAGTGGCAAGACAATGCTGGCCGAAAGCTTGGGCAATGACCGCATTCAACTCAATGAAACGCAGCTTTTAATTGCCCAAGGTTAGTTTTCATCACCTCGATAAAATCTCCCGTTTCTGGCCGGTTGGCGCTGGGATTGAAAACCAAAGTGCCGACACCCAACGCTGTCAGTTTTGCAATAACGGCAGAGGATGGCTGCGCCTCCCAGATCATCCACTGTGCCGGGTGGGTTTCCAACAGCTTGCGAAGCCCGGCCCACTCTTCCTCGGAAGGCATTTCGTTGGGTTCCCAGTGTACGCTTTTCAGGTTCAAGCCATAGCGGCGGGCTAGATATTGGTAAACCGGATGGGAACCGAGCAGGGGAACCCCCGGTTTGGATGAAGCCAGCGCTTGGGCTTGACTGTCGAGGGCGGATAAATCCACTTTTAGAGTGTTCAAATTATCCAACATCACGGTTTGCAATTCCGGTCGCTTGCGGATCATTGCTTGGGCAACCGCCTCGGCCTGTTTGGCGGCTTGGTCGAAATCCAGCCAAGTGGTGAATGCAATGCCTTCATGCGAATGCATCCCGCCCGGCCCGTGGCTGTGGGTGACGGCATTCTCGATGCGAATAAAATCCTTTTTGAAGCTGCTGGAGGTGTCGGCCAACTTGAATTTGGACAGGCTCACTCTGGGCAGCCATTTTTCATAGTCGGCCCCGTTGAGCAAAACCAGTTCGGCCTTTTGCATCACTCCCACCGCCTTCGCATTAGGCTTCCAAAAGGCAGGGTCTTCATCGGGTGGCACGGGCAAGTTGACTGAAACCCGGTTGCCGCCGATGCGTTCGGCGAAGTAAGCCAAAGGATAGTTGGTCGCCACGATTTTCAAGCTGGGCGAGTCGGTCACTGCGCCACCCCATGCGGATGATATCGAAAGCAGGAGTGCTGCAAAACAGAAAGAGAGGAATTTGGGTGACACAGTAATCTCCATTAAGGCGTGATGAAAAGCCGGACCAAACCGCCGGCATACAATTGAATGAATTCAAGCAAAGCCAGGCAGACAAACATACTGGCCAGTCCGAGTAGCAGGATTTCGGCGGAGACCAAGCGCAGGACTTTGGTTTTGCTGCAACCCAACAGGAAAATGGTTTGAAGCTCGCGTTGCCTAAGCCGCAAAGACAACGCAAAAACCAGCCCCAAGGCCAACAGCATGGCAGTGCCCACCAAGGCCAACACCGCATCAAACAGGATGCCGACCCGAAATATGTTTTCCAGCAGTCCACGAATGGTTTCCAAGGGTTGAACCAGTTGGACCGCTTCTTCGTTGCCTATATACCGGCCTTTTAGCAAGGTCGATGATTTGCGGTCGTGGGGCAAGGCAATGACCGCACTGATGGGGTAACTGGACGGGTCGCCATGAAAATGGAAACTGTCTAGGTTTTCCGGGGTGATTTCGGTGTAGGTAAGCAGTTTGGCATCATGAACCCGATGGCTTTCGACCTGACTAAAAGGCAAGCCATAAGATTGTTCAGGCTTTTTCCCTTCGGCATGGCCGTGGCCCAATCCTTCAATCACCCATGCCGTCTGCAAGTCGATGAAGACCGCTTGATCGTCAGGGGTATGCGATTTTGCCAATAGGCCAGCCACATGAAGTTTGAGCGGGTAAACCCCGGACAAATCGAACAGGTTTTCCGGCGTGGTTGGCAGGCTGTCACCCGGCTTCAACCCAAACGCTTCTGCGGCATCGGCACCCAGCACACATTCCCCCAGCATCGCCAGCATATTGCCTTGGGCGATGGTCAGCCGGCGAAAATCGAAATAATCCAAAGTCACGCCCACCAGAGGATGGTCCCGAACGTGGAAGCGGACATAGATCGGCAAGGGATCGGCCCAACCCGTCTGGCCGACGCGGTCAGATTCTGCCATGGTGATGCGGCTTTGATTGGCGGCATTAAAATACAAGGCATTGAGCGTCAAATCCAATGCGCTGCCTCTGGAGCCTACCAGCAACGGCGTTGACTCTGCACGGGCGGTCATTTGTGTTTCGCCCTCGTCCAGCATGACATGCAAGACCAGCGGCAGGGTTGCCAACAGGCTCAGGCAAGCCACCAAAATAATAGTGCGCACCCGGTGATGGCACAAATAGCGCCAAGCGAGATAAAAATCGTGTTGCATGGGATGGAACGGCTAGAGGTGTCTTGCCAACACGCTTGCCCCGCGCCCTTCTGCAAAAAGCGGGATGTGCCGAATAGCGAGCAAGGTGCGAAAATTAACTACCCGGTCGAAACGCGGCAATAGTTCATGATCGTGGGTCACCGCCAGCAGGCTGGCATTCGCCCGGTAGGCAGCCTCAAACAGCAAATCCAAAATATGCGACTTGTTGGCCGGGTCAAGGTTGCCGGTCGCCTCATCGGCCAGAATCAACCTAGGATTGGGCAGCAAGGCGCGGCAGACGGCGGCGCGTTGCCGTTCGCCTTGGGACAGTTCGCCCGGCATTCTTGCCAGCTTGTTGCCCAAGCCGACATCATCGGCCAAACGATGCGCCCGCTCGCGGACGGAATAGTCCAAGTCAAGCACTGGATTGATTCGATAAGTGTGGATGATATTGTCGAACACGTTTAGGTATTCCAACAACTCCAATTCTTGGAACACAAACCCGATGCGGGTAATCCGAAAATTGCGTCTGGCGGCATCGCTCAATTGATGCAGTTCCACCCCGTCAACATGGATTTTGCCAGAATCGGGGCGGATGATGCCCGCGATGATCTTCAGCAAAGTGGTCTTACCGACTCCGCTAGGCCCGATGATAGCCACTTTTTCGCCAGTCTCAATGTTGAATTCGTCAATCTCCAAGCAAAATCCATCCTTGGGGTAACTAAAGCGCAGAGCGTCAACGGCAATCATGATGAAGCCCCTTGCCCTAGCCTTTGCCCGTCGAGAAACTCCATGCCGACGATTTTCCATCCCGCCCCGTTGGTTTTCCGCAAGGTCAGGTGGGCTTGGTAGAGGTTGTGGCGTTCGTGCGAATGCCCCCAGTGGGACACGGTTCCATGTGCCAGCCAACGCGAAGTCACCCGCAACATACCGGGCTGTTGGCCCAGCTTATGCGCATGACTTTCCAGCACCTCGATGCGGTCGACCTGTCCTTCCCCGCCCAGCCCCTTGGATAGCCCAAGCATGGCTTTGCGCTGTTGCAGATAAATGTCTTCCAATAAATCGCCGTCCAAGCTTTTGGCGAGGCGGTCATAAGCTTTTTCTTCGTCGTGCAATTGGAAGGCGCGGTATGCATTATGCAGCAATGCTTGGAGAAGAGGTTCTATCCGGTCGTCGTCGGACGAAGAAGACGCTTGACTGGGTTTTACTGCGAAACTGCCCGGCCATGGATGGAATAGCAATCCCACCAAGACAATCAAGAGCATCCCCAACCAAGTTTGAAAATGTATCCGCTCAACCAATCGAGGTTTAAACAACAGGATGGAAAATCCAACCAGCAATGCCGCGATGACCCACGACGCTGAAACCCAAGAGGAATGCTGATCGGCAATGGGCGGCGAAGATTCAACAAAAACGGATTTATCTTCGGTCAGTGTGGCGGGATTCAGCGATTCTTCCTGCGACCAATCGAAAACTGGCTGGGTTGGGTTCATGTAGCCGTCAAAGGTTTCTTTCCCAAACAGTAGGCTGACCTGTCGCGCCTTCATTGTTTCGCCAAACAGATTCCATTGCAGGCGAATAGTTCGGGCTGGTTGTTCGGTTAGGTAGGATAGCATCACACCCACGACAGCCGTCTCGGTTTCCAACCGTCCCTGCCCATCGACTGGCACAATGCCAGAGCGGTCATAACGGACAAATTCCACCCGGTCAAGTTGTGGGGAAATGGGAACGCTGTCGATCACCAATGGGTTATGGGCTAGAAGGAATGCACCCAGTTTTTCCTTCAGCTTATCTTTCTCAACCTCCTCGACATAACGCTCGTCTGCCAGCCCCAAATCCAGCCAAGTTTGAATATCTTTCAATCGCAATAGCAGCTCATGCCGCACTTCATAGGATTCGAGATAAATAAAAGAGCTAGGCTCCGCATGTCGGCGGGTAAATTGGGGGTCATCAAAACGGGAGCGCCAAGGGTCGTTCCAATCTAAACTAACGGTGACGGGATTTTTCAAGGGCATCAAATCGCTCACCGGCACTCCACGGTGGAGCGTGACCAAGCCTATGGGTCGGCTGGATTCCACAGGTGGGATGATGGTCAACCCATCCATCCGCCCTTCAATCGGATAGGCTAATAGGGCCTCGTAATAAGCCCTACCGCCCTCGTCTACAGCCGTTTCAGGATTGGCAGCTTTAAGTTCCAAAGACAACAAACGGCTTGCATAGGGTGTCCCATTTTTTGCCTGAAGTATGGGCAAGCGCACTGCCAGCCAAGGCGGCAGTGATCCGGTTGGCTCGATGGACAGGCTCGACCCATCCGGCACACTGGTCTGCGTGATGCGCAGACTCAGCGTCATCTGGCCCGGCATGACCGACAGTTCCGCAATCTCGTCAGTATTTGAGAATCCCATCCAATCGGCCAGCGTCGAACTGCTTGCCAGTAGCAGGGCAAGCAGGGCCATTATTCGAGCCATAATAGCCCTCTGTGTCGGCATTCTATCCAATCTCCCAATGCTCTCAAGCCTCGGCCCCGACCGAAGCCCCTCTCTTGGGGCGATAAGCACGGTAGGTGCGCAAACCAATAAAGCCCATCACGCCAAAGAAAGTCAGCACGATAAAGCCGGTGATCCGGCCCAGCCAGTTGATCTTGGTTGCACCCGCAGCCCCTTCGACGGCCACGGTGAAGGGTATGCGCAGCCTGTCGTCCTCGCTAATCGCTTCATTGCCGATGGTGGCTATCAATGCATAATGACCCGGTTGTTTGATATCGACCGCGATGTCAGCCGTGCCATTGGGGTAAATTTTGGACGGAGCCTCTGTCAACGTGCCCAGTTCCTGTGGCGGACGGCCATCCTCTTCGCTAAACTCCTCCTTAATCACGCGCAAGCTGACAGGGGTTTTTCTGACATCCCGGTCCAGCAGGTCGATGCTTAGGTAGGTTTTGCCAATCGCTGGAATTTCTTGGCAGTATTTAGTGAAGTCGGTCCTTTCCTCTTTTTGGCGGCCTTCCTGAATGGCGGTGAAGTGGACGGCATAAAAGTCATTGCCGACTAGGCATGTCATGTTAGAGCCTGAATAGGCTTGCCGGGCAGATCTTGCTTCCCCTGCCGCCATTGCCTCCCGACCCAAGGCAAACGCCATAATAGTCACTAAAACAGCATAAAAGAAAGAAATTTGCGGTTGCTTAACCATTGGATTACACCTCGTGTTATTTACTATGCACATCAAAAAAATATTTCCCACTCACCACATGCCCGTCCGCCGAAAGAACCCGGTAACGCACGGTATATCGGCCAGGGGATAGCTTCGACACCGATGCCCGCAGATGGGAATGGTCGGTGAAGTCCAGTTTTGCGTCGTGGTTGTCCACGCGCTTACCGTTTGGGTCAATGACTGCCAAGGCCAGAAACTCCTGCCCGACTGAGTCGTTAAAAATCAATGAAACCTCGTCGGGTGCGTCCGAAATCGTCGATTCCCGCTCGGGGTTTGCCTTCACCAAAATCGCATGGGCCAGCATCACCGGCTTCTGCGAATGGGATGAGAGGGCAGTCGATCCTTCTTTTTCACTAAAAATTGACTGGGCCTCAAGATTTGGCTGTAAGGATAGGCTTTCGTCAAAATGCTGGACGAACTGACCAACATTCACCTGTGCCTGTCCGCTGCCTGCCGACAGCAAAGTTGCCGTCAACACAGTGATAAACTTTCTCATGTTTATGATTTTTCTCCTTCAAGTTGGGTCACAAAAACCATTGCCAGCACCTTCCCCACCGATGGATGCTTCTCCGTCCAAAACACTCTGAATCCAGTCGATGTCGATACGATGCGAGGATGGTCGGTGACAAGGCCGTTTGCGCTAAGCCTGCGGGGTGGCGACCACGATTTCCCTTGGTCGGAGGAACTGATGAACTGCACCCCATCGCCTTCATCCGACGGACCCACGTAAACCACGCCAATCCGACCATCGGCAAGGATGGCTATGTCACTTTCCCGGCTTTGCCCATCGGCTATGTTAAGCGGCTTGGACCAATGCTCGCCAAGGTCGCCGGACACCAGATAGAAAAGACCGGAGGAATTTTCCTTCCCGCTCCACACAACACTATGCAGAGGTTCTTTCTTCCCCGGCGCACTGGCAATGCCACCCCCACAGTGCGGGCAACCATTGAACCGCCAGTCGAAAGCGCCCACCGCACCAAGGTTCCGCCAAGACTTGCCGTCTGCCGACACGCGCACCAAGTGCATATCGTGCGGATCGTCATCCCGGTACAAAGCCGCTAAGCTTTGGTCTGGCAATACCAGCAGTCGATTCCAGCAACAGGTGCAAACGGCAGGGTCTAACGTGACATCGCCCCTCCAATGGCGTCCACCGTCTCTGGACTTGGCGTAGCGCAACCCTTGGGTGTTGCCGTTTTCCTCCCGGTCATCCAACCAAACCAGATGAAATGTGCCTGCCTTGTCCACCGCCATGTCCATGTAAGACTGGTTGTGCGTAACATCCCCCACGGCAGGATTCGCACCCAATTGCCAATTAACCCCTTTGTTGGAGGAATAAGCGATTGTCATAGAGCCGGCATTGGGTAATTCGGTGGATTGGTTGAAAACCACAACGACCCGATTGCCCGAAGCAGCCACTTGCGCTTCGTTCCCCCTCCGCGAAACGACCTTGCCACCCCCTTTCGAATTAATCATCACAGGCTTTTCCCATGTCTCACCATCATCATTGGATCGAATATAGGCAACCAATGTCTCACCTGAATTCGCTTGTTTTCCAACGAGTACAGCATGAAGCAACGCTCCATCCTTATATACATCCATGCCCTGTATATCAATTAAGTCTTCAACTGGATATTTTGGGGAATCTTTGCAATTTCCAAGCAAGGAAGTGGAAAGCAATATCAACATAAGATAGCAATGCAGAATTCTACTACTGACCATTGATCTCAATAAATATTGTCGAAGCTGAAAAAATCTTGATCATGTGTGGGGAAGGTTTATAAACCAAAATAAATCTCACGTTTTAATGAAGACACCAAGCCCGTTGTGTGGCGTATAAAGCAAAAACTTAATTGTTTGTATTAAACAAATTTCATGCCATCTTTATCTATCTGATATTAAAGATTTTATTTTGAATAGATTCCATGAATGATTGAGTTATTTCGCGCATACGGTAAGTGATATGCCACTCTCCCAATCGTCAGTTGCTACATTTTTAAAAACGGGTGTAAATGCTTTAAGCATTGATTTTTTAATCAATTGGATGCTTATGAATTTCAAGTGGCGATGACGAAACAAGACGTTTCAATCGTGGTGGTGGATCAATATGTTCGCCATTTTCCAAAGGCATCCCATATTAACAAAATAAAAAAGCAGGGATAGTCCTTTATCCCTGAGCAACGAAGTGGCAGATTATGCCACCCATAGCTGTAGCTTGAATTGAAGAGAACCCCAGCTTGGAGCTGGTGCAGTTAAGGTAACAAATCAGCAAAGAATATATAATGTGGCAAATTGTCGCACCTATATAAAGTTATAAAAACTGTGTTATATAACCTATTAGCGTGGCATTAGACATATTTTTATTAATGCTTATTGTCCAGTATTTAAAATTAAATTAGGTTAAAGCCTGAATATCCTTTATCCTGCAAACCTACGTTACCCGATGATCCACATCCAGCATTATTTGCTAGTCAGCCCTGACCTCAAGGCGTTAAAAATGGTATTGCCCGCCACGGGGTCGTCACTACTGACCAGCACCGAAACGACCAACTTGTCGCCGAATTGAATGCACTCGGTCACCGCCACGCTGTTTTGGCTCCAAGCGCGTACCGAATCAGCATCGCTCGTCAATTGGTCGGCCTTTTCCTTGGTTAGAATGTTCTCGGCTTGCTTGACGCATTCGGTTTGATTTGGGGCCGCCGATTCAAAATGATCCCACCACATATTGGGACGGGCAAAAGCCGAAGCAGACGCACCGCTCACTAGCAGTCCGGCTAGGAAAGAATGCAGCCCCTTGTTGTTCAAAATGGACATGAGAGTTCTCTCTTGGAAAAAAATGGTTGCTAATTTTGCAAAAAAAGAAGGCCGACCCAACATGTCGGCCTATTGATTGTTTATTGCCACCAACTGATTAAGCTGAGGCAAAGCAACTTATTTCGCCCCGGCAAAGCTAATTTTCAACGCTTGCAGGGAATTGACGCAATTTGGCGTAGCTTGAAGTTCTATGGCTTTGGGGTCGCCATAGCATTCTTTGTTTTTTGCGCGGGCTTCTTTCAGGTTGGCCGCATACCAAGCAACAGATCTTATCTCCTCCTGCTTGGCATCCCCCGGTTTGTTTGATTCCAAGGCAGGCACCGATAAGGCGTAAACGGTCGCCAATGTTGCCATGATTAGAAGTAAGTTAGATTTTTTCATAGTGAGTCCTGAGTTTTCAGTTAAATGATGTTTGACGTTTCAAAAAATGGCCATCAAGCCTCCGTCAAGATTTCTGGCTTGCCTGTCCCGTTAAGAGAAATCATAGTTTATTAAGTAAAAATAAGTTATCAATGTGACATATTGTCGCAATATGTTATATAACATAATAATGTCATTTAATGTGTTATATGCCACAATTTTGTGATTTATCATAATGCTGTTATGAGATAATTGACTGCGACAATTCGCCACATTTTATACTATAGATGAATAGGATATTGTATGAACCATAGCTTGGCGATAGTTCTTTAACCATGAAATTTTAGTTGAGTATAGAAAAGTCTTTCTATATAAATATTGGAGGTGACAAAATATTGACCCAATTTTATAAGAATATCTTAAGAGGGTTGCCATTCGACATCCGCAGAAAAACCCTGCGAAATTCCATAATCAGTTTGCGCCTAATAATTTCCATGATGCCAATGACAGACAGCCGAATATTTCAAGAAATCAACAAAGAATCGGGTGATTTAGAATGGTTTTTCGAGTCCCGTGAAGGTTTCATGGGTTCCTATGAATCGGAGGAATTGGCAAGCTTAGCCGTTGCCCGACATTTAGAGCGCTGCTGTCGAGATCACCTTGACGGTGGCAGGCATTTCTCCGAGTCTAGGCAGCGTTCACCCCAAAGTGGCACGCTTATGCAATCTGGTTGATCGCTACTGGGATTCTATCGTTTTGTTCAAAGCATTCAACTGCCAATTCATCGCGCAGGGCAAGGAAAATCATCAAGGCCATGCCGGATGCCGTGAAAGTGGATTTCCACGCCAGACACCACAATAGGCTTGCTCGAAAAAATATCATGCCAGTTTCCGACCACTGCGTAATTCGTAAATCGTGATTGTCCGGGGAATTAGGGGTAAAATTGCCTTCGACCAATCAGTCCGACCGACCTCCAAGGCAATTCTTTCAGGTAAATCCCAACCGGCAAACGCGGGTTGGCTTTGATTAATCTCCATAACGAGGAAATGACCATGAGCGTGAACGAATCCTACTATTGCTTCTGCTTGACTCAACCGGACAATCTCAGCGAGGAAGACAAATTGAGGTTAGCCTCCCACAAGGCCGCACTACTATTGGGTTCCAAGTGGGAAGTGGGCGAAACCATCACCATACGCTTCTTGGAGGGCGACCCAGACTTATGCGAGCGAGTCAAAAGGGTCGCATTGGAATGGACGGATCTAGCCAACCTCAACTTTGATTTTGTTTACGAAGGCCCCAGCGACATCCGTATCGCATTCCAACAGGGTAACGGTTCTTGGTCTTACCTAGGGACGGTGTGCCGGACCATCGACGAACCTGAACCCACCATGAATTATGGCTGGCTGACCTCGGATTCTTCCGAAGAGGAGCTGCGGCGGGTGGTCTTGCATGAGTTCGGTCATGCCGTCGGCCTTATCCATGAACATCAAAACCCCAAGGAAGGCATTCGCTGGAACCGAGCCGCTGTCATCAATGACTTGTCCCGGCCTCCCAATCATTGGAACGAGGCGACCATAGAAAACAACATGTTCAAACAATATAGACCTAGAGAGGTTGTCGCCACGGATGTCGATCCCGTCTCGATCATGATGTACCCCATTCCAAGGACATGGACTGAAAACGGCTATTTTTCCGCCGGACTCAATGGTGAACTGTCAGAGAGTGACAAGGCATTCATTGCCGAAAACTATCCTAGATAGTAAAACCGCCAGATCAAACCAGAAAGATCGAATGACATGAGTGCCAACGACTATGCAATTTTGATCGGGATTGCGAGTTACCCGAAACTGGGCAATGGTGGGAATCCATTGAATTTAAGCGGCCCTGCAAACGATGTCGATGCCATCGCGCAGTGGTTGAGGGACTCAGGCCAAGTGCCGGATGACAATATTTCTATTGTGAAGTCCTCCGACAACACGGGTATGCCTAACGTCGATGGTTTGGTGCAAGAAGTTTACCGACTGGATGATCTGGCCCAACAAAACAGCGCAGCCGGCAAGGGCAGGCAAGTGGGCCGACGCCTTTACATCTACATGTCAGGCCATGGATTTTCACCCTCGCAACTGGAAGGTTGCTTGTATGCAGCCAATGCGACCACAAGGGCGGGCAATAATGTCAACGCCACCAACTGGTTGTCTTGGCTGCAAGATTCTGGCTATTTCCGTGAATTCGTGTTGTGGATGGATTGCTGCATGAACCGGGTCATGTCGTTTCCGCCGGGTGATTTGCAACTGGTGTCTACGGTTTCACCCATGCCGGCTGGCCCCACATTCGTGGCTTTTGCGGCACAAAGGCCGCTGAAAGCCGTGGAAGCCCCCATCCCTGAAGACAATGGCAAAGTTCATGGCCTATTCACTTGGGCTTTACTGGAAGGATTGAGAGGTGCTGCGGTTGATTCCAACGGGCGCGTCACGGGCCGCAGTCTGGCCGATTGGATACGCAATGCCCAGTCAAGCCTGATGCAGTCCGCCGACAAGAAAGACCCCGGAGTTTCGGTCGAACCTTGGATCATCAAAGAAGATAGCGATCTCATCTTCGCCCGTGGCATTCCCCCCTTGAACTACCGTGTCGAGTTGACCTTCCCGGCCACAGCCATCGGCAAAACCCCACGATTATGGTCGGGCATCCCGCCTAGGAGTGAAGATTTGCCGGCCATCTCTGCACAATCGCAGATGCTGGATTTGGTTCCGGGTCTTTACCTTGTTGATGTCCCGGAATTCGGTTTGAGGCAGGGCTTTGAAGTGGTCGGCCCTGCCAAGATTGCCATTCAAGAAACCGGGGAACCCGTTATCGCATCGCCAGTCAGGCAAATGTTCGACCTCAAATTCGACCCTAACGACCCGACGGCTCAAATCTTTGTCATCGACAGCCGCTTCTCCTTGGTCGACCGTGACTCGGGGCAACTCGTCACTAAATTGCCGTTTGGCCTTTACAAGGTCAAGACCCGGATTGGCCGTTCTTTAACCGACCGCGTTGTGTTGTTTGACCGTAACTACATTCCGGCATCTGTGGTTTCGGCTGCCCCGGCAAGCCCTGCGATGGAGTTGGCGCCTTCACCGGCAATCCTCTCTTTGGGCAGTGAGGCGATTGCCTTGAGTCAGGCAGATTCGATTTTGCCAGCCCAAGACCTAGGTGAGATAGCCCCGCAACCGGCAACGGTCGCTCCGCTTGCCGGAACTTCAGCCAAGCACGACTATCAACAAGCGGCAGCGGAAGAGGGCAGGAAATCGCTACACGCACTGGGTCAGTCAGGCAAACAGGCAGGCTTGTTGCTGATGGTTCGCGTGTGGACGGGTGAACTGGGAAGTTGTGGGGGCTTTGTGCCTTGGGACGGCATCACCATCGTCGATGCCAAAGGAAAATTGACTGCCGACCTGTCCAAGGACGGCACTCGCAACCAAGCAGTGGGCGATCCTTATTGTGTGCTGACCCTGACACTCAAGCCGGATACTTATTATTTGAGACAACGCATGGATCAGAATTCCATCGTCGAACAAACGCTGGTTTTGGTGGAAGGATGGGGGTTGGAAGTCTATGTGTTGCGCAGTCCTGCGCGTGAATACGCTGCGGCCCAAGCACCCGGCGGCAATTTACCGCAAACCGTCCCGTCAGAGGCTCCTGCGGATGAGGAAGGCATCCCCATGGATGCGAGGCCAAGGATTAGCATGATGATGAGTTCGCTGCGAAGGGCGGAGGCCGCCGAATATACGCCGGATGACCGGGTTCTGGAAACGGCTAGGGTGGCATTGGTCGATGAGCGGGCGATTTTGAACCAGAAGCTTGAGAACTTGCTGCTGGTCAACTTCCAAGACCCGTTGGCCGGCATCATTGGCGGTCATTTGCTATTGATCGAACATGAACGCGACCCCCACCGAAGCCTTGCCATGCTCAATACGGTGGTCGAAAATCTCAGACGGCTGGTTGGGAACAATCATCCCGATGTGGAAGCCCTTTCCTTGCGCTGCCCGGACGAGACCCTGCGTTGCCGCTCACCGGTAACGTCCGCCCCCCTGCTTCAGCGGAGTTGGAAATTATTGGTCGATGCCAGTTACGAACAACCTAAGCTGATTCCGAAAGCCGTATTTGACCGGGTCGAAGCCAGCATTGCCTTCCCTCCCTTTTTGGCTTGGGCCGTTGACGACGAGAGCAAAACCATCTGGAGGAAACACATGCAGGAGGCTCTGGCTAGCTCGCCTACGCCACGGTCGGCAGCGGTTGACACCGATCAACAAGCAAACCTGTTGTCTGGGCGGAAAGGTTTTTTACAGGCAGAGACTAGTCAAAAGAACCAGAAGCAACTGATGACCGAACGGGCGCGCCGATTGGGTTTGCCCTATGGGATGATCGCCCAACTTTCCAAGTCAAAGGGCGACAATGATCTGATGTGACGTTTTGTGGGAAGGGGTTTGGGGATGACTGTTTGGATATCATGCATGCTCTCGTTCAAAGGCAACCTATTATTACCCACACGATGCTCTCAAGCCGGTTTAAGGTTTAAGCGATGTCATATGAATTTTCCCTCAGGCCGCTTTTTCGCTGATGCAAGCAATGGTAAGCTTTGCGCACCAATGGCCTTAAAATATCCTCACTGCGAATAATCACCATGAACAAAGCCGAATTGATTGCAAGCCTTGCCGAACAAACCGGACAGACCCGGGGTTTGAAGTCCAACGGTACAGAAACGTACGCTAAGCCAACGGCTACTGGAGATCGATGGTTCTGGCTGCAATCACTTGCCAGTTTCACTCAGTAATTTGTACACTGTTGACCGTCCGATGCCCATTT
>CAIOOA010000259.1 GCA_903859815.1 uncultured Methylococcaceae bacterium | reverse complement strand
GCATCGCTCAACAAAACGGCGTGAGCCCGCATCCGGGGCGCATGGAGGGGATGATTTTTGTGCATGGCTTCCAGTGTCGCTTTCTCTTCGCCGGAAAGGTCTTTTACATGAAACATGTCGAATGATGAAGTTGTTTAAAACTTGGACATGTTAGCCTATTTTTCTGTTAAAAGAAATTTGGTCAGCTACTTACCGGCGTGGTGGTGGATTATTTCGGCGTGTTCGCCAATTTGGAAAAGGCGTTGAACTTTGACGAGAATATCCGCGAGGAATCACTGATTGATTGGGATAAGCTTAAGCAAACCGTACCGGGGGAAGTGGAGCGTTGCATGGATACTTTTTGCAGGGATTGCCATTCAGGACACGCGAGCCTGTTTGCTGGCGGCGTTGCGAAAGTTACAGGATGGAGAGTCCGCCAAGCAGTTTGAACAGAACTTCAAGAGCCTGTCCCGACTGTGGGAAGCGATTTCTCCTGACCCTTGTTTGTATCCGCACCGTTTCACTTATCAATGGCTGTCCGGCGTGTTTGTGGCGCATAGGCGACGCAAGAGCAAAGGTGGCAAAGACGGCTTAGAAGAATTGTCCGCAAAAACGCGCAAGCTGATTGAAGAAAATATCAGCTTTAAGCAGATGGTGGATGCCCTGCCGGTTTTCAAGATCGACCAAAATTACACCGGACACCTAGAGGAATTGCCCACGGCGGCGGATAAGGCGGCGGCATTGGAGGCTATGCTGAGCGCCGAACTAACCGAAGATGGAGGGCAAGGTTTTGTCTATCGCTTGCTAGGGGAACGCTTGCAAAAAATCAAGCAAAGCAAAGATGCCAGTGACAAAGCCACTGAGGATAGATTACAAGACTTACAACACATTGCCGAAGATTTGGCACAAACCAAGACGGAACCGGAACGGTTGAACCTTACTCAACCCGGAGAATATGAGTTATTTACTGTGCTACGGGGTTGCGCCACGACCCAAGACGAAAGCTATCTGGCGGATTGCGCTAGGCAAATGATAGGACAACTACAGACTCACCAACTTTTAGCCCCCGGATGGAGCCGATCAAAAGGCGGACGGATGCGGGTGGGGAATTCCTTGCTGGCAGAATCTTGGAATCCAGCCTATGCCCAACTCGGTTTCAATCCCGACGATCCACAACCGGCATTCGTGGATTTGGCGCTGGCCGAATTGGCTGGGCTTGATGGCTAACCGCCGACAAATTCAGGCAGCAAGCAAGGAAAGTATTTGCTTGGCTGGCCGGAATGTCGAATATCGGCTGACACATTCCCAAACGGCCAAAAAGCTGCGGGTCAAAGTGGCGTTTGACGATGTGCATGTCATCTTACCCGTCACGCGACATGCGGAAAATGCACGGGAATTCTTGCGGCAAAACGAGGCTTGGGTCATTGCCCAAATGGATCGCATGGATCGCTACCGGGCAGTGCGTAGGCCAGAGAAGGTAGCAGGACTAATTCTGTTTCGTGGTGAATCGACCAAGGTGGTTGTCTTTCGGTCGGAAACTTGGAAGGGGCCAAATCGGGTTCAGCTAGGGTCGGAGGGTATTTCTGTATTGTGCGGCTCATCATCAAGAACCGATCCAGTCGTGAGCCTAGAAAACTGGTTGCGTAAACAGGCCAAACATTCCATTCAGCAATTGGTGGCTGAAATGACACCCAAGGTCAACCGATGCCCCAATGCCATCTATGTGATGGGGCAGAGAACCAAGTGGGGCAATTGTTCCGCCCTTGGGAATCTCTCATTCAATTGGCGGCTGATTCTCGCCCCGGAATTCGTGTTGCGTTATCTAGTCACCCATGAGGTTGTTCACCTTGCCATTCCAGACCATTCACAACGCTTCTGGTTGACGGTGCAAAGCATCTGCCCTGAAACCGAACAAGCCCGACGTTGGCTTTCGGCAAACACAGACCGATTGATGGTTGAGCTTAAGAGCGTTTTCATTGAAAACGGGAATTTACAGGGAAAAGCTTGAAGGAGAAAGAATGAATTTGAAGGCGAATTGTGGCAGGAATTTACGCGAAAGGTCTACCATAGGTCTACCGCAATAAAAAAGGCTCACAGAGATTTTCTGCAAGCCTTTGAAATTTTTGGTGCCCAGGGGCGGAATCGAACCACCGACACGGGGATTTTCAGTTCTATTTCTAAATATTTTAAGCATTCTTACACAGTCTCAAGAATTCTTAATAATTACTTGCAATCAATGACATGAAGTCTATAATAAGTCCCATGAAGTAAGCACAAGTTTCAATCCAACTGCTTACATAGTGCTTACACGGATTTTTGATGCTGACACGGGGACTACTGACATGATCTTGAACAAATCGACCATAGACACCTTGCCGACACCGGACAAGGGCTATTCAATCCATTGGGATGAAAAGATGGCAGGGTTTGGCTTGCGGGTGACATCCACGGGCGCAAAGGCTTTCATCCTGCAACGGCGTATCAACGGCAACGACAAGCGCATGACCATAGGTCGTTATGGCGATCTAACCGCCGAGCAAGCCCGTAAGCTTGCTGTCGAGCTTGCCGGGAAGATTGCCAGCGGCGGCGATCCGATAGCCGAAAAAGCCAAGAAGAAAATCGAATCGAAGAAATTGAGCGAAGCCTTTGAAACGTACATCGAACGGCGCACCTTGAAACCGCAAACCGTTTTCGACATCCGCCGATGCATGAAGGAGGTTTATCCCGATTGGCTAGAAAAGCCCATGACGCGAATCACCCCGGACATGGTTGTAAAACGCCACAAGGAATATGGACAGGCGCACAGCGAAGCAAGGTCCAATCTTGCCATGCGTTATTTAAGGGCGATCTTCAATTTTGCGGCGGCGGAATATACCACGGCGGAAGGAAAGCCCGTCATTGATGGAAACCCCGTCAAGAAGCTGTCACAGACAAAATCTTGGCATAGGGTAGACAGGCGGCAAACCGTCATCAAATCGCATGAACTAGGCGCATGGGTGAATGCCGTGCTTGGTCTACCGGGTGAAGATATGCGCGATTATTTTATGACTGTGCTACTCACAGGCATGAGGCGCGAAGAAGCCTTAAAACTGGCTTGGGCAGATGTTGACATGGTTGGGAAGACATTCACTTTACGCGATCCGAAAAACCATCAAGACCACACACTTCCCATGTCGGACTATCTTTATGACCTATTGGCAAGGCGCAAGGCGGTATCTGTTGCCGATGTGGTTTTTGCAGATTCCCAAGGGCGCAAGATAAGCAATTTTCGCTATGCACAGGCGGCGGTCACCAAAACCAGCGGCAAACCCTTTTGCATTCATGATTTAAGACGCACATTCGCCACCATAGCCGAATCCTTGGACATTCCGGCTTATGCACTCAAGCGGCTATTAAATCACGCTAATGGGGCAGACGTTACGGCGGGTTATATCGTGGCAGACGTTGAACGCTTGCGCGAACCCATGCAGAAAATCACTGATTATGTTTTGAAGATGGCAGGATTGAAGGAAACCGCCGAAGTCATCCAACTGAAGCAAGCGAGAGGTTAACTCCATGAACATGGCTGAGTTAGACATATTCCTAACACTTTAACTAAATATAGTTTATGACAGTTAACCCAAGATTACCGACCGGCAAAGAAATTGCCGACCTGTTAGCCCTTTGCGCTCCCGAGGATATGGAAGAACTTCATGATCCTGGCTTAGCGAGTGATATAGACATAGCGCAAACGCATAATATATCTATATATCATACAGCTTATTCGCTTGCTCTTTACTATGCCAATAAATCATTAACAAAACACATAAAATACAAAGAAATAATACGAGGTTGGTATATTCCACCTGAAACTTTATATCAATTAGTTGAACTTACAAAGGCAGAAGATTTTGGGGAAATTGATGGATTATTCACATTAATTAAAAGGGAAAACATGAAGAATATTTCAAAAAAACCTCGACTCACTAGACAACATAAAGATAAAAATCTTGTAAAAGAAATGTGGCTTCAATGGAGGATAAATAAAAGCTTATATAAAACAAAAACAGGTAATGTAGGCTTTATTGAAGCCATGATTGATAAATATGGAATAAATAGAAACAGCATTCTAAAATGGATAAAAGAATGGGAATCCAATAAGTCTATCTAACGTCGCTAGGTAGGTCTAGCTAACGTCGCTAGGTAGGGAGACGATTCAAATATCATAATCTATAGTTTCAACCTGTCACAAACACTCATACAGGTTGATAACATGAAATCAAAAGCAAGAAAATCCACGACCCTACCCCGTTCAGCATTACTGGCTGAATTGGAGAAACTCCCTCTAAACGCCCGTATTGATGAAAACTACATAGCAGCGGCAAGGAATTGCAGCATTGCCACCGTGCGGCGTGATAGAACCATGGGCGGCGGTGTTCCGTTTATTTCTGAGGGCGGAGAGGTAGCCACAATCACAGAAGGAGTACAAGCGGGGCAGTCCCGCCGTTTTGGTAGCCGGGTGCATTATTTGAAATCCGATCTTGTAAAGTTCTTGGAAACCCGCAATCAGACATTCGCCAATACTACCGAGGCAGATCAACACCAGCAAAGCAAGGCGGATAGGTTAGCTCAAAACAAAAGTCTCCCTCCCTGCGAATCGTCGGGGCAGTAATGCACCATGGCAAACCGAGCGAAACTGACCGGCAAAGGCAAAAACGGAAGGTTTTATCAAGTCCCGCAGACTGTCTATGATTCCTTGGCCTATAAATCCCTCTCTGCAAATTCTCTCAAACTCTGGCATGACATGTTAACGCAGTTCAACGGCGGCAATAATGGTGAAATCTGCGCGATTCTTAGCCAGCTTGAATCACGAGGTTGGTCAAATGCGAGTTTGTACCGTGCATTGGGGGAACTTATAAAAAAAGGCTTTTTAGAGCGTAATTTTCAAGGCGGTATAGGGCCGGCTGGTAAAAAACCTAGCCGTTATAGGTTCACACACCTTTCCGCCAGTGCGCCAGAGTACAACTGTCCATCCACCGGACCAACCAACGATTTTCAAAAATGGCAACCGGAAAAATAAATGACTACTCCATTCAAGGGAGCTTATCACTCCCTCTATGGGAGCTTATTACTCCCATGGTGGGAATGATAATGGCCTATAACTCCCATGGTGGGAGTTATGGAAATCTGGAAATAATTGGTCGAAACCCATACCTCCCAAGGCTTTCAACTTATTGTTGTCCTCATTTTCTGAAAAACGCCCATAGCTCCCTCCTTGGGAGACCTTTATAAATTACCATTAGTTTCTATGTTTACAGGCTAAACCCATGACAGACAGAAAAGCATATCATCGTGAATACATGCGAAACAAACGAGCCAAACAAAAAGAGGCTACCACGCCGGGACAGCATCCAACTGTTTCCACCGTTCCAAACCCCCTTGACAACTTCACCCACTCGCAGCTTGAAAAGTTGAGCGAAATTGTCAAAAACGAATTGCAAGCACTGCTAACGCAAGCACCTGTTAACACGTCAACACTTGTTGACAAGTCAACAGTCAACAAACGTGTTAACCCTGTTGACACTCGCAGAACTTGCCCATTTTGTGGTGGAAACGTTACAGGGTCAATCAACAAAGTTTATTGCTCCCATCGTTGTAGCAAGGCCGCGTTTCGTTGTAGAAGGTCTGAGCTAAGATCACAAACTTCTGATTTAAGCGCCTTGAAACGATTTGATGAGTTTTGGGCAGCTTACCCATCAGGGTATCGCTCCAACAGAGGGGATGCCGAGGGCGCTTGGGCAAAGAAGGGTTACGACGCAATAGCCGACGAAATTATCCGTGACGTGGAAATGAGGAATGCAAATGGCTTAATCTGGATCACCGACACCCATGTTCCTTTGCCAGCCACCTACCTAAACGCCAAGCCTTGGGCATGAATTAATCGAGCAAAACAGCCAAACTTGTAAGTGCTTGTCGATTTGCAGCAACGGACTTTGAGCTAATTCTGGGCGGATTTTCCCAATAGGTCCAATTGGTCAACCATTGAAAACCGCCCCTTAACAAAGAGTACGGAAACGCAAACTTGACAAACCCTATACGCTGTCAACCTGTCAACCTGTCAACCACTAGATCAAGATTCGCACTAACAGCTTTTTGTCTTTGCTTTTTTCGTTAGTTTTCGATTAGATCAAGACACCTATTGTTTCCTCATGTGACAATATACTCACGGTTCGCCCATTTTAACGGCCAGTTTCCCGGATTGCATTTCAATCCCTTGGTAGATTGTCGGCGGGAATCCGATCAACCCTAAAATGCGCGTCTGCACGGCATTCAATGCGGTCATGCAGTACCGGTCAACT